>DASVEG010000036.1:0-2773 GCA_036380695.1 Acidimicrobiales bacterium
CGAAGGCATCAACTCCAAGATCCGGCTCATCCAACGACGCGGCTACGGCTACCACTCCATCGAGAGCCTCGCCGCCGTCATCGCACTCTGCCTCGGCGGAATCACCATCCACCTACCCACCCGAACCTGAGGAGGGGCACACATGTTCGCTCCCTCACACAAGTACAAATCGGAGAAATCGCGTGGATCAATAGACTGGAAATACGTTCACCCGGGCCCGGCGTTATGTGCAGACGCCGTAGCTACGGACGAGTAGAAGACGCCCGCTGAGGCTGCCCACAGTCGACCACCGCGGTCTCCCAGCGCTGGCCGCGATGCTGTGGCGATGAAGCGACCACTGGCGACCGTCGTCGCGCTGGCCGTCGCCGGCGCGCTGCTGGCCACCATCGGCACGTTCGTCTACATCCAGTTCGTCAAGGAAGACGCGCCCGACCGCCTGACGCTCGACGCGGGCACCGCCGACGGCACCACGGCCGACGACGACCCCACCGCCGCCACGGCGCGCGCCCAAGCCTCCGAGCTCGCCGGCGTGTGGAAGGTCACGACCGGGAGCCAGGCCGGCTACCGCGTGAAGGAGGTCCTCTTCGGCCAGAGCGCCGAGGCCGTCGGTCGCACGTCCAGCGTCACCGGGGAGATGCAGTTCGACGGCACCACCCTCCGCACCGCATCCTTCAGCGTGGACATGACGACCATGGCGAGCGACGAGAGCCGTCGCGACAACCAGTTCCGCGGGCGGATCATGGACACCGCGACGCATCCGACCGCGGACTTCACGCTGTCGTCGCCCATTCCGATCGGGGAGCTGCCCGCCGAAGGCCAGGAGATCGCCGTCGCCGCGAAGGGCAAGCTCGCGCTGCGGGGGACGACGAAGCTCGTCACGATCCCCCTCACCGCGCAGCGCGCCGCGGGCAACATCCGGGTCGCCGGCAACCTCACGATCGTGTTCGACGAGTGGGGCATCCCGAACCCGAGCTTCGGCCCGGCCGAGACGGAAGACCGCGGCGAGCTCGAGTTCCTGCTCGTCCTCACCCGCTGACCGCCCCGAGCCCGCACAACCGACCCCTACTCATGTATCGCTTCGCCCTCCGCCCTCGATGGATCGCCGGCCACGTGCTCGTCGCCGTCGCGGTGGCGGTGATGGTGAGCCTGGCGTTCTGGCAGTTCCGGCGGCTCGACGAGCGGAAGGCGCAGAACGAGCGCGTGGCCGAACGCATGGCTGCACCCGAGGTCGACCTCGGCGAGGTCGCGGGCGAACCCCTGCGCGACGTCGAGTTCCGCACCGTCGCGGCGACGGGCACCTTCGACGGCGCGCACGACGTGCTCGTCGGGTTCCGGACGCGCAACGGCCTCCCCGGCTACCACGTCGTGACGTCGCTGGTGCTCGACGACGGAACCGCGGTGCTCGTCAACCGTGGCTTCGTGCCGCTCGATCTCGCCGAGCGCTGGCGCGACGAGCCAGCGCCGGCCGGGCCCCAGCGGGTCGTCGGCATCCTCCGCGGCAGCTACGACGCGCGCACCGATACTGCAACACCAGGCGAGGACGGCGCGCCCCCGAAGCTCAACGCGGTCGACGTCGACGCCATCGACCCGTACGTGCCCCGGGACCTTCTTCCGTTCCACGTCGAGCTGCAGAGCCCCGTCCCACCTGGCTTCCCGGAGCCGCTCCCGCCGCTCGACCTCGGCGAGGGGCCGCACCTGTCGTACGCGATCCAATGGCTCTCGTTCGCGACGGTCGCGGCCGTCGGCTGGGGATTCGTGCTGCGAAGGACCGCGCGCCGGCGTACCGGTCGTGCCATGCGTGTCACCGTCCCCTGACTTCATTTGCGACTGGCCCCGTCAAGACTCGATCAACACTCGCCGACGCAGAGGTCGTGAGCGGTTCGTGGGCACGCCGTCGGCATGCCAGAACTGCCGCGCTTGCATTCGTCGGGACGGCGATCACCTTCGCGTCGGGATCGGTCGGTTCGAGCGACGTGTACCTCGGGCCGCTGGTCGGCCTCGTCGGCATCGCGCTCGTGCTGATGGCCGTCGGCATGCAGTTACTCGTCATCCTCGAGGGCGAGTCGCACGCGCGCCGGCTGGCGAGCGAGGTCGACGCCGGTCGCCGCGAGCTCGCCGCGAGCGAGGAACGGTTCCGCACGCTCGTCGAGACGTCGTCCGACGTCATCTGGATCGTCGACTCGACCGGCATGGTCACGTTCGTGACGCCGTCGTCGCAGCGCGTGCTCGGCTACGAGTCGGGTGACTGCGTCGGCTCGTCGCTGTGGTCGCTCGTGCACAAGGACGACGTCGACCTCGGCCGCACCGCGGTCGAGCGGGCGATCGCGTCCGAGGAGATCGTGGTCGTGGAGTGGCGGTTCCGGAAGGGCGACGGCTCGTGGGCGCACGTCGAGTCGACGGTGCGCAGCCTGCTCGACGACGACGCCGTGCAGGGCGTGGTGGTCAACAGCCGTGACATCAGCGAGCGCAAGGCGCTCGAGGCGCAGCTGATCCGCAAGGCGCTGCACGACCCGCTCACCGGCCTGGCGAACGGCGCGCTGCTGCGCGACCGGATCACGCTCGGGCTGGCGCGGTCGCAGCGCGGGGCACCGTGCGCGCTGCTGCTCGTCGACCTCGACGACTTCAAGGCCGTCAACGACACGCTCGGGCACGCGTACGGCGACCGGCTGCTCGGCGACGTCGCCGCCCGGATGCGCGGCGCGCTGGCGCCCGGAGACCTGCTCGCCCGACTGGGCGGCGACGAGTTCGCCGTCCTGCCGGCCGAGGCCTGCGA
>DASVEG010000037.1:0-13525 GCA_036380695.1 Acidimicrobiales bacterium
CGGCGCGCATCGCGGGCGCGAGCGCCGTTGCCGCTGCGCCCTCCGGGGGGGTGGTCGACCGCGCCCGGGCGGTCGCATCCGCGGACCCGAGCTCGACCCGCACGCGGACGTCCGCGCCGACCCGCGCCACCTCAACCACCCTGGCGCCGTTGGCCTCGGCCACCTCGCGCGCGACGTCGTCGGCCCGCTCCGGTGCGCTGGCTGCGCTCAACGCGGCCGCGTCGGCGGCCTTCGTCGCGGCGGCGTAGTCCCGAGCGACGACCGCGAGGCGCACCAGCCCGAAGGCCGCGAGCCCACCGAGCGCCACGACGAGCGCGACCAAGGGCAACAACTGACCGGCGTCGCCCGACGCGCGCCGGCGAGACCTGTGTGGGACGACCTCCATGGAGCCTCCTCGAGTCGGAGGGACTGGAGGGGGAAGTGGGAAGTGGCTAGGTGTCCTCGTCGTCCTCCGACGACAGGATCGGCGCCGCGGACGCGACCGTCTGGCCGTCGTCGAGGTTCATCACCCGCACACCGGTCGCGTCGCGCCCCTGGGAGGAGATGCCGCGGACGGGGATCCGCATCGTGACGCCGCCCGACGAGACGAGGAAGATGTCGTCGTCGAGGCCGACCATGAAGGCGGACACGACGTAGCCCTTGCGAGCCGTCAGCTTGATGCCACGCACGCCCTGACCACCGCGGGTCTGCCGGTTGAACTTGTCGAGCTGGGTGCGCTTGCCGTAGCCGGACTCGGTGACGATGAGGATCGACACGTCGTCCCTCGCCACGTCGCAGGACACAACCTCGTCGCCTTCCTTCATCTTCATGCCGCGCACGCCCGCCGCACTCCGGCCCATTGGACGAACGTCGGTTTCGTTGAATCGGATCGTGGTGCCGTTGCGGCTCACCATGAAGATGTCGTCGTCGCCGCTCGTCTGAATGACGCGCACGAGCTTGTCGCCGTCGTTGAGGTTGATCGCGATGAACCCCTCGCGCCGGCTTTTGTCGTATTCGCTGAAGGCGGTCTTCTTGACCTGTCCGGAACGCGTCGCAAAGAACAGGTAGCGATCGTCGGGGTAGTCGCGCGTGTCGATGACTGCTTGGATGCGTTCCTCTGGCGCAAGCGGCAGGAGGTTCACGATCGCCGTGCCGCGGGCGGTGCGCTCCTTCATCGGCACCTCGTGGGCCTTCAGCCGGTACACCTTGCCGAGCGTCGAGAAGAACAACAGGTACGCGTGCGCGGTCGTGTGGATGATTCGCGTGACGAGGTCTTCCTCTTTGAGCTTCGCCCCCGCGACGCCCCGCCCGCCACGGCCCTGCGTCTTGAACGCGTTGGCCGCGACCGTCTTGATGTAGCCCGCCTTCGTCATCACCACGACGAGCGGGGTGTCGTCGATGAAGTCCTCCGCGCTCATGTCGCCCGGGTCGAAGGTGAGCTCGGCGCGCCGAGGTGTCGCGAACTTCTCGCGGATCTCGCTCATCTCGGACTTGATGACGCCGCGCAGCTTCACGGGGTCGGCGAGGATCGACTCCAGCTCCTCGATGCGGGCGCGGAGCTCTTCCATCTCCTCGCGGAGCTTGTTGCCGTTGAGCCTCGTCAGCTGCACGAGCTGCATGTCGAGGATGTGGTTCGCCTGGATCTCGCTGAACCCGAACGCCTCGGCCATGAGCGCCTCGCGCGCCGACGCACGATCCTCCGACGCGCGGATCGTCGTGATGATGGCGTCGATCATGTCGAGGGCCCGCAGCAACCCCTCGACGATGTGGGCGCGGTCCTTCGCCTTCTGCAGGCGGAACTGCGTGCGTCGGGTGACGACCTCGACTTGGTGGGCGACGTAGGCCTGCAGTGCCTGGAGCAGGTTCAGCGTGCGGGGTACGCCGTCGACGAGGGCGACCATGTTCACGCCGAAGCTCGTCTGCAGCGGCGTGTGCTTGTAGAGGTTGTTGAGGACGACGTTCGCGTTGGCGTCGCGCTTGAGGTCGAACACCAGGCGCGTGTGGTCGCCGGCCGACAGGTCGCGCAGCTCGCGGATGCCCTCGACCGTGCGGTTGTCGACGATCTCGCGAACCTTCTCGGCGACGGCGCCGAGGCTCACCTGATAGGGCAGCTCGTTGACGACGATCTGCACGTTGCCGCGCTTGTCTTCGACGATCTCGGCCCTGGCGCGCATGCGGATCGAGCCACGACCCGTGCGGTACGCGTCCATGATCCCGGCGCGGCCGAGGATAAGGCCGCCCGTCGGGAAGTCGGGACCCTTGACGAACTGCATCAGGTCGTCGGGCGTGGCCTCGGGGTTGTCGATCAGGTGGATCGTCGCGTCGATGACCTCGCCGAGGTTGTGCGGCGGGATGTTCGACGCCATGCCGACCGCGATCCCCTGCCCGCCGGCGACGAGCAGGTTCGGGAAGCGGCTCGGGAGGACCGTCGGCTCTTGGCGGTCGCCCGAGAAGTTGTCGGTGAAGTCGACCGTGTCCTCGTCGAGCCCGTCGAGCAGGTGCATCGCGAGCGGGTGGAGACGCGCCTCGGTGTTGTGGTTGACGAACCCGTTGGCGATGAAGGAATGGTCGTCGCTGTCGACGCGCACCGAGTACACGGCCTGCACACCGGCGTCTTCCACCGACGCGACGGGAGCGAAGTACAGGTCGCCAGCAACGAGCGGACGTACGACGCGCTCCGAGTCCGGGGCGATTCGGGCAACGATCTCGTCTTCGTCGCGCTCCCACCGCTCGATGCGATCGACGTTGTGCTTCGACAACCACTCACGCCCGCCGCGTGGCGCAGTGGCTCGGAGGAACTCCGCGACGAAGGGAACGTGATCGCTCGACAGCGAACGGGACACTCGCCGTGCCCGGTCGAGAACCTCAACCAGCTTCTTCTGCTTCGCACCCCAGAACCCGACGCGCGACGCGAACAGATAGGCGTCGCGCTTGTTCGCGACGTGCACCTGGATCTCGCCGTTGTCACGCCGGTACTGGCGGCTGACGATCCCGAACTCGAGGAGCAGGATCTGTATCTCTCGCGCGAGCTGCTCGCTCCGCGTCGAGTACGCCACGCGCACGGAACTCTTCGGGAGCTCTTGCACGCACCCGTCGCCCTCGAACAGCGCCTGCAGGAACACGCGCTTGACGTCGGGCGAGGCCGCCCAGATCGCCGCGGGCACGCGCTTGTCGGCGCTGCGGAGCCCGACGACGTCGGCAAGGGGCGACCGCTGAAGCGCGGCAGTGTCGTGCACGTCGAGCTCGTGGACCACTCGGCCGGACCGCAACAACCGCTTGCTCACGTAGCGAGCTCCGCCGACGACGGTGTCGTAGGCCGACACCACGGCGTCGAGATACTCGGCGTCGGTGTTGTTGAAGCCAGCCCGCGTCGTCGACGCCCAGCCCTCCGCGATCAGCCCGCCGGCGGCAACGGCGAGCGAGCGTTCGGCTTCCGTCAGGGCGCCCGTGATGACGGGCTCGGGGTTCCGCCGCATGACGACGAACGCGCCTGCGGACAGCTCGTCGAGGCGACGCCATCGGAGGGTGGGAACGCCACCAACCTCCTCGAGACACAGCAGGGGATGGTTGGCGGTGCCGGTGATCTCGTAGCCCTCACCCGTGCGCAACCGGAACGTCGGGTGGTGCCCGCTGTGGAACAGCTTGTCGGCGCGGACGGGATCGCCTCGCCAGTCGACGACCTTGACGTCGATGTCGTTGTCCGAGTTCGGCGAGGCGTCGACGAACGAGTCGATCCGCCGCGTCGACCCGTCGGCGAGCTGCACCAACGCATCTCCCGTGACGCAATACCTATGGGCCGCCGGGGGATAGTCGGGCGAGCCGTAGTTGCCGTGGAAGTCGATCAGCGGGTGGCGCAGCGAGAACGGTTGGGCGAGCCGGACGAGGGTGTCGTACGCGGCGTCGACGCCGTGCGGGTGGTAGTTCGCGATGACGTCGCCGACGACTCGCGCGCACTTGACATGGGGGCGGTCGGGCCGGAAGCCCGAGTCGTGCATCGAGTAGAGGATCCGGCGGTGCACCGGCTTCAACCCGTCGCGCGCGTCCGGGATGGCGCGCGCGGTGATGACCGACATGGCGTACTCGAGGAACGAGCGCTCCATCTCCTCCTGGATCTCGATCGGCTCGATCGAAGGAGTCGGGTCTTCCGGGGGCGCGGTGGTGTCGGTCATGCGGTGGCTCAGCCTTTACGCGTCTTGACGATCGAGTCGGGCACGCCGGCTCAGATGTCGAGGAATCGCACGTCCTTCGCGTTGGACGTGATGAATTGCTTCCGGAGGTCGACGTCGTCGCCCATGAGGATCGACAGCACCTCGTCGGCCAGAGCGGCCTGCTCGACGGTCACTTGGAGCAACGTGCGCTTGTCCGCGTCCATCGTCGTGACCTTGAGCTCGTCGTGGTCCATCTCGCCCAGGCCCTTCAGCCGGACGAACTGCTCCTTGTGGGTCGGGCGCTCGGCGAGGAACGCGTCCTTCGCGACGTCGTCCTTGAGATACACCTTCTCCTTGCCGACGATCGTCGAGTACAGCGGCGGCTGCGCGATGTACACGTGCCCGCCCTCGAGCAAGGGCCGCATCTGCCGGAAGAAGAACGTCAGCAGCAGGGTGCGGATGTGGCTGCCGTCGACGTCGGCGTCGGCCATGATGATCACCTTGAAATAACGGATCTTCGCAGCGTCGAATTCTTCGCCGATGCCGGCGCCGATGGCCTGAACGAGCGCCTGGATCTCGTTGTTCTTGAGCATCTTGTCGATGCGGGCCTTCTCGACGTTGAGGATCTTCCCGCGGATCGGCAGGATCGCCTGGTGTTGGGGGTCGCGCGCTCGAATCGCCGAGCCGCCGGCGGAGTCGCCCTCGACGATGAAGATCTCGGAGTCTTCCGCGTTCTTGGACGAGCAGTCGGCGAGCTTGCCAGGGAGGCCACCCCCTTCGAGCATCGACTTGCGCCGCGTCGCGTCGCGCGCCTGTCGCGCGGCGACGCGGGCGCGTGACGCCTGGATCGCCTTGCTCACCATCGCCCGCGCCTCGGTGGGGTTCTCCTCCAACCACTCGGCGAGCTTGGCGTTGGTGACCTTCTGCACGAGCGACCGCATCGAGACGTTGCCGAGCTTCGCCTTGGTCTGGCCTTCGAACTGGGGCTCGCGGAGCCGGACCGACACGATCGCGGTGAGGCCCTCGCGAATGTCTTCGCCGAGGAGGTTCTCGTCCTTCTCCTTGAGCAGCGGGCGGTCGCCCGCGCGGGCGTACTTGTTCACGACCGTCGTGAGCGCGGTCTTGAAGCCCTCTTCGTGCATGCCGCCCTCGTTGGTGGCGATGCCGTTGGCGAAGCTGTGGATGCCCTCGTGGAACCCCGTGTTCCACTGCATCGCGACCTCTACCTCTTGGTCGTTCTCGCTGACCTCGAAGTACGCGACCTTCCGGAACAGCGCTTCCTTCGCGGCGTTGAGGTGGCGAACGAAGTCCTGGATGCCGCCGGCGTAGCGGTACGTCACGTCGCGGTGCTCGTCGCTCGTTCCTTCGCGCTCGTCGCGGAAGCGGATCTCGAGGCCCTTGTTGAGGAAGGCGTACTGCTGCAACCGCTCGAGCACCGTGACGGCGCGGAACTTGGTGTCCTCGAAGATGGTGGGGTCGGGCCAGAACGACACCGTCGTGCCGGTGCGGCCACGCGGCGCGTGCCCGACCACCTCGAGCTTCGTCTGCGGCTTGCCGCCGTTCGCGAACTCCATGTGGTGCCGGCTGCCGTTCTGGTCGACCTCGACCACGAGCCGCGCCGAGAGCGCGTTCACGACCGACACCCCGACGCCGTGGAGCCCGCCGGACACCTTGTAGCCGCCGCCCTCGCCGAACTTGCCGCCACCGTGCAGGACGGTCAGCGCGACCTCGACGCCGGTCTTCTTCTCGACCGGGTGCATGTCGGTGGGGATGCCGCGGCCGTTGTCGACCACTCGGCAGCCGCCGTCGGCGAGCAGCGTCACGTCGATGCGGTCGCAGTAGCCGGCCATGGCCTCGTCGACCGCGTTGTCGACGACCTCCCAGATGAGGTGGTGGAGGCCGCTCGGCCCCGTCGAGCCGATGTACATCCCCGGCCGCTTGCGCACCGGGTCGAGGCCCTTCAGAACCGTCAGATCCTTCGCGGTGTACGACCCTGCAGCAGCCTTTTTCGGCGGCTTCTGGCCGTTGCTGTGACCGTCGTTCTCGGGCGTTTCAGCCATCGCGATGCGCCACGGGCGCGACCTCTCAGACGTGGGGGGGTGCGGGCGGCGAATTCGAAGAAAATCCCTGGTCAGAGGGGTGAAGCAACTCCGAATTGCAACGGTGTCAGTGTACCAGAAGGGGGTGACAGAAACGCCCTCCGGCCAACCCTGTTCCGGCTCAGCTCCGGCCGCCGTGCACCCGCACCTCGACCCGGCCGACGACGCCCGATCCCGCGACCGCCGCGACCTTGGCGACGAGGTCGTTCGTCAGGAACTTCAACTGGGTGGCCCACGCCGGATCGTCGACCGCGACGACCAGCACGCCGTCGGCCAGCGAGATGGGGCGGGCGTGCGCCGCGATCAAGGGCCCGACGGCTTCCTCCCACCTCGTGAAGACGGCGCCCATGCTGGCCGCGCCCGGTGCGCCGAGGCGTCGAGCCACGGCGTCGAGCCCCTCGCCGACCCGGCGCGGTTCCTCGTCTTCGCCCCGGCGCGGTCGCCGCGTCACCCCGTCACCGCGTCACTCGACGACCCGCCCGCCGGCGATGCGGACGACGAGATCGGGTGTCGCGCCGGCGGGAATGACACCCGCGGTCGTGAGCAACGCCTGCCCCGGCGGCAGGTGGTGCAGCAGCGCGTCACTGCGGTCGGGGTCGAGCTCGGAGAACACGTCGTCGAGCAGCAGCACGGGCGCCTCGCCGGCGGCGTCGGTGACGAGGCGATGCCCGGCGAGCTTGAGCGCGAGCGCCAACGAGCGTTGCTCGCCTTGCGAGGCATGCGTGCGCGCCGGCAGCCCGCCGATCGACAGTGCGACGTCGTCGCGGTGCGGGCCGACCAGCGTGACGCCCCGGCGCACCTCGTCGTTGCGCGCCGCAGCCAGCGCGTCGGCCAGGGGCCCGTCCCACGACCGCCGGTACGCCACGGCGACGTCGGCGGCGGTGTGCGCGACCTGGTCGTAGGCCTTGCCCGCCTCGGGCTCGAGCGCAGCCACAGCGGCCTCCCTGGCCTCGGCGAGGGCCTCCCCCAGCTCGGCGAGCTTCGTGTCCCACACGTCGAGCGTGAACGCCGTCTCGGACGACAAGCGGCCCCCGCACTGCCGTAACAGCGTGTTCCGCTGGCGGACGACACGCTCCGCGTCGCGCTGCAGCGCGTCCCACTTCGCGTGCAACGACACCAGCAGGTCGTCGAGGAACACCCGCCGCGCTGCTGGCCCACCCTTGACGACGACGAGATCGTCCGGCGCGAACACGGTGACCCGGAGCGCGCCGAGCAGGTCGCGCGTGCGCTTCAACGGCTGCTTGTTGACCAACACGCGGTCGCGCCCCACCGCGCGGAGCTCGGCCTCGATGAGCAGCGGCCGGGCGTCGCGCTCCCCCTGCGCCCGCACGATGGCCACGTCGGCACCGGACCGCAACAACGCGTCGGCGGGCGCGCCGCGGAACGACGACAGGGTCGCGAGGTAGCCGACCGCTTCGAGCAGGTTCGTCTTGCCTTCGCCGTTCGACCCGACGACGACCGTCAGGCCCGGCGCCGGCGAGAGCTCGCAGGACGCGTAGTTCCGGAAGTCGGTCAACCACACGCGGTCGACCCGCACGGCGCGCCTACCCGGTCAGTCGCACGGGCATGAGCAGGTACAGGTAGTCCCCGCCCTCGGTGGCCCGCAGCGTGGCCGGCTTCATGGGATCGAGCGTTTCGAGGACCACCTCGTCACCGGTGACCGCCTCGAGCCCGTCGATGAGGAACGCGGGGTTGAAGCCCATGACCATCTCGCCGCCTTCGTACTTGGCGTCGAGGTCTTCCGTCGCCTGCCCGACCTCCTGCGTGACGACGGTGCACTCCACGCCATCCGGGCGCAACGTCACGCGCACCGGCGTGATCGCGTCCTTCACGAGGAGGCGCACGCGGCGCACGGCGTCGAGCAACGCATCCTTCCCGACGATGAGCCGGTTCGGGTAGCTGTCGGGGATGAGGCGCTGGTACGGCGGGAACTCGCCCTCGATCAGGCGCGTCGTCAGCCGGATCCGGCCGACGTCGAAGGACGCGTCGCGCTCGCCGAGGCGGAGCGTCACCTCCTCGGCCGCACCGAGGAGCCGCTGCAGCTCGGAAAGGGCCCGCGACGGCACGAGGACCTGCTGGCCCTCGCGCAACACGCTGGTGCCGGGCAGGTCGCGCACCGCGAGCCGGTAACGGTCGGTGGCCACGAGGCGAAGGCCGCCGGCCTCCGCGGTCATCAGCACCCCGGAGATCACCGGCAGCGAGTCGTCGCTCGAAGCAGCACGAACCACCTGGCGCAGCGCTTCGGAGAACGACGCGGCCGACAAGGTGACGGCGTCCGCCACCGTCGGCTCGGCGTCGGCCGGGAACGGCAGGCGCGGGAATTCGTCGGCAGGCAGGATCCGGACCGCGAACTGCGACCTGCCCGCGGTGATGCGCACGTCGTCGTCGCCGGACTCGAAGGTCACCGCGCCGGGCTCCAGCGCTCGCACGATGTCGGTCGCCAACCGCGCGGGCAGCACGTTCACGCCGTCCTCGATGCCGTTGACCTCGGCGTCGACCTGGATCGTGAGATCGAGATCACTACCGGCGAGGCGGAGTTGGTTGCCCGATACCTCGAGGCGCACGCCGGACAGCACCGGGAGCGCGCCACCTCTGGTGGCAACCGCACGACCGGCGATGCCAAGGGCCTCCACGAGAGCGTCACGCTCGCAGCGGAACTTCACGGGTCCTCTTCTCTTCTTTCCTTCTTATAAATGGATGTAGTGGTAGTAGGCGCTGTGGATTGTGGGTAACGCGCAACGCCCCTGTTCAGCGGCCGTGTCGAGCCGCGCGGCCTGTCCACAGGTTCCCACAGGGGTGAGACACCACCGCGGAGCGTCGGGGGATAGCCACCGGGAATCCCCCGGAACTACAACGCACCGACACACCGTTGTCCGTCGCGCGAGGCCTAGTCATCACGCACCCTTCTTGATGCGGTGCATCAGCTCGGTGACCTGGTCGTAGATCTGCCGGCGCTCCTTCATCTGGCCGGCGATCTTCTCGACCGCGTGGATCACCGTGGTGTGGTCCCTGCCGCCGAACTGGCGGGCGATAGCGGGGTAGCTGAAGTCGGTCAGCTCGCGGAACACGTACATGCCGATCTGGCGGGCGGTGACGAGCGGGCGCCTGCGGCTCGCGCCGCAGAGCTCCTCCACGGTGAAGCCGAACGTCTCCGCGGTCGTGTCGAGGATGAGCTGCGGCGTGATCGGCCGAGGTTCGCCGGACGTCACGCTGTCGGCGAGCACACGTTCTGCGAGATCGCGGGTCGCCGGCTCGCGATTGAGGCTGGCGAAGGCGGAGACACGGACGAGCGCGCCTTCCAGCTCGCGGATGTTGTTCTTGATGTGGACGGCGATGAACTCCAAGACGTCGTCCGGCACGATCACGCTCTCGTACTCGGCCTTCTTGCGAAGGATCGCGAGGCGGGTCTCGAGGTCGGGCGGCCGGACGTCGGTGATCAGGCCGGCCTGGAATCGACTCCGGAGGCGGTCTTCCAGCGTGACCAGGGATTTGGCGGGTCGATCCGAGGTGATCACGATCTGGCCGCCTGCGCCGTAGATGGTGTTGAAGGTGTGGAAGAACTCCTCCTGGGTGCCTTCCTTGTTCTCCAGGAACTGGATGTCGTCGACGAGCAGGACGTCGCACTCCCGGTAGCGGCGCTTGAACGCGGGCGTGGTGTTCGTGCGGATGGCGTCGATGAACTCGTTCATGAACGTCTCGGTCGAGACGTATCGGATCGTCTGCCCGTCGTAGTGCTCGCGCACGTAGTGACCGATGGCGTGCAGCAGGTGAGTCTTGCCGAGCCCGGCCTCGCCGTGGATGAACAGCGGGTTGTACGACCTCGCCGGCGTCTCGGCCACCGACAGGGCGGCCGCGTGGGCGAACCGGTTCGACTGGCCGATGACGAAGGTCTCGAAGGTGTACTTCGGGTTCACCGGCAGGCTTGGGGCGCGCAGGTCGGTCGTTGGCGCCGAGGGGGTCGGGGTCACGGTCGCCGATGCCCGACCGTTCGCGGACCGCTCGAGCGGGGCTCCAGGCGGCTCGTCGTCCGCGTCGTCCGACGGGAATGCCTCCCGCGCTTCGGTGTGCACTTCGAGCGCAACGGCAACACCGGCGCCGGCGACGCCGGCAAGCGTGTCCTCGACGAGGGAGAGGTAGCGGCCTTCGAGCCGCTCCTTCACGAGGAGGTTCGGCACGGCCAGCACCAGGCGGTCACCGGTGAAGGCCAGCGGACGGACGCCCGAGAAGAACGTCTTCCAGGTCGACTCGGCCAACTGCTCTTGGAGGGCGTCCGAGCATGTTTTCCACAGCCGTTCGGCGTCGGCCACCAGCGGTTGCGCCTCCCCTGTCCCTCGTCCGTCCACAACTCCGTCCACACCTGTGGAAACGCTGACGCACGCATTGGGAGCGGCCAGGGTGGGGGAAGGGCACCCGTATCCGTCCACCGTGCACCAACGGAGCGAAGAGGGCACGGTACCAGCATCGTCCGGCGCCTTCTACGGCCCCGCTTGGAAAACCGGGCGCCAGCGTTGGTACCGTGGCTCCTGCTGTGTGGGCGCGGCGAATGCCGAGGCGCGCCCGCACGACCCGTTGTGTAACTCCCGGCCCGCTCGGCGCCGACGATCTGCGCCGACCAGGAGGCTCTCGTGAAGCGACCGTTCCAACCCAACACCCGGAAGCGGGCCAAGCGCCACGGCTTCCGTCACCGGATGTCGACCCGCGCCGGCCGCGCGATCCTCCGGGCGCGTCGCGCCAAGGGGCGCCACCGTCTGTCGGCTTAGGCGCCAACCGGTGCCGTCCACGGTCTTGCGCATCCGCGACCGTGCCACCTTCGAGGCCATGCGACGTGCGGGAACGCGCGCGCGCCGAGGGCCGATCACCGTCGTCCGCCTCCCGGTCGAGGACGACTCCCTGCCGCCGCGCGTGGCGTACGCCATCGGGCGGAAGACGGGCGGGGCGGTCGTCCGCAACCGGCTCCGCCGTCGCCTCCGCGCGATCGCCGCGGAGCTTGCCGGTGACGCGGTGACTCCCCTGCCCGGTGGCGCGTACCTGCTGGTCGGAGGCCTCGAAGCGGCCAATCTTCCCTTCGCCGAACTGCGAGCCGCCGTTGCGGACGCGGTGTCCGCCGTCGTGGCGAGGCAACCCGCATGAGCGTGCCCGCCCGCGTCCTCGTGCGGCTGATCCGCGCCTACCAGACGGTCCGCGCGGGCCGCCCGTCGCCGTGCCGCTACCTCCCCACCTGCTCGCACTACGGCCTCGAGGCCGTGGAGCGCCACGGCGCCATGCGCGGCGGGTGGCTCACCGTGCGGCGGATCTCCCGCTGCCATCCATGGGGCGGCCTCGGCCTCGACCCCGTCCCCGACTGAGAGACCCATGTTCGACGCCCTCTTCACCGGACTCGCGTGGCTTCTGAGCGCGTACTACTCGCTCGTCCCGAACTACGCCGTCGCCATCGCCTTGCTCACCATCACGGTGATGCTGCTGCTGTTCCCGCTGAACGCCAAGGCGGTGAGGTCACAGGCGGCGTTGAGCAAGCTGCAGCCCGAGCTCAAGCGCATCCAGGCGAAGTACAAGGACGACCCGACGCAGCAGAACGCCGAGGTCATGGCGCTGTTCAAGGAGCACGGGGCCAGCCCGTTCGGCTGCGCCCTCCCGCTCATCGTCCAGATGCCCGTGCTGTTCATCATGTACACGATCCTCCGAGGCCTGACGCACCGGACGAAGGAGGGCGTGTTCGACCCGAAGTACCTCGACAAGGCCTCGCAGCTTTACCAGGATCTGGCAGGCGAGCGCACGATGAAGGCGTTCGGGCTCGACCTGGCGGAGACGGCCAGCGAGGCGGCGAAGGCGTCGTTCGCCCACGCCATCCCGTTCTTCGTCTTGATCGTCGGGGTCGTGGCCTCCGGGTATTGGCAGCAGCGCATGATCAGCCGGCGGAACCCGCAGCAGAACCTCGACGACAACCCGATGGCCAAGCAGATGCAGACCATGACGAGGGTCATGCCGCTCATGTACCTCGTGTTCGGGTTCACCCTGCCGGCAGGCCTCAACATCTACTTCCTGACGTCGAGCATCTTCCGGATCGGCCAGCAGTGGCTGATCTACCGCATCCACCCCGAGCTGCTGCCCGCGTCCAGCGGTGCACCGGTTATCGAGAGCCGGGACGTGACGCCGAAGAAACCCTCGACCAACGGTGGACCGCCAAAACCGGTCACCACCGGCCGGGTGACGCCGGCCGGAGCTCCCAACCGATCGAACAAGAAGAAGAAGCGCCGCTGATGGAATGGGTCGAGACCACCGGACGGACGGTGGAGGAAGCCCTCGATGCAGCCCTCGACCAGCTGGGTGTCCACGAGGACGACGCCGAGTACGAGGTGCTCGAGGAGCCAAAGGTGGGATTGTTCGGCCGTGTGCGGGGCGAGGCGCGGGTGCGAGCTCGCGTTCGCCCCACCAAGCCTCGACCGAAGGAAGACCGTCGCGATCGCAAGCGCCGCAAGGCCGCGGCCGCGACGTCCGCGGACGGCGCCGACGGTGGCGACAGTGCGGCCGAGGTCGCGGAGCGGGACGCGGACGACGGCGGCGCAGCGACCGGCGATACCGACGGAGCGACCGAGCCGGAGCCGGCGGCGGCGGCGAAGCGGAAGCCGAGACGCAGTGGCGGCCAAGGCCGCGGCAAGGGCGGCGGCCGGGGCGACACGAACACTGGGGATCGACAGGACCGAGAGGATGCGATGAGCGAAACCGGAACAGATGTTCCCTTGGCGGAACAGGGGGAGGTTGCAGCCGACTTCCTCCGGGGCGTCGTCGAGCGGTTCGAGCTGGAGGGGACCGTCGACGTGCGGGAGGTCGACGAGGACATCATCGAGGTGGCCGTGCACGGCGACGACCTCGGGCTGCTGATCGGCCCGAAGGGCGCGACGCTCGCGTCGCTGCAAGAGCTCACGCGTACCGTCGTGCAGCGGAAAACGAGCGCTCGCAACGGCCGGATCTTCGTCGACGTGTCGGGTTACCGGCAGCGGCGCAAGGAGGCGCTCGAGCGTTTCGCCCAGACGGCGGCGGAGCGGGTGTTGAGCTCGGGCGTGCGCGTTGTGCTCGACCCGATGCCGGCGAGCGACAGGAAGATCATCCATGACGCGGTGAACGACATCGCCGGCGTCGCCACGACCTCCGAAGGCGAGGAGCCTCGCCGGCGGGTCGTGCTCTTGCCGGACGACTGACCGTCGTGGATGCGGCGGACGAGAAGCTGTTGAGAGCCCTGGCGAAGGCCAGGGCTCTTGGCTTTCTGGGGCCAGGGCCGGTGGACGATCATCTGCGCCACGC
>DASVEG010000038.1:0-39679 GCA_036380695.1 Acidimicrobiales bacterium
CGCCGCCTCGTGCAGGCGGTGCGTCCCGGCGACACCGTCGCGAGGCTCGGCGGCGACGAGTTCGCGGTGCTCCTCGACGGCCACAACCGCTACCTCACGCCGTCGGTCGTCGCGGAGCGCATCCAAGAGCTGCTCCGCCAACCGATGCTCGTCGACGGCCACGAGCTGTTCGCCCCCGCCAGCATCGGCCTCGCGACCGGCGACAACGTCGACGACGCGGAGGCGCTGCTGCGCGACGCCGACGCGGCCAGGTACATCGCGAAGGGCAAGGGCAAGTCGCAGGTCGAGGTGTTCAGCCCCGAGATGCACACCCGCATGAAGCACCGGCTCACGCTCGCGACCGAGCTGCGCCGCGCCGTCGGCGCCGGCGAGCTCGCCCTTCGTTACCAGCCCATCGTCGAGCTGGCGACGTCGAGGATCGTGGGCTTCGAGGCGTTGGTGCGGTGGCGACACCCCGATCGAGGCATGGTCATGCCGACGGAGTTCATCCCGCTCGCGGAGAACACCGGCACCATCGTCGCGTTGGGCCGGTGGGTGCTCATCGAGGCGTGCGCGGCGATCTCCTCGATGCACGCGGCCACGCAACCCGACCGGCGCCCCGTCACCGTCACCGTGAACCTGTCGGCCCGCCAGTTCCAGGAGCCGAACCTCGCCGCCGACCTCGCGTCGATCGCGATCGAAGCCGGTGTGCAGCCGTCGAGCATCGCGCTCGAGCTGACGGAGACGACCCTCATGGACGACGTCGAGTCCGCGCTGGCGACGATGGACGCGCTCAAGGCGTACGGCTTCCGCCTCGCGCTCGACGACTTCGGCACCGGCTATTCGTCGTTGAGCTACCTCAAGCGCCTCCCGCTCGACATCCTCAAGATCGACAAGTCGTTCGTGTCCGGGATGTCGACCCCACAGGGCGAGGGCATGATCCAGACGATCCTCCGCCTCGGCGACACGTTCGGGCTGTCCACGCTCGCGGAAGGCATCGAGACCGACGAGGCCCGCGTGCGCCTGCGCGACATGCACTGCACCTACGGCCAGGGCTTCCTCTTCGCGGAACCGTTGCGGCGGAAGGAGGCGGTCGCGCTGATCGCCGACGACGCGCCGCTGGGCGAAGGCGTGGCGTCCGGCGCGGAGCCCTCGACCGCGCGGTAGGGGCCGAGCCAGCCGCCGTACAGTCGTGGCGTGGCGCGCTACGAGGTGCGGGCGTACAACACCGCGACGCAGTCGGACAACAAGATCCACGACGACGCGGTCGCGTCCCGCCTCGGGTTCAGCGGCGGCTTGGTGCC
The DNA here is from genome assembly GCA_036380695.1 of Acidimicrobiales bacterium. Lineage (GTDB taxonomy): Bacteria > Actinomycetota > Acidimicrobiia > Acidimicrobiales > CADCTF01 > DASVEG01. The sequence continues at coordinate 1,284 of DASVEG010000038.1, forward strand.
CGGTGTCGACGTCTACGCGTACCTGTGCCACGGCCCCGCGGCGCGGTGGGGACTCGAGTGGCTGGAGTGCGGGACGATGCAAGCCCGCTTCCACTCGCCCGTGTACGACGGCGAGGTCGTCGCCGTCGAGACGACCGAATCGCCCGACGGCTCGATGACGCTCGAACTCACGGACCCGCGCGGCACGTGTTGCGCGACGGCGACGGCGAGCGTGAACGGCTCGCGACCGCCCGTCGAGCTGCTGCCGCTCACGTCGCCCCCGCGGCGCGACGAGCGGCCTGCGGCGTCGCCAGAGGTGCTGGCGCCAGGGACCGTCCTCGGTCACCTCGACGTCGGCTTCCACGCCGAGCACGCGGGCGCGTACCTCGCCGACGTACGCGAAGACCTCCCGCTCTTTCGCGACGAAGGCGTCGCCCACCCCGGCTGGTTGTTGCGGCAGGCGAACTACGTGCTCACCGCCAACGCGCGGCTCGGCCCGTGGATCCACGTCGAGAGCGAGTGCACGCACCTCGGCCTCGTCGTCGACGGCGACCGCATGACCGTGCGCGGGCGCGTCGAGCGCGAGTACGAGCGCAAGGGCCACCGCTTCGTCGAGCTGGCGGTGCAGTGGATCGTCGACGACGTCGCGGTCATGGTCGCCCGCCACGTCGCGATCTACGAGCCGCGAGGCGTCTCCGCGGCGGGGTCCGGGCGGTGAGCGACGTGCCCGACGACGCGCGCGAACACGTCGCGCACGACGTCGACCTCGCCGTCGCGTAGCAGCGACGCGAAGTGCTGCTCGACGCCGCGGAGATGTGTGGGCGCGGCGCGGCGTAGCCGGTCCTTGCCTGCGGCGGTGAGGACGGCGAGCGTGCCGCGACGGTCGGACGGGCACGACTCGCGACCGACGAGGCCGGCGCTCACCATGCGGTCGACGAGTCGCGTGACGCCGCTCTTGCTGAGCAGGACCGCGTTGGCGAGGTCGTGCATGCGCAGCGACCCACCCGCCTCGTGCAGTTGGACGAGGACGTCGTACCAGGTGAGTGGGAGGTCGTGCTCGTCCATCAACTCGCGTTCGAGGACCTCGGTCAGCCTCGCGTTGGCGAGGATGAACGATCGCCACGCCGCCATGCGCCGGTCGTCGATGGCCACGCACGTACCGTAACTACGATCCTGCGGTGCACCCGTGGAGGCGGCTACGACTCGGCTTGGGCGGTGTCGCGCTCGTGCTCGTGGTCGGGTGGGTCGGTTACTGGCTCCTCGGCCTCTCGCCGTTGGACGCGATCTACCAGACCGTCACCACGGTCACCACGGTCGGGTTCGGCGAGTTCGGCGACTTCGGCCCCGCCGAGCGCGCCTTCACGATGGTGCTGATCCTCGTGGGGACGGGCACCGTCCTGTACACGTTCACCGTGCTGCTCGAGGCCCTGGTGGAGGGCCACGTCAGCGATGTCTTCGGGAGGCGCCGCATGGAGCGCAAGATCTCCGAGCTCGAGAACCACGTCATCGTGTGCGGATGGGGGCGCGTGGGGCGCGCCTTGTCGCAGTTCCTCGGCCCCGACCAGGACATCGTGGTGATCGACCGCGACCCGGAGCGCATCGCGACGGTGCCTCACCTCACGGTCGAAGGCGACGCGACCGAGGACATGACGCTCGCGGCAGCCGGCATCACCCGCGCCCGCGCGCTCGTCGCCGCGCTCAACGGGGACGCCGACAACCTGTTCGTCACCGTGACCGGCCGCGCGCTGTGCCCCGAGCTGTTCATCGTCGCCCGCGTCCGCACCGTCAACGCCGAGGAGAAGTTGCGCAGGGCCGGTGCCGATCGCGTCGTCAATCCCCAGCAGATCGGCGGCATGCGCATGGCCGCGTTCGTGATGCAGCCACACGTCTCCGAGTTCCTCGACGTGGTCATGCACGACCAGGCGATGGAGTTCCGGCTCGAAGAGCTCGTCGTGCCCGAGGGTTCGAAGCTGTGCGGCGTCTCGCTCCGCGAGTCGCAGATCCGCGACCTCACCGGCGCGCTCGTGCTCGCGCTGCGGGACGACAGGGGCGCCTTCCGCACCAACCCTCCGCCGGAGTCGACGATCGACCCCGGCGACGTGCTGATCGCCATCGGCACCGGCGAGCAGCTCGAAGCGCTGCGCCGCATGCTCGAGCCCTAGCTGCTCGGGGCCCTAAGGCGTGACCTTCAGCGCGCCGCCGATCGCGTCGCTCACGCCCGCGTCGTCGGTCACCGTCACGCGCCAGCCGTACATGGTCGATCGCGTCGCGGCGTAGGAGTGGGTGACGACGGGCGACGACGACACCATCGTCGCCCCGTCGCCGAACTCGAACGTCCACGACGCGATCGACCCGTCTGGGTCGCTCGACGCCGACGCGTCGAACGTGACCGCGCTGCCCGCCTTCGCCTTCGCGGCAACCGCCGCGGAGGCGACGGGCGGTTGCGACGCGCGCACCTCGACGGATGCCGCCACCGACGCGAGCCCGCGGTCGTCCACGACGGTCACGCTCGGGCGATGGACGCCCGGGCCGTACGTGTGCGCGAGCGCGGGCTCGTCCGTCGTGGCGTCGGTGTCGCCGTCGCCGTCGATGTCCCAGCGGTAGGACGCGACCGACCCGTCATGGTCGGACGAGCCGGTCGCGTCGAGCGTGACGTCGAGCGGCGCCGCGCCCGACGAAGGGGTCGCGGCGAGGGCCGCTACGGGGGGTGCGTTGCGCGCGCCGACCGCGGCGGCAACCGCGGAGAACGCGTCGACGAGCCCTGCACCGCAGTCGACGACGGGACAGCCGGGCAGCCGGCGCGCGGTCGACACCACGATCGCCTCGACCTGCGCCGGCGTCAGCGACGGGTTTGCCTCCAGCACCAGGGCAACCAGCCCCGCGACGTGCGGCGCCGCCATCGACGTCCCCATCTTCACCGTGTAGTCGCCCCATTGCTCGACGGGCACCATGCGTGGCGCGGTCGGCTCGGTGAGGTCGAAGGGCGTCGCGTTGACCTGGCTCACCGGGCCAAGGCGTGCTCGAGCCGAAGCGATGAAGGTGCCGGGCGCGACGACGTCGGCGTGGTGCGTTGCGTCGCCCCGGCTCGAGTACGTCCCCAGCACGCCCTTCTTGTCGACCCCGCCGACACTGAGCACCCACGACGGCCACGCGTACCGGTTGAACGTGTTGCCCGACGCCTGGCCGTCGTTCCCCGCCGCGAACACGACGGTGATGCCTGCCTCGACCGCGCGCTTGCTGGCCTGCACGAGCGGGTCGCGCTCGTCGTAGGCCATCTTGCCGTCGGCCCATGAGTTGTTGATCACGCGGATGCCGTAGGCGTCGCGGTTCGCGACGACCCAGTCGTAGCCGGCCAGCGCGGTCAGCATGTCCATGCCCTCGGCCGCGCCGACGCCGACGAGGTTGGCTCCCGGAGCGACGCCGCGGTACGCACCGCCGCCGGCCGTGCCGTCGCCCGCGACGATGCCGGCGACGTGCGTGCCGTGGCCGGAGGTCCAGTCCGTGACGGCGACGTTCTCCTGCGCGAAGACGAGGTCGGCGAACACCTTCTGGTAGCCGAGCAGCTTCACGTTCTGGATCGTGTGCTCGGGAAAGTGGAGGTCGGGGTGGGTGCCGTCGATCCCCGAGTCGAGGACGGCGACGCCAACGCCGCGACCGGTGAACCCGAAGGGCCCGGATGGGTTCCACACGTCGGTCGCCTGGATCTGCTCGGTGCTCTGGGCGAGCGTGGCCTCCAGCGGCTTGTCGAGCCACAGCGACTGCACGGTCGCCAGCGATGCGAGCGCGGCGATCTCCGCGGCGGTGCCGCGAACCGCGACGAAGGGCAGCACCCGGTAGCCAACCGCGGCCACGCCGGTCGATCGCAACGCGTCGAGCGTCGACGGAGTGGCAACGGAGCCGACCGCAGCGATGGCGACGAGCTCGTCGGCGGGCGCGGCGTTCGCCAGCGCGTCGCGCAGCAGCGGGTCGACGTAGGCACCGGAAGCGGGCGGCGCGGCCGCGGTCGTCCCCGGCACGACCGCGGTCGTCGCGAACCCCGGCGCGGCGAGCGCGACGGTCGCCGCGAGCAGGCAGGCGAGGAGCGTCGCCGCCAACCCCGCTCGCCCGCTCTTGTGCACGAGAGGCCATCCTGCGGCACGCGGGGGTTGACGACAATGGCCCGATCAGGTGGTTCCGCGCCTGGCCCTGATCCGTTTTGCACGAAACGATCCCGCGACGAGTCCCTCAGTCGGTTGGAAGCTCGAGGCGGTAGAGGTGGACGGGTTCGTCGAGGCCTCGGAGGTCGGCGGGCCCGGCGTCCGAGAACGTGAACCCCTTGCCCCGTGCCAGCTCGCGGACGACGCCGGACACCAGCACCTCGCCCCCGTGGGCGAGCTCGCAGATGCGCGCCGCGGTGTTGACCATCACCCCGTGGAGGTCGTCGTCCTCCGCCAGCGGCTCGCCCGCGTTGATGCCGATCCGGATGCGGACGGACGAGTCCTGGTTCTCGGCGTTGTGCTCGGCCATCTTCTTCTGGATCGCGGCCGCGGCCCTCAGCGCCTGCGACACCGAGTTGAACTCGGCCAGCACGCCGTCTCCCGTGCCCTTCACCCGCTTGCCGCCGTGATCCTCCAAGCCCTGATGGACGATGGCGTTCTGGACGCGAGCGATCAGCTGCGCGGGCTCGTCGCCGAGCTGCGCGGCGCGGGCCGTGGAACCCACGCTGTCGGTGAACAGCACAATGGTCGGCCGCAGCTGCACCCGGCGGGTGTACGCCCGGTCGATCGGCGCGCCGAGGAAGTGGGCGAGCGCGGCGAGCGGCTGCGTGGCGTCGCCTTCCCACGTGTTGTGCTCGCGCCCGTCGACGGCGACGAACGACGCGTCCGGCAGCAACGACGCGAGCCGCTGTCCCAAGGCGACGGGCACGGCCATGCTCCCGCGGCGATGGAGCACCAGGGCGGGCGACGTCACCGCCTCGCAGTCGGGCGTGACGTCCCACTCGAAACTCATCTCGTAGAGCGGCTTCGCGACCTCCGCGGTGATCGACTGCCGGTTGCGACGGAACTTCTCGTCGGCCGGCCCCGAACCGTCGCCCCGCGTGAAGTAGTGGAGCACGGCGTGCGCCGCGCTCGGCGACGTCGAGAAGAGGCCGACCGCGTTCATCACCGACGCCCGCAGGTCTTCGTTGCTGAGCTCGGGGCCCGACGCGTAGGTGCCGTCGAGCACGAGCTTCTCGACCCGATCGGGATGCGCGGCGGCGTAACGCACGGCGATGGGCCCGGCGTAACAGGTGGCGTACAGCACGGCGCGCTCGAGGTCGAGCCCGTCGAACACCGCCTCCAGGTCGAGGACGAGCTCGTCGAGCGACAGCTTGTCCTCCACGTTGCGATCAGACAGCCCTACACCGCGCATGTCGAAGCGGACGACGGTGAATCGCGTCGCGATCGCTTCGAAGTACGTGCGGAAGTCGAGGTCGTCCCAGAACAGGTCGACGTGGCTGATCCATCCCCGCGCGAACACGAGCGGGGGGCCTTCTCCGTGCACGGTGTACGCCAGGCGAACGCCGTCCGTCGTCTTCAGATACCTGATGGGCGGCCGCATGTGTCACCGACTTTACGGTTCTCGCACCAGAACAGGACATAACGTGCGTCAATGCCCTACATGCAGACGTCGCTCCAGCGCATCAACGCCGCACTCAGCGCGGCGAACATCGCGACGGTCCAACGCGAGACCATCTCCAACGCCGCCGACCTCGCCGACGCGTTCGGCGCGTTGCCAGGGGTCGACCTCTCCGACGGCGCGGTCGAGTTCATCCGCTCCTGGCCGTCCGCGCTCCAAGCGGCGATCCTCGCCGCGATCACCGACAACCTGTCGCGCGACGACGAGCGGCGCGTGCCCGTCGTGCTGACATGGACGCCCGGCTACGACTTCGACGTCCGCATCTGGGACGTGAGGAACACCGCGTCCACCCACGGCGAGCTGACGATCCACCTCACGAGCCGTTACCCCGGCGACCCGCACCCTCTCGGCGCGCCGTTGTACCTGGCCGACTCGTAGATCGCTTCGGTCACTTCGTGCGCCCGCACCGCCTCGCGGAAGTCGGGTGAGCACGGGCGGCCGTTCGCCACTGCCCGCACGAAGGCGCCGTCGGGGTTGAGCTCGTCGTGCAGCGCGCTCCTGACGTGTTCGACGAGCGCGTCGCCCTCGAGCACGCCATCCGACCCGTCCGCCTTCGTCCACCGCACGGGCCCGAACCAGTCGCCTTCGAGCACCGCGTAGGCCCGCTCGCAGAAGACCTCGACGCGCCGGAGGCTGCCGCGCGGGTCGACGTCGTGCCACACGCTCGTGAGGACGCCGAGGCCGCCGTTCGCGAACTGCAGCGTCGCGCTGACCACGTCCTCGATCCCCTCGATCTGGTGGAAGTCGGCGCTGCGCGCGCTGACGCTCTCGATAGGGCCGCACACGAACTCGAGCATGTCGACGTCGTGGATCGAGTGCTCGAGCAACGTGCCCGCCCCCGCCTTGTCGACGTCGCCCCGCCAGGTCGAGCCGTAGTGGCCGCGCACGGGGATGAACTGGTCGTCGCGGAACACCACGCTCATCAACCGCCCGTTGGCCGGGTCGCTCACGATCTCGCGCAGGAGGTTGAACGCGGGCGACCGGCGGAGGATCAGTCCGACCTGGTTGGCGACGCCTGCGGCCTCGACGACGTCCGCCATGTGCCGGGCGCCGTCCAGGGTCGTCGCCAGCGGCTTCTCGCAGAACACCGCCAGCCGGCGCTCGGCCGCGGCCTCGACGAGGCGTGGGTGCTCCGACGTCCACGTGCAGATGTAGACCGCGTCGCAGGAGTCGAGGACGCCGTCCTCCGTGTCGCACACGAAGCTGCCGCCGCCGGCACGGGCGACGAACTCCTCAGCCCTGGCGCGGTCGGGGTCGTACACGCCGGCCCGCTCGAACGCCTCCCCCGACGCCCGCAGCATCTTCGAGTGGAACGTCGCGATGAGACCAGCACCGAGGAACCCGACCCGCATCTCCCGATTGTGGAGGCAATAGGAGCGGTGGTGCCGCCGCTATTGCCTCCGGAACGTCAGGCGGACGGGCGGGCGCGCTCCTCGACCACCGAGCGGAGGCGGCGGAGGGTCTCGGCGTTGCGCAGCTTCAGGCCTACGTCGGCGACCGATGTCGGCAGCTTCTCCGCCGGGCCATCGATCAGCTCTTCCTCGATCGTGATGCGCGCCCCGTCGCCTTCCGGCTCGACGACGAACTCGACCTTGGCGATCCCGGCCGGCCTCGCCCTCGCCTCGAGCAGCAACCGGCGGGGGGCGTCGACGTCGACGATCTTCGTGGTGTCGTCGGTCTTCGCGGGGCCGGCACCGACCGTGTGGTGAAACCGGCTGCCCACCGCCGGCCAGTCGGCGTCGACGCCGCGGATCTCGTCGCACCCGACCACCCAGTCCTTGTACGTCCATGCGTCGAGCAACACCTCGAAGACCTGCTCCGGCGTCGCGTCGATCGTCGTCGAGTTCTCGGCCACAGACGAGCCGTACCCGGTCAGGGCGCCCGCAGCACCTGCGTCATGCGGCTCGGGAGCGACTCGTCGCCGAACACCTCGAGCCGGTCGGCGGGCACCCGCCCCCACAGCCAGAGGAACAGGTCGGACGCGGTGCCGCGCACGGCCGCGTCGCCCTTCTCGTGCCCGTGGCCGACGAGCAGTTCTCGCCCGTCGAGGCGTACCAGCCACTCGCCGTGGGGCGAGTCGGTCGCGTGGAGGTGCACCGTGCCGTCGAAGCCGGTCGGTTCCTCCGCCGCGAGCTTCAGCCCGGTCGGGAAGATCACGTCGAGCAGCTCGTCGACGCCGTCGACCGCCAGCTCGGTCTCCACCGCCGCCGGCTCGCCCCGCGCGCCCTCCGCGTCCCAACGATGGACGACCGTCTCGAGCGCCTGGCGGCGGAACCAGAAGCGAGCCTGCGCCACCTCGCCCATCAGCGTCCAGCACTCGGTCTCGGGGCCGGCCTCCTCCAGCGCGGCGGCGAGTTCCGCGACGCCCTCCTCGAACCACTGGTGGTCGACGACGGGGGGACGGGGCGGGAACTCGGGCCGTTCGGTCGCCCTCGACCTGATCACGACCGTCACCCAGCGGTGGACGCGGCCGATGTGGTTGGCGAGCGTCTCCAGCGTCCAGCCGGGGCAGGACGGCACCTCGGCGGAGAGGTCGTGGCCGAGGGCCGCCGCGATGGCCGCGCCCTCGCGACGGAGCGCCACGAGGTGGTCGTCGGGGTGCATAGCCCGGGTCTAGCGCGTGAGGTCGACGTGCGGTGCGGCGACGGGCGCGAGCGCGTCGTGGATCGCGGTGACGATCCCGTCGGCGTCGAGACCGAGGCCGGCGAGGATGCGGTCGGGGTCGCCGTGGGGGATGAACTCCGGCGGGGTGCCGAGGACGACGACCGGAGGCCTGGCCGTGCGATCGCCCGAGGTCGCGATGGCGTCCGCGATGTACGACCCTGCGCCGCCGACCCTGATGCCGTCTTCCACGGTGACGACGACGGGGTGCGTGGCCGCGTCGGCGAGCATCGCGGGATCGAGCGGCTTCACGACTCGCGGGTCCCACACCGTCGCTTCGATGCCCTCGTTCGCCAGCTCCTTGGCGGCGCGCTCGGCGGCGGCGACCATCTTGCCGACGGCGATGATGCAGACGTCGCGGCCGGCGCGCACGCGCCGCGCGGACAGGCCCGCGCCGACGTGGTCGTCGGGAACGTCCGGTGCCGCCGTCTTCGGGTAGCGGATCGCCGATGGGCCGTCGAGGTCGAGCGCGGTGGCGAGCATCACGCCGACCTCCTGCGCGGACGACGGCGCGAAGACGGTCATGCCTGGGATCTTGAGCGTGAGCGCGAGGTCGAGCACGCCGTGGTGCGACGCGCCGTCCGGCCCGGTGATGCCGGCGCGGTCCATCGCGAACACGACGGGCAAGCCGTGGAGGCCGACGTCGTACGTCGCCTGGTCGAACGCCCTCGTGAAGAACGTCGAGTACAGCGCGACGACGGGGCGGAGCCCGGCCATGGCCATGCCCGCGGCGGCCGTGACCGCGTGCTGCTCGGCGATGCCGACGTCGAAGAACCGGTCGGGGTAGCGCGCCTGGAAGGGGAGGAGCCCGGTCGGCCCCGGCATCGCGGCGGTGATGGCGACGACCTGCGGGTGATCGGCGGCGAGCTCGCACAACGCTTCGGTGAAGGCCTGGGTGTAGCCCTTCGGCGCGGACCATCCGACGGGGGGACCGGTCGCGGGGTCGAAGACCGCGGGCGCGTCGTGGAGGCACTTCTCGTCGTCGTCCTCCGCGGGCGGGTAGCCGCGACCCTTCTGGGTGAGGACGTGCACGACGATGGGCCCGTCGTACTCGGCGGCATTGCGCAGCGCGGCTTCGAGGCCGGCGATGTCGTGGCCGTCGATGGGGCCGGTGTAGCGGACGCCGAGCGACTCGAAGAAGGCGGTGGGCTCCAGCACCTCGCGGAGCGCGGCCTTCACGCCCTGCAGGCTGGAGTACGCGAATTCGCCGACCGCGGGCAGGTCGCGGAGCACCTGCTCGATGCGGCTGCTCGCGTACACGTAGCTCGGGTGCAGCCGCAGGCGCGTCACGCTCTCGGACAGGCGCGAGATCGTCGGCGCGTACGAGCGGCCGTTGTCGTTGAGGATGACGACGACGCGCCGGCCGCTGTGGCCGAGGTTGTTGAGCCCTTCGAACGCCATGCCGCCGGTCATCGACCCGTCGCCGATCACCGCGACGACCTTGCGGTCGGTCTTCGCCCGCTCCACCGCGGTGGCGACGCCGTGTGCGTACGACAGCACCGTCGACGCGTGGCTGTTCTCGATCCAGTCGTGCTCCGACTCGCTGCGGTTCGGGTAGCCCGACAGGCCGTCGCCCTGGCGGAGCGTGGTGAAGCCGTCGCGCCTGCCGGTCACGATCTTGTGCACGTACGCCTGGTGGCCCGTGTCCCACAGCAGGATGTCGCGCGGCGAGTCGAAGACGCGGTGCATGGCGAGCGTCAGCTCGACCGCGCCGAGGTTCGATCCGAGGTGGCCGCCCGTCACCGCGACGGACTCGACGATGAACTGTCGGATCTCCGCTGCGAGCTGCGCGAGCTGCTCGGAATCGAGCGACTTGAGGTCGGCGGGGCTGTTGACCGATTCGAGGAGCATGGTCGCTTCCGAGGGTAGTCGGGCGGGTCGGTGAACCCCTAGTCAGGGGGGCCTTCCCGGGGTACGGAGCCGTCAGTGCGGTGAGACGAGTTGCACGTAGGGGACCACCTCGGCGAACCCCATGCGCTCGTATACCCGGCGCCCCATCTCGGACGCCTGGAGCACCGCGCTCTCGGCGCCCCGCGCCTTGCCCCAGGCGACCGCGGCGCGCGTCATCGCCGCGCCGATGCCCTTGCCGCGGTGGGGGGCCAGCGTGCCGACGTTGTAGACGCCCACGACGCCACGTTCGACGAACCCGAGCGACGAGGCGACGGGCTCGCCGCCGATGCACCCGAGCAGCGCCGTCATCCGCTCGTCGTCGAAGATCGCTGGCACCGCGATGGGCTCGATGACCTCGAACGGCACGTCGAACGCGCGGCACAACACGTCGAAGTACTGCCGCCACCCACGGTCGTCGCCGACCGGGACGATCCGCAACGTCTCTGGCGTGGCTGGCGCCCTGTCCGTGACCGTCCCGTCGAGGGGCAAGGCCATGCCGGGCAGCGGTCGACCGTCGACGAGCCCGGTGCGCCTGGCCGCGCGCAGCAGGCGATCGATCCCCTCTATCGAGGGGTTGGCGGTGACGACGACGGGCACCTCGCGGTCGATCGCCTTGCGCACCAAGGCCTCGGCGTCGACGTCGGGGCGGACCTGGCGGACGAACACCGGGTTGAACGTCGCGACCTGGCAGCCGGTGGCGACCGCGAGCACGTCCGCGTCCTCCTCGACCGACCCCCTTGGCGCGCGCTGGCCCATGTGCCGCCAGAGCCCCCACAGGTTCGCGTCGCTGTCGGCGACGAGGTCACGAGCCCCCACAGCGCGCAGTCTTGCCCCGAGTACGGTCCCCGACATGCCATACGCACCCTTCGATCTGGCTGGTCGTGCCGCGCTCGTCACCGGCGGCAACTCGGGCATCGGCCTCGGGATGGCGCGTGCCCTCGCGTCGGCGGGCGCCGACGTCGCGATCTGGGGCACCAACGCCGAGAAGAACGAGCGGGCCCTCGACGAGCTGCGCGCCATCGGGCCCAAGGTCGTCGCGATGCGCTGCGACGTGGGCGACGAGGAGCAGGTCGAGACCGCCTTCGCCGAGACCCTCGACGCCCTCGGCAAGGTCGACTCGTGCTTCGCGAACGCGGGGATCGGGGGCGGTGCGCCGTCGTTCCACGAGTTCACGCTCGAGGGGTGGCGTTCGATCACCCGGGTGAACCTCGACGGCGTCTTCCTCACCTTCCGCGCCGCGGCGCGCCACATGGTCGAGCGGGGCGGGGGAGGCAGCCTCGTCGTGACGTCGTCGCTGTCGGCCGTCGAGGGTGCGGCGCGCAACCAGGCGTACGCGTCGTGCAAGGGCGGCGTGATCTCCATGGCCAAGGGCCTCGCCGTCGAATACGCGCGGTACGGCGTGCGCGCCAACGCCATCCTGCCGGGCTGGATCGAGACGCCGATGACGGAGGGCGTGTTCGGCTGGGACCGCTTCAGCGAAAAGGTGCTGCCGCGCATCCCCGTGCGGCGCTGGGGCGAGCCGGACGACTTCGGCGGGATCGCGGTGTACCTCGCGTCCGACGCGTCCCGCTACCACTCGGGCGACGTCATCATCGTCGACGGCGGGTACGCGGTGTTCTAGGTCTTCTCGGTCTCGATCGCCGCGGCGCGGAGCCAGCCGGCGACCGCGTCCACGAACCCGTCCGGCTCCTCGACGAACGCCGTGTGGGACGACCGCTCGAACACGCGGACGGTGAGGTCGGGCGGCGCGGTGGCGCCCTCCCACGAGTCGCAGGGGACGAGGAAGTCGGACCGGCCGAGCGCCACGAGCACCGGGCAACGTACCGACGCGAGCACCGACGGCCAGTCGACGTTGGACGCGTCGGCGAACACCGCCTGCACCCATGCCATGTCGATCGCGCCCTCCGCCGCGTCGAGCTGTGCCATCCGGGCTTCGTCGGGGTCGAGCTCGTGCCACCGCCGCAGCCGGTCGGCCATGCGCCAGTGGTGCATCTGCTCGGGCGACCCCGCGACCGCCGCCGCGTACGCGGACGCGTGCTCGTCGAAGCGGGCCTTGCGCGCCGGCTCCGCGTTCGCGTCCCAGTGCGCCTTCGTGGCCTCCGCGTCGGGAGGCAGCGACGGGCCGGACCCGACGGCGATCACCCCGGCCACGAGCTCGGGGTGCTTCGCGGCAGCGGCGAGCGACAGCGTGCCGTTCATCGAGTGGCCGAACACGATCGCCCGCCTGCCCGGCGCCACCCGTTCGATTGCCGCCGCGATCTCGCCGGCCGCCAGGTCGACCGTCGCCCCCGCCCCGCCAGACGGCTCGACCACGTGCACGGTCACGTGCTCCGCCAGCCGCTCCGGCAGCGCGGCCCGCACCCACGCCTCCCCGACCGGCGCCAGCATCACCGCGTCGACCGCCCCCAGAGCCACCACGCCCGTCATTGTGGAGGCAATAGAGGCGGCACCACCGCCCCTATTGCCTCCGGAACGGCGCTTCGGGTAGAACACGCAACCATGCAGTTGCGCATAGCGGTCTTGGGTGGGACGAGGTTCATCGGGCGTCGGATCGTCGACGAGCTCGTCGACGCGGGGCATGAGGTGGTGGTGGTGCACCGCGGGCAGTCGCACCCGCCGGGGCTGCCGGACGTGCCGCACCTGCACGCCAACCGCCTCGCCCTCGGCGAAGTACGCGACGAGCTGGCCGCGTTCGACCCGGAAGCGGTCCTCGACTGCGCGGCCTTCGGCGCGGCGGACGCGGAGGCCGTGCTCGGCGCCTTCCCCGACGACGGAGTGCGGCTCGCGGTGCTGTCGAGCATGGACACCTACCGTGCCTACGGCGCCCTGCACGCGGGCGGGGTGACCGACGCGATGCCGGTCGACGAGACGTCGCCGGTGCGCCCGGAGCGGTTCCCGTACCGCGGCAAGGTCCCGGGCATGGACGACTACGAGAAGCTCGAGGTGGAGGAGCGCTGGCTCGCGAGGGGCGGCACCGTCCTCCGCCTCCCGATGGTCTACGGCGAGCACGACTACCAGCGCCGCGAGGAGTTCGTCCTGAGGCGGGTCAGGGCAGGGCGCAAGCAGATCCCCATCGGCGCGGGCAACGGGCTGCTCACCCACGGGTACGTGGGCGACGTGGCGCGCGGCGTGCGGCTCGCGATCGAGTCGAGCAAGACGAGCGGCGAGGTCTTCAACCTCGGCGAGACGAGGACCCCGACGGTCGCCTTGCGCGCCAGGTGGATCCTCGACGCGGCAGGCAGCGACGCCGAGCTGGTGCGGGTGCCGGACGACGCGCTGCCGCCCGACCTCGGGATCACGGGCGCCATCCCGCAGCACCTGCTGGTCGACTCCTCCAAGGCGCGGCGTGTGCTCGCCTGGGAGCCGGCCGACCCGCTCGACACCGTGCGCCGGTCGGTGGAGTGGCACCTCGCCAACCCGCCGGGCCCTGCACCCGCGGGCGAGGTCCCAGACGCCGACCCCTTCGACGCCGACGATCAGGCGCTGGCGCGCGCGATCCGCGACGACGCGAGCGCGGCGACCGCGTAACCGGCACCCAGCACCGCGGCGCCGCCCACCGCGTCGATCCAGAAGTGGTTCGCGGTGACGACGATCGCGAACAAGGTCAGCAAGGGATACGACGCGAGCGCGATCCGCCACGCACGCCTGCCTTCGGTCGCGGGCCACAGGACGAGCGCCGACCACGCAGACCAACCGAAGTGAAGACTCGGCATGGCCGCGTACTGGTTCGAGATCTCCTTCATCGCTCCCGAGTCGAACGACCACAGCCCGCCGACCTTGGCCAGCGTGTCGACGAACCCGTACGACGGGGGCAGCAGCCGCGGCGGCATCAGCGGGAAGAAGGCGAACCCGATCAGTGCGAGCGCGGTCGTGGCTGCGAGCGTGTTGCGCCACAGGGGGTAGCGGCCGGGCATGCGGCGGAAGCACCACACCAGCGCGCCGGTGGTGACGACGAAGTGGAAGCTCCCGTAGAAGATGTTCCAGAACCGGATGAACCACGTGCTGCCCAGGAACCAGTCCTGGATCGTCTCTTCGTGGTACAGCCCCATGGCCCGCTCCACGGAGATCACGTCGAGCGCGTTGTCGAACGCCTCGGTCGCCGAGTCGGTCTCCACGCCGGTGTTCCGGATGAACGTGTACACCGCGTAGAACGCGAGGACGTACACGATCTCCCGCCACCACCGGGGGCGCGCCCCGATGGCTGCAGGGGCCGGCGCTTCCGCAGCCGGCGCGGCTTCGGTCACCCCTACGCGGTGGCCCTGGCTGGTGCCGTGCGGGTGCCGACCGCGAACGCGGGGGCGCCGAGCAGGCTGGCCAGGAGGTTGATGCCGTAGACGATCAGCCCGAGCGTGATCGCCTGGTCGGTGCTCACGCCGAGGGGGTGGAGGAAGAGCACGAACGCTCCCTCGCGCACGCCCAGCCCGCCGATCGTCGGGAACGGCAGCACCTGCACGATCGCGACCGCGGGCATGAACGCGAGCACCGCCGTCCAGCTCACCGGCAGCCCGAGCGCCTTCGCGGACAGGAACGCGGCAAGCACGACGGCCAACTGGTAGGCGAACCCGACGATCAGCACCTCGAGCGCGGCGATGGGTTGGCGACGGAACCGGGCGAGGCCGAGATGGACCGCGTTGAGGAAGCGCAGCCAACCGTCCTTCGCCGCAAGCCTGCGGCCGACGGCCTGGCTCGACGCGCCGTAGAGGATCACGCCGAGCAGCGCGAGCGTCGTCAACGAGATGACGACGACGAGCTTGCTGGCCTCGTCGATGGGTGGGCGGAGCAGGCCAGGGTTGATGAGCAGGGTGACGAGCGAGATGACCGGGAGCACGACCCAACCCGTCAGCCGTTCGAGCACGACGGACGCGAACGACCGCGGACGCTCGCCGTTGAGGGCCGAGAGGCGGGTCACGCGCAGGACGTCGCCGCCGATCGTCGTTGGTAGGAAGTTCGAGACGAAGAGCCCGGCGAGGTAGTTCGACAGCAGCGGCCGCACGCCGGTGTGCACGTCGAGCGCGACGAGCACCCGCTGCCAGCGAAGCGTGGCCAGCACGACGCCGACGAGCGTGGTCGCGACGGCGGCCGCGAGCCAGGCGAACGTCGCGGGCTTCCAGAGCGGGCCGACGAGGGCGGCGGCGCGCGGCAGGAGCACCGCAAGCATCACGAGGCTGGCGACCAGCCGTACTGCACCCCAGAGCCGGGTCCGCGCCACCCCGTTAGGGTACGCCCACCCTCCCCGTTCTGGGGAGCGTTGCCGCCGAACGACCCGACGTGCACGAGGAGACGCCAGTGAACACCCGCCGGATCCGCGCCGGTGCCGTCGAGCTCGCGGTACTCGAGGCCGGCCCGCCCGACGGGCGACCGCTCCTTCTCGTGCATGGGTTCCCGGCCGCCAAGGAAGACTTCGCCGACCACATGGGCGCCCTCGGCGATCTCGGGTGGCGAGCCGTCGCGCCCGACCTGCGCGGGCACGGGGAGAGCGACAAGCCGGAGGATCCCGCGGCCTACTCGCTCGCGATCCTCGCCGCCGACGTGCTCGCGCTCGCAGACGCGCTTGGCTGGCAGCGGTTCACGCTGCTCGGGCACTCGATGGGCGGGATGGTCGCCCAGCTCGCGGCGCTGGCTGCGCCCGACCGCCTCGACGGGCTCGTGCTGATGGACACCAGCCACGGCAGCCTCGCCGACATCCCGGCCGACCTCATCGAGCTGGCCAAGCAGGTGGTCGCCGAGGGCGGCATGCAGCTCTATCTGGAGGTGTCGAAGACGATAGAGGGGCCACTCGACACGCCCGCGTACAAGCGGATGGTCGCGGAGCGCCCGGACTACGAGACGTACGGCGACCGGAAGACGCTCGCGGCGTCGCCGCACATGTGGCTCGGCCTCATCGACGACGTCGTCGGCAAGGACGACCGGCTCGCCGCGCTCGCCACGCTGGCGGTACCGACCCTCGTGATCGTCGGCGAGCAGGACGGCCACTTCGTCCCGCACGCCGAGCGGATGGCGGGCGCGATCGAGGGCGCGCGGCTCGTCGTCGTGCCCGACGCCGGCCACTCGCCGCAGTTCGAGAACCCGCGCCCGTGGTTCGCGGCCGTCTCGGCGTTCCTCGCCGACGTCGTCGCGCCGAGGGTCGGCTAGCGAAGCGACGTCAGCGGCGAGCGCCTCGCTGGGCTCCCTTGCGGATGGCCTCGAAGTCGGCGAGGTCTTCGGCGTCGAACGTCGTCGGGGGAGGGCCGTCGAAGACGGTGGCGATCGCGGACGTCTCCGCCGCGTAGTACATGACCGACTCGCGGTTGCTCGAGTGCGCGGGGTGCTCCGGATCCTGGCGGCCCGTGTTGAGGTACAGGTCGACGAGCCCGAACGAGTGGCCGGCCTCGTGCAGCAGCACCGTCTTCTCGAGGCGCGCCGCGGACAGCACCGGCGTCGAGTAGTGGCGGATGCGCTGCGGGAAGATCACGATCAGGTCGTTGCTGGCGAACCCGAGGGTGCCTTCGCTCGCGTCGTGCCGGCCGTGCACCCACAGGATGCGCAGCATGGCCGTGTTTCCGCCGTCGTTCTCGCCGAGGCGGTCGCGCGCCACTGCCGCGGCATCGTCGCCCTTCCAACGCCTCGTGCTCGGCGACGCCGTCAACGTCACCCGCTCGACGCGCACGGGCTTCCGCGCGATCCCCTCGAAGGTCGACCGAACGTGCTCGATCGCCTCGGCCGAAGGTTCGAGACCGGACTCGACGCCGAACTTGAGCAGGATCGAGGTCGAGTACCCCTGGAGGGCCATCGCGGGGAACGCGTTGTTCCGGGAAGGGGTCGTCTGCACCGTCTGCGACGACCCCGATCGAGACGTCGTCGTCGTCGCCCCATCGGCTGCCGGCTTCGCCGTCGTCGCCGCGGACGAGCCCTTCGCGGCGGTTGTCGCCGGCGCGCCGCCGCCTGGGGTCGGCGGCGTCGTCGTGCCGCCCTTGCTCGGCGGGAGCGTCACGTCGCCGCCGATGCTCACGTCCTTGGGGGGTTCCTCCTCCCCGCCGCCCGAGCCGCATGCCGCCATCGACACGGCCACGATCAACGCCATCACCAACCGCCGGAGGTTGCCCATGTGCACAGCGTACGGGCAGGAGGCGGCTGCCTAGTCTGTCGCGATGGCGTCGGACGAAGAGGGCGTGCCGCCCGAGCTGGAGGCGGCGTGGGCGCAGCGCGAGCGCGAGCGGGCCGAGCGCGTCGCCCACCCCGCCGACCCGCCCGCCGAGGACCCCATTGGCCCGCTCGCGGCCGACCCGCCCGCCGACGACCCCGTCGACGTCGCCCGTACCGGTTCTGGGCGCGATCCCGGAGACACGCCGCCGGAATCGCGCCCGAAAACGGGTGCGGGCCGGTTGGTCGCCCGCACGGTGCTGCTCCTCGTCCTCGACGTCGCCATCGTCGGGCTCGTGTCGTGGCTCGGCGTCGCCGGGTGGCGGGGCGGCCCGCTGGTGGTGGCCGCGGTCCTCCAGGGCCTGCTCCTTCCCCTCACGTTGCTGCTCACCCGCGGCGTGCCCATGCGGGCCGCCTATGTCGTCGGCTCGGGGCTTTTCGGTCTGGCCGGCATCGCGGTCGCCGTCGACGCCGCCCCGTGGTCGCACGGCCGCATCCAGGACCGGCTCGAGGAGGTGCCCTTCCCGTTCGCCACCGCGCGCGTCACCGACCGCAGCGGCCACGGCTGGTGCGTGCCCACGTGCCCGACCGTGGTGCGCGAGATACGCGTCGACGGCCGCCCGTCGTCGGCGCTCTACGAGACGGCCGTCGTCGCCCTCGACACCGCGGGGTTCGTGCCGCGGGACCCGGCGCAGACGTTCCTGACCAGGACGCTGTCGTACGACGGGCTCGATCGCCCGGTCGTGATCGACCACCAGGCGTTCACGACGATCGTCCGGCTGCGCGACGACGGGTCGACGGGGGTGGTCGAGATCGAGGTGAGGAGCAGGCGCCGATTCAAGGCACAGCCGGACGCACCCCGGCTATCGACTGCAGGAAACGCGTGACCTTGTCGGTCTTGACGTCGATCTCGGCGGTGACGCGGGCTTTGTCGGGCGGCGCCTCGATGTCGGCCACCTCGAGCACCGACCCGTCCTTGAACGTCGCCTTGCCGTCCTCGACCTCGACGAGGTCGCCCGTGTGAAATGCCAGCTCCCCGCGCTCGGGGAACTCGACCACCGCGCTGTAGCCCGCGAGCCACGTCACGGTGTCGCCGTCGAGGCCGACGTGCACGTACGTGCCCTTGCGGGCGGCGAGGGGGATGGACGCCAACGTGGACGCGCTGAAGCACTGCAGGTCGTCGGCAACGTCGTAGGTCTTGCCGTCGATGGTGACCTCGCTCGACGACACCTCGGTGACGACGCCCGCCACGTCCGCGCGCCGGGGCGAGCCGTCGAGCTCGACCCTGCTCGCGCCCTTGTCCTGGCACGCCGCGGCGCTCAGGAGCAGTGCCGCGGCCGCGAGCCGCGCCACCCACGCCGTGCGGGTGGTGCGCACTCCTAGGGTGCGACGGTCGTCGGGATGGTGTGGCCGCCGGTCGCCCCGTCGGGGGCGGGCGCGGTCGTCGTGGTCGCGCCGCCGCTGGTCGAGCGCTTCGGCACGTCGGCGCCGCGGAAGCGGAGGAAGCTGAGGGGCCCTTCGAGCGACTCCTCCGGCCCGGGGAGCCCGACCGTGTCGGTCGACGAGAAGACCAGCTGGAACTGCATCTTCCTTGGGCGGAACACGTCCTCGCCCTTCGACTTCCGCACGTCGTTGATCGCGTTGACCGCCTGCTCGACCGTGAACTGCGTCTCCACGTCGAAGTTGCGCCTCAGGTCGTCCATGCGGCTGGCCACGTCGATGTCTTCGCGCACTTCGATGATGCGGCCGTCCTTCACGAACACGGCCAGCTTCCGGAAGTTCTCGACGCCGGGGACGATGACGACGTTGGTGCCGCCCTGGTCGGACGCCTTCGGGAAGCGCCGCAGGGGCACGTCGTAGCGCTTGACCTCCGCGCCCTGCGAGGGCTTCGGGAAGCGGTCTTCCTTCGGCTTGTACGTCGGCTCGAGCGCGTCCTTGTTGTAGCGAACGGCGCCGTTCGCCTCGACGATCCGGGTCACGTAATCGAGCACGGTCAGTGCGTCGAGCACGGGGTCTTCGCCTTCGAGCCGCTTGATGTCGGCTCGCCGCACGAGCGAGGGAGCGCCCGTCGGGTCGACGACCCACCGCCCTGCCTGCAAGGCCTCGATCGCCGACGGCAGCGGTTTCCCGTCGGCCGTCTTGAGCGGCTTCGCGCCCTCGCCGGCCTTCTTCTCGTCGACGAAGAGACCGATCTTGCCGGGGTCGAGGAAGCGCACGCCGAGCGCATCGTCGACCGCGACCTCCTCCTTCACGGGCGTGCCGTTCACGCTGAGCCGGGCCTTGAAGCGGAAGGCGTCCTCGACGAGGCCGACGACGCGCAACTCGGTGCCGGTGTTGGGCGAGTCGACGTACACGAACTCGTGGGCCAGCGGCCGGGTCGCGGCGATGATCCTGAGCAGCTCCTCCTTGTGGAGGTCTTCGCCCTCGCCGCAGGCGGAGAGGCCCGTGACCGCGGTCGCGAGGAGGATGCACATCGCGAGAACGCGTCGCACGTTCACGCTGCCACTCCCACGTTGACGGCCTGCCGCAGCAGGGTCCGGGGCTTGGTGAAGTCCTCCCTGGTGGTCAGCACGAACACGAGGTCGTCGCGGAACCACACGGCGGCGCGTTGGAGGTTGCCCTGGGTGACGAGCACCTGCTCCTTGCCGATCCGCAGCGGCACGCCACGCTGGCCACCGAGGTTGCTCACGAAGCCGTTGCGGAACTCGAAGTCGTCGACCCTGGCGTCGTCGTTGAACCGTGAGATCTGCAAAGTGGCGACGGCCTTGGAACCGTCCCGGACGCTGTACAGCGCGGTGGCGTCGATGTACTGGTCGTCGACGGTCGCCACCTGGTCGGCGACGTTCTCCTTCACGACCGCCAGGTCGGCCATCGACGACGGCGGCGCCGGCTCCTCGAGCACGGTCACGTCCTTGCCGCGCTCGCCCGACGCGTCGGTCGAGCCGCACGCGCCGCCGAGCAGCACGGCGGCCGTCACCGGCAGCGCGAGGGAGCGTCGAAGTCCCCGAAGCACCGCTAGACCACCTCGATCGTGGCGGTCACGTACGGGCGCGTGGTGTCGCGGAGCGGGAACGTGCCCGTCGTCTTCGGCGTCCACGTGAACGACTCGCCGGGCGGGATCGATGGCGACGAGAACCCGGCCTCGCGGGAGTACACGCCTCGCGCCTGGGTGTCGGCGTTTACGAACTTCACCGGCGTGCCGGTGCGCACGCGCGCCGAGTTCGGTTCGAGCTGCGGCTTGCCCGACTTGTCGCCGTTGATCGTGATGGTGAACGAGCGGTCGACGGTCGTCGTCGTGGCCTGCACCGTGGTGGGCGGCGCGGTCGTCGGTGCCGCCGTGGTGGCGGTGGCGGGCTTCGCGCCGACCTCGAGCGCCGTGGTCGTCGACGACTGCCCACCGGCTGCGGCCGCGCCCGCCGCCGTCGTCGTGGTGTTGAAGTCCTCGAGCTTGCCCTTCAACGGGTCGGTGTCGATGCCCGAGCCGACTTCGGTGTCGTCGCCGCACGCGGCGAAGCCCGTGGCGAGGAGCAGCAAGAGCATGGCGATGATGGTGCGACGGGTGCTCACCCGACCCTCCCTGATCGATTGATGGCGGCTTCCGAACCACCGAGGTAGGCCTGCACGACGCGCTCGTCGTTCAGCACGTCTTCGGGGGCGCCGCGGGTGACGAAGCGCCCGCGTTCGAGTGCGATGAGCTCGTCCGACACCGTCGAGATGAGCGGCATGTCGTGCTCGATGATGAGGATGCTGCACCCGGTCTCGAAGCGGATACGGCGCAGCAGCGGTGCGAGGCCCTCGGCCTCGGCCTGCGCGATGCCGGACGACGGCTCGTCGAGCAGTAGCACCTTCGGCTCTGCGGCGAGGACGCACGCGATGTCGACGATACGGCGGAGGCCGGTCGACAGCTCCTTGACGAACTTGTCGCGGTACGACTCGAGGCCCATGAGCTCGACGAGCTTCTCGGCCCTCGCACGGAGGCGACGTTCGGCCCGGCGGGCTTGCGGTGCCGCGGCGGCCGAGAGCAGCGTGCTCTTGACCTCGAGGCGCTGCTCGAGCGCGATGAGCAACGCCTCGAACACGGTGAGGCTCGGGAAGAGCTTGGCGTCCTGGAACCGGCGGACGAGCCCGTGCTGGGCGCGCTCTTCCGGCGATGCCGACGTCACGTCGCGGCCCTGGAGCGTCACCGTCCCGGAGTCGGGCGACTGGAAACCGGACAGGAGGTCGAAGAGCGTCGTCTTGCCCGACCCGTTGGGACCGATGATGCCGAGGACTTCGCCGTCGCGGAGCGCGAGGCTGACGTCGTCGACGGCCGTGATGCCGCCGAACCTCTTGCTGAGGTTGTGCGCTTCGAGGACGACCTGCGACTCGCCGAGCTCGATCTCGCGACGGGCGCGGGCTGCGGCCGCGCCGGCGGCGCCCGACGTCAGCGCGCCGGTGCCCTTGACGTAGACCGCGCGGAGGATGTCCGGGCGGCTGAGGAGGCTCTGCGTCGGGCCGTCGAACTTGACCTCGCCCTTCTCCATGAACACCGCCCTGGTGGCGAGGTTCAGCGCGACGTTGACCGACTGCTCGACGACGATGATCGTCACGCCGCGGCGGTGGATCTCGCGGACCACTTCGAGGAGCTGGCCGACGACGACGGGCGAGAGGCCGAGCGACAGCTCGTCGATGAGCAGCAGCCGCGGCCGCATCAGGAACGCCTGGGCGAGGGAGAGCTGCTGCTGCTCGCCGCCCGACAGGAGCCCGGCTGCGGTGTCGGCGCGCTCGCGGAGCACCGGGAAGATCTCGAACACCTCGCGCATCCGCTCGCGCACTTCCTCGGCCGGCAGGTCGTCGGCGAGCCAGTTGCCGAGCTCGAGGTTCTCGCGCACGCTGAGGCCGGGGAAGATGCCCTTGCCGCCCGGCATCTGCACCACGCCGCGACCGGCGATCTCGTGCGGCGGCATGTGGGTGATGTCGCGGCCGTCGAACACGATGGCCCCGTTGGCGGCCTCCTGGGTGCCGGAGATGGCCCGGAGGAGGGTCGACTTGCCGGCTCCGTTGGTGCCGAGCAGGGCGACGATCTCGCCTTCCGCGATGTCGAGGTCGACATCGAAGAGCACCTGCACGCTGTCGTAGGCGACGTCGACGTTGCGGCAGACGAGGAGCTTCGTCGACCCCGCCTCCTTCGCGCGGCGCCACTCCTCGCCGGCGATCGCCTTGGCGAACGCGTTGCGGCGGTCGATGTCGAAGAACGAACCGGCCGTCGCGAAGATCGCGCCGGCGATGAGGATGAACGGGATGCCGACGAGGAACGTCGTGCGGTAGCCGTACTCGACGAACACCGTCTTGGCGACCTGGTTGCCGAGGATGATGCCGCCCAGCGACGCGAGCGCCGTCATCTGCAGGCCCTGGGTCCGGATGTTCGGCGGGATCACCTGCGAGTACACGACGTTGACCGCAGGCCCGACGAGCGCCGCGCCGAACGCCGCCGTCGCCGAGAACGCCATCAGCACCCACAGCGGCGGGGCCAGCGAGAGCCCGAACAGCTCGATCGCCGAGACGATGTTGAAGACGGCGAAGACGGTGAGCACGCGGCCCGGGTTGACCTGCGAGAACCGGTCGACGAGGCCGCCGCCGTAGACGCCGCCGATGATGGCCGCGAGCAGGGCGGGAAGGCCGACCAGCGACTGCTGGAACGGCGTGAGGCCGTAGTTCTCCACGAAGAAGAAGCCCGCGAAGAGGGTGAAGGACGGTGCGAAGCCGCCGAAGATGTCGGCCATGAACACCCGGCGCACCGTCCGGACGGCGAACGTCGAGCGCCAGCCCTCGCCGAACGACTGCGGTTCGTCCTCGGTGCGGGCCACGTCGTCGGACGCGCCCATCTGCTTGCGCTCGAAGTAGCCGCGCACCGGGTCGCGAAGTGCGACGAGCGCCACGATGCCGAGGACGACGATGGGGATGCCGAGGATGAAGAGCGTGCGCCGGATGCCGAGCCACTCGAGCATCGCGCCTGCGACGAAGATGGCGAGGAGCCGAGCGAGGCGCGTCGACGTGCCGAGGAACGCGAACACGCGACCACGCGCTTCGGGCGGGTAGTAGTCGGCGAGCAGGGAGAAGCTGGGCACGTCGGCCGCCGTGTTGCCGACGGTGGCCACGGCGCGGGGGAGCCCGAACGAGATCGTGCTGCGCCCGAAGCCACCGAACATCGCGCCGACGCCGCCGATGGCCGTGCCGATCGCGAACAGCGGCGCCCGGCGGTGGCGGTCTGCCCACCACCCGGCGACGATGCCGCCGAACAAGGCGATCACGCTGACGAACGAGATGATGTCGATCACCGACGTGATGCGGATGCCGCCGTTGCTCTCACGCACGATGAACGGGCCCGCGACGCGGAACGCCTGCGAGTCGAACGTCTGGAACAGCGCGATAGAGGCGACGACCATGATGGGCGTGAGCCCGTACGGCGTCCGCCGCAGTTCCTTGACCGAGACGAGGTCGAGCCAGAACCGCCGGAGGACACCGATGCGCGCCGCGGGCTCCGGGTCGGGCTTTGGAGCGAGCGCTTCGATGGCGTCGCGATAGGGCGCCTCGATCGCGTCGTCGACCGTCTCCGGCGCGTGCTTGTCGATGGTCGTCATGGCGCGGCGGCTCCGGTGGTGAGGGCGGGGGCGTCGTCGGTCGCGGCCGCTGCGCTGATCGCGGCTCGCTCCGCCGATTCCTTCGGCGGCTGGAGGCGCTCGAGGATGCGCGTGCCGTGGCCGCGGTAGAGGTCGGACGACATCGTGTAGCGCAGGTCGGGCGGCAGCACGGCGAGGCCGTCGGTGGTGGTCGGCTCGGACAGCGGGATGAGCTGGTGCTCGAGGGCTTCCTCGTCGTAATCGGCGAAGAGGCTGGGCACCACGATCTGCCGCCGTTGGGCGACGAGCCGGAGCACGCTGTCGCGGACCGACTGCACGAGCGCCAGCAGCCCGCCGGGCGATGCGAACAGCATGATCAGCGGCAGCAGGGGAGCGATCACCTGCACGATCGTGTTGTCGGCGAAGAAGTACGTGAGCAGGTTCTGGTACGCCGACCCGATGAGCGCGCCCGCGGGCGCGGCCACGCCGCCGATCACCGCGGTGATGAAGAGCTGGAAGCTCTGCGTGGCGGCGAAGTTCTCCGGCCCGACGCCGCGGGCCTGGTACTGCAGCAGCGCCCCGGCGAAGCCGGCGAGCGCGCCAGACGCCATGAATGCGTAGAGCTTCATGCGAACGACCTTGACGCCGAACGACTGGACGTTGGCCTCGTTCTCGCGGATCGCGATCAGCAGGCGGCCGAACCTGCTCTTCCGCAGGTTGACCACGACGATGATCGACGCGATCAGGGCCGCGAGGCAGAAGAAGTACATCGAGCGTTCCTCGTTGAAGTCGAGGAACAAGAGCTTGGGGCGCTCGACGCCCGTCGGCATGTATTCGCGGCCCCACCGAGGGCTCACCATCCACGCGCCGACGAACACCGCGAAGCCGAACGTCGCGCCGGCGAGGAAGAGCCCGCGGAGTCGGAGCGCGGGGAGCCCGATGAGGAACGCAACGCCCGCGGTCATCGTGACGCCGAGCGGGATGGCGATGAAGAACGGGAGGCTCTGCGCCAGCTTGCCGGTCGCGAGCGCGCCGACGCCGACGAGCGCCCACTGGCCGAGGCTCACCTGCCCGGCCCAGCCCGTGAGGACCACGAGCGACAGGACCGCGATGGCGTTGATGAAGATGGCGCCGCCGAGGGTCTGGAGGCGCACCGGAGCGAGGAACGGGAAGCCGATGACGATGGCGAGCAGCACGAGGATGAGGACCGCGCGGGCGATGCGGATCCCGCCCACCGCGAGCAGCTCCTTCGGCACCGGGCGGGGCTCCTCGGAGGCCTGCCACGTCGACGTCGTCGAGCTCTCCAGCCGGAAGAGCTCGCGCCGCTGGACGACGAGGCCGACGACGACGACCACGAAGAGGGCGGCGGACGAGTACACGATGCCGTTGTCGCGGTACGTGTAGTTCATCGCCGCGACGAAGACACCGATGAGCACCGCGGACGCGGCGGCGATGGGGATGCTCCGGAAGCGGGCGAGCACGGCCGCGGCGAGGGGCGGGAACAGGAAGCTGACGTCGCCCGGCCCGATCCCGACCGGGTTGCCGGCGAGGTTGTTCGCCACCGCGGTGCCGGCCGACAGGGCGCCGACGATCGCCCACACCATCGTGCCGAGGGCACCGGTGCTGATGCCGAGCAGCGCGGCGCGCTCGGCGTTCTCCGCCGACGCGCGGATCGCGGCACCGGTGCGGGTGTAACGGAAGAACACGCCGAGGGCGACGAGCAGCAGGGCGACGAGCTCGAGCGCGAAGACGTGCGGGAACCCGAACCGCACCGGCAGGTCGCCGACGTTGAACCCGAAGCCAGGGAACGGGAGGAGGCGCTGGACGCGATCGAGCGCGACGTCCTGCGGGGTCTGCTCCGTCGCGGGCGGCAGCCACGGCGCCTTGAAGACCAGCAGGAACGAGTACTGGATGAGCAGCTGCGCGGCCGTGATCGACACGACCGTCAGCACGAGCCTGGGCGCCCGCGCGAACCGGCGCCCGAACGCGAGGTCGACGAGCGCGCCGCAGCCCGCGCCGATCAGCAGGCCGATGAGGAGCGAGATCGGGAACGGCAGCCCCGGGTGGTACGCAACCAGCGTCGTCACGACGAGCGCGGGGCCGACGCCGAGCGCGGCGCCTGCGAAGTTCAGGATCCGGAACGTGCGGTACGAGATGACGATGCCGGCCGCGGTCAATGCGGTCAGCGCGCCACCGACGATGCCCTGGAAGATGATGGCGGCCGGCGTGCCCCGCCCGCCACCGATGTCGCCCTCGAGGACGAACTGGGTGAACACCAGCAGCACGACGGTCATCACGGCGAATTGGATCGCCGCCGCCAGCCACGACGGCAGCCCGCCTAGCGGTCCGCGGCGCCGTTCCGCCGGCCGCGGCAGCTGCGGCGTCGAGCCGCGGTCGTCGGGTTGTACGGGCGCGTCGTCCTCGGCGGCGGGCGCGTCAGTGTTCGTCATCTGGGTTCCGTTGGGTTCAGTTCGTTCAGTCGCTGAGTGGACTCGTGGGCGTCGGCGGGTGCTGCGTGATCGGTCCGGGATCGCGGCTGGCGAGGCTGAACTCGTAGGCCTCGGCGTTCGCGGGCGTGTCGGGGACGTCGGGGTTCGGCGGCGTGGCGCCGTCGGCCGGCGTGCCGTTCACCGGGAACCGCGGGAGCTCGAGCGGCGTGCGGCTCTCGTAGGAGAGCAGGCCGCCGGCGCCGGTGGCGACGAAGTACCTCAGGTTCGCGGTGCGGGGCGGCGCGGTCGGACCGTCGCGGGGATCGCGGAGCGCCGTTTGGGCGACGACCTCCCAGCCGTCGACTTCCTTGCCGCAGGCGTCGACGCGGGCCCGCTGCTTGACCTCGCCGTAGATCATGTACGTGGTGCCGTAGACCGGGTCGTACGACACCGATTGGAACGTCGAGCCGCTGATGGCCGGGAGCGGGAGCAGCAGCACGGGGGTGGACGGGCTGAACGAGGCGACGACGCGGCCGTTCTCGATCACGTCGCGCGACACCAGCGACACGCCGCGGTCGGGCTGGCCCGTGTAGAAGCTCGGCCCGAAGTTGATCGCGCCGACCGACGTGTAGATGCCGCCCGAGACCACCCGGTAGGTGTCGAGGGTGACGGAGCTGCCGGAGTAGGTCGCCATCTGGTACGTGAAGGAGCGGATCTTGGCGTCGGGGTTGGTCGGGTCGCTCGGGTCGGCCGTCTCGTTCACGGGCGAGACGTTGAAGACGATCCGCGAGAACAGGTCGCTCGGCTTCACGTCGAAGTGGCTCGTCTCCACAAGCGTGGGCGGACCCGGCCGCCACAGGTACGTGCCGATCTTCGGCGTCGTGGTGACATCGACGGGGGCAGACGCGGGGAACTCCCCGAGCCCGGCCGTCGGGCACAGGAACTTCGCACCGGCCGGCGGGGGCGGCAGCACGGGCTGCGGGATCCGCGGCGTCAGCTCCGGCAGTTCTTCGACCGCGGGCGGCTCGAGGGCCGGCCGCTGCTCGACGGGGCGGGGCGCGACGAAGCCAACCGGCTCCACCGCGGCAGGCGCCGCCTCGATGCCGAACACGATGTCCGCGTCGAGCGCGACCATCTCCAGGCCGGGGTCGTCTTGCTTCACGCACCCCGCCGTGAGAACGAGCGCGGCCAAGGCGATGACGGACGTCTTACGCGTGCACAGGGACGGCTTCACGTCGGTCCTCCTCTTCGTGGGCAGCCCGGCTACCGAGCAGGAGCTCGTCGAGCTCCGGGGCGTACGGGTGACGCATGGACAGTCTCGATACGGCGGCGATGGCGCGGACGGTGCCCGGGTGCGCGGCGCCCATCCGTCGCCGCAGCGACCGTGACAACTCTTCGGCGGCGAGCGCCATCTCGACGCCGATCCCGTGCTGCAGATCGCCCCACAGGGTCCGAGTCACGAGCCAGGCCAGCTCGGTGTGCTCGTCGTCGTCGGCAAAGCGGTCGAGGAACATCAGCGGCGTGTCACCGGGGTTGCGGTACCCGAAGTCGGTGGCGGAGTCGCGCCATTCCACGTACGCGAGCGCGATCCGGGCGCGTGGTCCCCATTGCAGGGCGGCCTGCCGGCGCGCGTTTCGCATGCGCGCCTTCTTCAGCAGCGGCCACACGAGGTACGCGAGGTAGGCCAGCAGGAGGAGGGCGACGGCCACGAGGATGCCGACGAGGATCTGCTTGCCGAGAACGCTGGGCGGTTGGGTCACGACCGGGACGAACAGCTTGATCGCGAGCTCGTTGTTCGGCTCGACGTCGGCCTCTTGGCGCTGCTCGTTCGGCTTCGACCCGACGGTCGGCTGCGCCTTCTTCGGGTTCCGGACGATCGGCAGCCACTGGTAGCTCGGGAAGTACACCTCGACGAAGGTGGCGCCGTTCTTGGGGCGGCACTCCTGAGCCTCGCCGACGAGCTCGCACTTGTCGTACCCGAAGCCGAGTCGGCTGGGCACCCCGATCCACCGCGAGAGGAGGCCGAGGGTGGCGACCATCTCGTAGGGCGTCGCCTTCTTCTCGTCGAGGATCGCGTCGACGCGCTCGACGGGCAGGTCGACGGGCACGCCGAGACCGGTGACCGTGATGTTGTCGTAGACCCAGTCGCGGAGGAACGTGAACTGCGTCCACTTGTCTGGCCCGGCGGCGAGCGCCTGGCGCAGGAGGTCCTGGGCACCGACCGACGGCGACGGCACTTCGAGGAACTCCTCGATCTCGTCGGGGATGGGGCCGTTGTCGTTCCGGAGCTGGTCGATGTTCGGGAACCGCGGCGCGGTCGTCAGGTAGGTGAGCCCCGGCAGCACCTGCCCGTTCACCATGCGCAGCGTCTGGGACCGTTCGTCGAAGTTGATCTGCGGGCCGCGGTACTGCACCTTCTGCGTCCCTGGCAGCACCGGCAGCACCGCGCCGGTGAGACCGGCGGTGGTGAACTGCGCGGCCACCGCGTCTTCGCGGCCGGTGTCGTTGACGATGCCCGACTCGGGGATGTCCTCGAACCGGGTCGACGCGAAGGGCGGGGTGCGCCATGCGTCGTCCTGGTAGACGTCGAGCACGCCGGAGCGCCACTGCGTGCTGAAGTCGGCCTTGACCGTGAAGAGCACCCGGTCGGGCACCTCCGACAGGGGAACCGTCTTCGGCTTCTGCGGCTCCTGCGTCGGGTCGATGATCGGCTTCGGGAACAGCACGTTCGCCTGCGCGAGAAGGGCGAGGACGATCGTGATCGCGACGACGAAGACCAGGCCCTTGCCCGCTCGCCGCAGCTCGTACGACAGCGGCGGGCGCTCGCTCTCCTCGTTGACGATCGTGGCCGTCGACACGATGCCGAGGCCGAGCGCGAACAAGGCCAGCGCGGCGATGCCCGAGGGCACCTGGGCCGCCTTCGGCACCGAGATGCCCGCGATGGCGGCGACGGGCAGCGGAAGAAGAAGGCCGAGGGCCGGCTTCTTGACGACGATCGCGACCCACGCGGCGGAGAAGCCGATGAAGCCGAGGATCGCGCCCATGATGAACTGCCAGCCGGGGCTCAACGGCACGGGCGGGCGGAGCACGCCGCGGGCGCCTGCCGCGTCGGCCGCGAGCTTGCCGAACCGGGTGATGCTGTCGACGCCGCTTGGCACCACCATGGCAACGGCGATCGCGAACAAGCCGGCGACGATGAGGACGTACGTGGTGGCGGTGCTCTTCACCCGCGCCACGAAGGTGGCGAGGACCACGCCGAGGATGCCGGCGACGATCGCGTAGATGCGCGCGGACGCGCCGGAGAAGATGCCGCCGACCATGATGCCGGCGGCGATGGTCGGCAGCGCGACGGCTACGGCGAGGCGGATGGAGGACCGCTCGGGCTCTTGTTCGAGCTCCTCCTCGTCGCTGGCCGCGTCCGCGGCGGCGTCGAGGTCGGCCTCGACGTGCCCGGCCTCCTCTTCGAGGTGCTCGCCGGCCTTGCGTTCGATGTCGGCGATGCTCATGCGACCGACGCCCCTGGCTGGTACAGAGCCGTCTTGAGGTCGTCGCCCGGGTGGATGCCGATCACCTGGCACCCGAGCGCGGCGGCCCTGGCCATCGTGTGCGTGTCCTCTTCGTCCCAGAGCAGGGCGATGACGAGCACCGATACGCCGGTGTTGAGGAACAGGCGCAGCTGCGCGGCCTCGAGCTCGCCGAGCCGGGGCGTGATGAGCACGTTGTGCGCGTCGCGCTGCGGGTTGGTGAGGAGGCGCTGGATGACCTTGGTGAGCGGCTCGCGGTCGGTGTCGATCCGGGCGAGCGCGTCGAGGATCTGCGTCTGGGCGCGGATGCCGCGCATGGGGCGCTGCAGCGGCCCGCCGTTGACCTCGACCCGCACCTCGTAGTTGTCGCGAAGGTGTCGGACGGCGAGCGAGGCGGCGGCGCGCACGCCGGCCTCGAACGACTCGGACAGGTCTTCGCCGTCGCGCGAGTGGTTGGTGCGGTCGGTGTCGAGGATGATCGTGATGCGGTCGGTGATGCCCTGCTCCGCGTCCCAGACCATCGTCTTGCCGGTACGGGCCGAAGCCCGCCACACGATGCGGCGCACGTCGTCGCCCGGCTTGTACTCGCGCATGCCGTAGAACTCCATGCCAGACGGCCATGGCCGGCTCACCGGCGGCCGGATCGGCGGGTCTTCGTGGGCACGGGTGAGCGCCCGGTCGGAGACGACCTCGACGCGGGGGTGCACGAGCAGCTCGAAGGGCTTCGCGACCACGGTCTCGCGCTTGAACAGGCCGAGGGGATCCTGCGCGACGGCGACGAGCGGGCCCACCTGGTACACGCCCCGGCGGGTGCAGCGCAGGCCGTAGTGGTACTCGAGGGTCTCGCCCTTCGCGAGCTTGGTGACCGGCACGCGCACCGATCGCCCCAGCCGCTCGGGCACCCGCTCCTCCAGCATGAACGTGGTGACGCGGCGCTTGGCTTCGAGCGAGAGGGTCACGTCGAAGCGATCACCCTCACGACCGCGGGGGTACAGGCCCTCGCGCACGCCCGAGAGCTTCAGGTTCCGCGGGGCGATCATCACGCTGAGGATGAACACGAGCAACGCGCCGTACGCGAAGAGGTACATCGCGGTGCCGGCGATCACCCTGGCGACGATCCACAACGAGATCGCCGAGAGGATGGCGGCACCGCCGAGGGCGGTGACGCCGAACTTGCGCTGCAGGTGCTGGAACCGCGCGCGCACCGCTTGGGGGCCGAGCGCGTCGCGCACCCGGTCGAACCTCGCCTGGGCGCGGCGAACCGTGGTGACCGACGCACGGTTGGCGTCGGGGCGCCGACGGTTCTGAAGCGGTGCTGCCACGTCAGCCGGCGAAGGCGGTCGACTTGGCGGTCATCGGGGTCTTCACGGTGCCGGCGATGCGCTCGAGCACACCCTCCGCCGTCTCGCCGCGGAGCATCGCTTCCGGCTGGAGGATCAGGCGGTGGTTGAGGACGGGAACGAGCACGGCGCGAACGTCGTCGGGGTACACGTCTTCGCGGCCGTCGCTCGCGGCCAGGGCCCGAGCCGCCTTGAGCAGCGAGATCGACGCGCGGGGCGAGCCGCCGACGGCGACTGCGGCGTCGGCGCGGGTCGCGTGCACGAGGTCAACGATGTAAAGGCCGACCTCGGGGGCGACCTTCACGGTGCCCGCGTAGGCGATCATCGCGGTGACCGTCTCGGGGTCGACGACCGAGCCGAGGTCGTCGATGCTCATCGTGACGGCGTTGTTGAACATCACCTCGAGTTCGTGCTCACGCGAGAGGTAGCCCATCGACAGGCGGAAGAGGAAGCGGTCGAGCTGCGCCTCGGGGAGCGGGAACGTGCCCGCCTGCTCGACGGGGTTCTGCGTGGCGATGACGAAGAACGGGCGGGGCACCTCGTACGACGTGCCGTCGGCGGACACGCGGCGCTCGGCCATGGCTTCGAGGAGCGCGGACTGCGTCTTCGGGGTCGCGCGGTTGATCTCGTCGGCGAGGAGGATGTTCGTGAACACCGGGCCAGGACGGAACTCGAACTCGTTCGTCCGCTGGTCGTAGATCGACGACCCGGTGATGTCGCCGGGGAGCATGTCTGGCGTGCACTGGATGCGCTGCGACTGCGCGTTCATCGACTGGCCGAGGGCACGGGCGAGCACCGACTTGCCGGTGCCGGGCAGGTCTTCGAACAGGACGTGGCCCTCGCACATGATGGCGACGGCGGCCAGGCGAACGACGTCGCTCTTTCCCTTGATCACCGTCTCGATGTTGTCAACGAAGGCGTCGAAGGTCGTCTTGAAGGCCTTGGCGTCCATGCCGGCGGACCGGCGCGATGTACGCCGATTAGTCGCTTGGGGCGGGCTCGTGACGGGCATCGGGGCGACATACCTCCGGGTTCAGGGGTGAGCTACGGTGCGTGCGGAAGCCCGAAAGCTCCGCTTGGTGATTCGACGTGCTGCGTCCACGTCCTGCTCGTGGCGGCGCTGCCGGGGTGATCAGTCCCTCGCCGACGCAGAAGGTGCGGCGAGGGCACGCGGCGAAAGGATGACACGGTATGGCCACAGCTGTCGTCCCGACTGTTACGCCTGTCGACACCGAGTCGCGCAGCGACGCGGCGCGTCGTTATCCCCCTCTCGTGTTCCTC
The DNA here is from genome assembly GCA_036380695.1 of Acidimicrobiales bacterium. Lineage (GTDB taxonomy): Bacteria > Actinomycetota > Acidimicrobiia > Acidimicrobiales > CADCTF01 > DASVEG01. The sequence goes on from DASVEG010000038.1 coordinate 33,764, forward strand.
GTGGTCGCAGTGATCCTGGCGCTCGCGGTGCTGCCTTCGGCGCTCACGCTGCCCCAGTCGAACCCCACGCAGACCGTGGAGATCGCGCCCGTCCCGCCGGACGACGACATCCCCCCGCAGCAGGGAAATCTGGCGTCGCTCGAGCTCGGTTCGTCCGAGTCGGTCGAGGGTGGCGGCGCGCTCGGCGGCAACGACGCCCAGGTGCCGGAGGAGCTGGCGCCGGACGAGCTCCCGCCGCCCCCGGAGGCGACGCCCCCTGGCCAGGGCAAGCCGAAGACGGCGTTGAAGTGCGCCCAGACGAGCCAGGGCCTCCGCCAGACCGAAGACATCACGTCGCCCCCGTGCGTCGCGTACTTCGAGGGCGACAACGGCGGCGCTACGTATCAAGGCGTCACCGCGAAGGAGATCAAGATCGTCATCTACGCCGAGGGTGGCATCTTCTCGACGCCGACGGCCCGCGGCACCGACAACTTCCCGTCGAACGTCCTCGTCGACCTCGACGCGCCTCCGCAGGCGAACGAGACGGGCGACGTCATCACGCTCCGCGCGTGGTTCAAGTACTTCAACGACCGCTACCAGTTGTACGGACGCCGCGCCCACGGCTGGATCTACTACTCGGGGGGCGGCACGCAGCAGCAGCGCCAGGCCGACGCCGCGCAGGCGTACTCCCTGGTGAAGCCGTTTGCGACGATCTCGACCGCTGGGTACGACGGCAGCGGTGACGCGTACATCAAGTACATGGCCCAGCGCGGCGTGATCAACTTCGGTTCGCAGCAAGGGCGTCCCGGCGAGTTCTTCCGGCAGTTCCCCAAGCTCATGTGGGGCTACCCGCCCTCGCTCGAGCAGCAGGCGAAGCTGTACGCCGATTACATCTGCACCAAGGTGGCCAACAAGCCCGCCGACGGCGCGGGCGGCGCGCTGGCCAACAAGCCGCGCAAGTACGGCCTCATCTACACCTCCGACGCGAACTATCCGAACCTCGCGGCCGCGAAGGACGAGGCCGTCAAGCTCCTGCGCGAGCGATGCAACATCACGTTCGAGGACGAAGCGACGTACCCGAACAACGGGTTCGCCATCGACCCGGTGACCGACCCGAGCTACGCGCAGCAGGCGATGGCGCGCTTCGCGCAGAAGGGGATCACCACGGTCCTCTGGCCCGGCGGCATCGAGGTGAACTTCTCGCCGTCCGCGGCCCGTACGGTGCCCGCGTACCAGCCCGAGTGGTTCCTGATGGGCGACGGGCAGAACGACTCCGCGGGATATGCCGTCGTCCAAGATCAGTCGACGTGGTCGCGCGCGTGGGTGGTCACGCCGCAGACGAAGTTCCAGGATCTGGAGACCGAGGTCTGCTACCAGCAGTACCGCTCGGTCGACCAGCAGGCTCAGGACAGCGACGTCCAGAACTACGCGTGCTCCTACTACAACGACCTGCGACAGATGTTCAGTGGCATCCAGGTCGCCGGCCCCCGTCTCGGGCCGACCTCGATCGACCGCGGCTTCCACGCGATCCCGGCGGTCGAGTCGACCGACCCGAGGGTCGCCGCCTGTTACTACGAGCCTGGCGACTACACGTGCGTGAAGGACGCGCAGGCCATGTGGTACGACCCGAACGGCCAGGTCGGCAGCCAGCAACAGCCGGGCTGCTGGCGGATGGTCGACGGCGGCCAGCGCCACATCTTCGGCAAGTGGCCGCCCGAGCCGCCGAACGCGGACAAGAGCCCGGACGACGAGTGCAACGAGTACGACACGAGCCAGAACGTCAACAACGACCCGGAGAACACGAGCTGATGGCACGACAGACTTCGTCTCGAAAGACCATTCACCGCGTGTGCACGGTGGTGCTGATCGCGCTCACCTTGGTGACCCCCGCGTCGCCGGTATCGGCCGCGGACAAGCCGGACGTCCACCTGCCTCTCGGGGTGCCGGTGGTCGTCGAGGACACGCTGCCTCCGATTCCCGGATACGCGATCTCCCGTCGCGCCGAGGCGGCGCCGACGCCGGAGAACTGCACGGACGGCGGCACCGCCGACAGCTACTGCTACCGGTACAAGGTGCACCTCGACATTCCTCGCGACGTCCAGGCGAGGGGTGGGGTGCTGTTCAGCCTCCTGCTCGAATGGGACGAGGGGCGTGAGCTGGTCACCAACCCGCCGCAACTCGGCGGTTCGCTGTACGAGCGCGCCGTCATCATGCGCGTCTACGAAGAGCCGAAGTTCAAGGACGAAAACGACACGGAGACCTACACGGCCGCGTCCGGCCTGAACAGCGGGTCGCCGAGCGGCCTCGCCGTCGTGGATCCGAACAAGGCGTGGTACTGGGTGCTCGTGGCGAACTACTACGGCGCGAACACGAAGTTCAAGCTGACCCTGCGGGTCGACGACCTCGTCGGCAGCGGCTCGCCGATCGACCTCAGCGCGGAGGAGGAGCTGCCGCCGCTGTTCGACGCCTCCGAGCTCCCTGCCGAGCAGCCCTCGCTGGTGGAGCCGCCCCCGGCGGCGACGCTGGCCGCGCCGAAGCCCACCGCCGTCGTCGCGAGCCCCGCGACCGACGTCGTCACGCTCCCGTCGCTCCCGGGGCTCGGAGCGCCCGACTTCAGCCTCGACGGGATCGGCGCGTCGTCGCTCGGTGAAGAAGACCTCACCGACGTCGTGCTCACTCGCGGCCCGAAACCGCTTCCCGCCCCCGGCGACGCGAGCGCGTTGCTGCTCCTGATCTGGCTCGTGCTCGCGCCGATGCTCCTGCTCGGCCTACCGGTCGGCTTCGTGTGGCGCCGCCGCCGCGAGGAAGCGGCCGCCACCTGACCGTGCGGCGTGGCTGACCCGCCCCCGCTCCTGCCCGCCAACCGCGGCCCGGAGCGAGGGGCGCGCGTCGAACACGACGCGGCCGCCGAGGCGGCCAGCCGCGTCCGCAGCCGCCTCGAACGCGAAGCCGACGAGCGCGATCGCGCCCACCGGCGCCGGGTGCTCGTGGGCGGCGCGGTCACCGTTGTCGTCGCCCTCGTCGTCGGCATGGCCATCGCGCTCACGATGGTCGACAGCGAGCCTCGCGCCGCCGCGCCTGGCGTGTCCCGGCCGTTCGACGCGCTCGGCCCGGCCGGCGTCGGCATCACCGGCGCCTCGGACGCCGCCTTCAGCCCGGACGGCACCAAGCTCCTGGTCAAGCGGGGCGGTGGCGCGTTGGGCATCGCCGAGGGCGGTCGGTTCCGGCCCATCGTGCCGGCGGAAACGAACGTCGTAGCCCACGCGTGGTACGGCACCTCACGCGTGCTCGTTCAGGAGGGCCCGGTGTCCACCGGGCGGCTCGCGGTGATCGACGTCGACGGGACCGACCGCGGGGGGCTGGCACTCGCGCCCGACGTCGCCCCCGGCAACGGCGTCGCGGTGAGCGCCGACGGGTCGATGGCCGTGCTCGTGTCCTACGGGTCGGTCGACTTCCCCGGCCAGCCGACGCCCGTCGACCTGTGGGTCGCGGAGCTGCCTTCCGGCGCGGCGCGGCGGCTCACGTCGACGCCTTCGGCCGTGGAGAGCGACCCACACTTCGTCGACCGCGAGCGCGCCGCGGTCACCGTCCGCGACGCGGGCAACACCTCGGTCGTCACCCTCGATCTCCGGAGTGGCTCGACGACGCGCGTCGCCTCTGCCGGCGCGGACGCCCGCGTCCTCGGCGTGATCCGCCAGGGCACCGACCGCGCCGAGGTCGTGTGGAGCGACGGGTCGACGATCTACGCGGCCCCGGCCGACGGCGACGGCGAGCGGAGGCGCCTCGGCTCGGCGCCGTCCGGCACGCAGCCCCTCGACATCGACCCCGCCGCCCAGCGCCTCGTCGTTCGCGAGACGAGCGACGACGGCGCCGACAGCCAATTGCGCGTCGTGTCCCTCTGACCGTCGCGCAGGGCCGGAGCGCAACAACGTCGAAGTACCGTCGTGCGGGACGAACGGAAGGAAGAGATGTGATCGAAGAGAGCATGCTGTCGCGCGTTCTCGGCGCGGCGCTGCGCAGCGGCGGCGAGTTCGCCGAGGTATTCGTCGAAGACCGCAGGGGGACCAACGCGGTGCTCGACGACGGCAAGGTCGAGCGGGTGACCTCCGCCCGCGATCGCGGTGCGGGCATCCGTGTGGTCGCAGGCGAGACGACCGGGTTCGCGCACACCGCGGACCTCAGCGAGGACGGCCTCCGCAAGGCGGCGGAAGCGGCTGCGGCCGCGGCCCGCAGCGGCGGGGGCGGCACGCGTGTCGTCGCGCTCGATCGCCGGCCGGTGACGCCGTCGCCGATCGATCTGTACCCGGAGGACGTCCCCAAGCGGGAGAAGGTCGACCTGCTGCTCGCCGCGAACAGCGCGGCTCGCGAAGCGGGTCCGTCGATCAAGCAGGTGAGCGGGAGCTACCAGGACGTTCGTCGCCGGATCCTCGTCGCGAACAGCGACGGCCTCCTGGCCGAGGACGACCAGATCCGCACGCTCTTCGCCGTCATGGCCGTCGCCACCGGCGACACGGGCATGCAGACGGGCATGGAGTCGCTCGGCGTCACCAGGGGCTTCGACGTGTTCAAGGAAGTCTCCGTCGAAGACCTCGCCCGTGAAGCGGCGCGGCAGGCAATGGTGAAGCTGACCGCGCGTCCCGCCCCTTCCGGTGAGGTCACCGTCGTGATCCCGAAGGGCACCGGCGGCGTGATGTTCCACGAGGCGTGTGGTCACGGCCTCGAGGCCGACCTCATCGCGAAGGACTCCTCGGTGTATCGCGGCAAGGTCGGCGAGCTGGTCGCGAGCCCGCTCGTGACCATGGTCGACGAGCCGATCCTCCACGAGTGGGGCACGTTCGCGATCGACGACGAGGGGCACCCGGCGGAGCGCAGCGTGCTCATCGAGGACGGCGTGCTCACCGACTACATGTGGGACTTCCTCCGCGCCCGCAAGGAAGGCCGCTCGTCGAGCGGCAACGGGCGCAGGCAGACCTACGAGCACCTGCCGATGGTTCGCATGACGAACACGTCGGTGAAGAACGGCACGGAAGACCCGGCGGCGATCGTCGCCGACACCAAGAGCGGCGTGTACATCGCCGCGCTCGGCGGCGGGCAGGTCAACACCGCGACGGGCGACTTCGTGTTCGGCATGAACGAGTCGTACCTCATCGAGAACGGCGAGATCACCGAGCCGCTGCGCAACGCCAACCTCATCGGCAACGGCCCCGAGGTTCTCCGCAACATCGACGCCCTCGGCAACGACTGGGACATCGGCCGCCCGGGCATGTGCGGCAAGAACGGCCAGAGTGTGCCCGTCGGCCACGGCAACCCGACGCTGCGCGTGACGCGCCTCACGGTCGGAGGTACCGCAGGTGGCTGAGCTCCTCGACATCGCGACCCGCGTCGCCGGGTCGGCAACCGACGGCGAGCAGATCGAGGTGTACGTGGCGAGGAGCCGCAACACCGACGTCCGCGTCTACCAGGGCGACATCGAGCAGCTGTCGTCGGCCGACACCGAGGGCGTCGGCATCCGCGTCGTCCGCGGCGGTCGAACCGGCTTCGCCTATGCCGGCGTGCTCGACGAAGCCGGCATCAAGGAGGTGCTGGCCGACGCTCGCGACAACGCGGAGTTCGGCACGCCCGACGAGTTCGCAGGCGTTGCCGCGCCCGACGGCGTGGAGGCCGCGGACTTCGACCCGTACGACGCCGAGCTCGAGACGTATCCCACCGAGAAGAAGATCGACATCGCGCTCGAGCTCGAGCGCATGGTGCTCGCGGCCGACCCGCGCATCATCGGTGCCGACATGGTCATGTTCCAAGACCAGCTCGTCGAGCGGGCGATCGCCACGAGCAACGGCATCGCGAACTGGGCACGGCGCAGCGGTTCGTCGCTCGGTGCGTCCGTGCTCGCCCGCGACGGCGACGAGACGCAGACCGGGTGGGGCATGTCGGTGGCGC
>DASVEG010000039.1:0-6005 GCA_036380695.1 Acidimicrobiales bacterium
CGGCCGGACGAACGCACCTCCAGCCGCGCGGTACACGACCACCCGCCCGTCGGCCTTCGTCAGCCGGGCGTTGCCACTCGCGTCGAGAGCGATCGCGTCCGAGAAGGACGTCGACCAGCCGGTGCCCAGCACCGAAGCCGCCGTGCTCCGGGAGTTGTAGGTCCTCCCCCAATCGAGCCCGAAGGCGTTGCTCGGAGCATCGAGATCAGCCTCGCCGTGGACGAGATTCCCCGACGCGGTGTCGACGGGGTCGCCCACCGCGTACTGATCGATGCGGAACCCCCACATCTCCTCTACCGGTCGTGTGATCGGTGTGGGACCCGCCGTGCCCCCATTGAAGTAATCCGACGGCAGTACGGCGCTGGCAGCGGTGTTGAGCCACTTATCGACCAGCATCTGGTTGTGGTACAAGCCGTTGACGCACTGCGCTCCATTCGTGCAGTAGCCCTTCGGCTTGACGGTGAAGTCCGGGGTGCAGGGGATACCCGACGTGACGGCGGCCTGAAATCGGCCGGTCGAGTCCGCCGACCACATCCCGAACGACCAGATGAACGTGCTGCCGTTCGTGCACCAGATCCGGATGGTGTTGAGCGCTCCCGGGTGCCCATAACCGTCCCATCGCCAGACCGGGTCGTACTGGCAGCCGATCGAGATGCGCCAGCCGCCCGTCGTCCCGCCGGCGTTGACGTTGCAGAGCGACGTGTGCCCGTCGGCCAACGGCGAGTCGCCAAGGTTCGCGCCAGTACCGGTGTCACCCGTATGGGCGCCCGCCGGCGCCATCGACACACCAACCGCGATAAGCACCGAGCACAGGAGAAGGCAACCAAGTCGGCGTAAGTGTCCTGACGTCGTCGCTGCTCCCAGCTCGCGACGAAACCGCCGTCCAATGTTCTGCGCCATCCGCCGTACCTCCAGACCTTTCCGGCAGACGGTGGCGTAGACGACGAGCCCGCACAATGACGCAAAGGGGCCATTCGCCGTCCGTACCGGAGGATGCGCTCATACTCGTCGTGCCTAGTCCGAAGGGCAGACGAACGCCGACCTTAAGGGCGGCACCGGCGGAAGGCGCGCGCGATCACACCACCGGGGCGAGCTCGAAGATCAGCCCGCGCCGTCGTCGCGATCGGCCGCGTCAACACCGTAGGCCTTCCGTGCGACGGCGAGAAGCGGCACGCTGTTGGGCATGGAAGTAGTCACGACGATCGCTGGGGTGATCAGCTGCCGCAGGCAGGCGAATCGCAGCTCGGCACGGACCTCAGCGGAGTTGCAGGCCAGCTCACGAAGCTCGCCGACAAGCTGATGATGACTGGTGATGCGCTTCTAGACACGAGCACCGCAAAGGCCGCGTAGTCACGCGGCAACTCATCAGGGTTTCGCCAGCTCATGCTGCTCCGTCGGACCGGTCAGAAGCCAGGCGTGGGTCACGGCACCTACCCTCGGGATCATGCTCTGCCCGCCCCCGCGGTCGGAGCCGACAGGGACGGAGGTCATCCAGAATCTCGGCGAGCCGCGAGATCCGCCGTCGGGAGGCACTCCGGCGGCAGCTCAACCAGGCGTGGTGGGAGCGGATTGACGTGTACGACGGCGACGACCCACAAGTGGCCGGTGCAATCGCCGAACAGTTCCAGCCCTTGTTGGAGCCCGACATCGTCGAGACGGGCAACCCTGTCGACCCTGGCGACGTGCGAATGCATGAGGGCATGCCACTGTGGCTCCGACGAGACCCGGCGTGGCACCGCCGCCAGATGACGCCCCCGGCTGGCGTCGCCGCAGTGAGGCCGGGCGCAGGTTTGAAAGCGAACATTGTGGCTGCCCGTTCGGGACTGGTTTCCAGCCGCGAAACAACCCCGTCGTTTCGTTTGAAAGACGGGGTTCTGGCAGCCCCAACGGGATTCGAACCCGTGCCGCCACCTTGAGAGGGTGGTGTCCTAGGCCACTAGACGATGGGGCCTCGTGTGGCGAGGGGTCAGTGTAGCGAACGGACGAGTCCCCTCCGCCCGACCATCTCGTCGCCCGCCGCGCCGCTCACCCCGACCGCTCAGCCGGCCCCCGCCGCGGCCGCGCGACGCTCGCGCCAGGTAGCGACGACGCGGTCGGCGTCCATGGGCATGAGGTTCGACGGGGGGCCGTCGGTCGGGATGCGGTTCGTGCGGCGAATCCGCTCGTTCAACTCCTCGACCACCGCGCGTACCGCGGCCTCGGACGTGAACGTCGCGAGGCGCTCGAACGTGTCGTCGACCGCCTTGCGGAGGGCCAGCCCCGGCGGCGTGTACGTGAGCTCCTCGCGGGCCAGCAGCTGCTTCACCCACCACAGCTCGTCGTACGGCTCGTCGATCCCGCGCAGCGGTTTCCCCTTGCCGGGGAGATCGTCGAACTCCCCCCTGGCCTGCGCTTCGCGGATCTGCGCGTCGACCCACGTCTCGAAGCTCACCCCGGCCGGCTTGCGCTCCGTCATGCCACCAGTCTACCCAGCTTGTGAATTCCTTCACAAGCCATTCAACCCGTTTTTGGGCGCGCACACAGCCATATACGGCACTGTGCGCGCCCAAAAACCAGCGCGCGCCCTACAGCCCGTACGACTCGGGTCGGGTGCGGATCCACTCGCCGACCATCTCGCCGATCATGATGGCGGTCAGGTTGGTATTGGCCCGCGGCACGGTCGGCATGATCGACGCATCGGCCACCACCAGGCGGTCGACGGCGTGGCAGCGGCCGTACTGGTCGACGACGGCGGACGCGCCGGTCGACGGCCCCATCCGCACCGTCCCGCACGGGTGGTACCCGCTACCCGAGAACCGCTGCACCAGCTCGCGAGCGGCTTCGATGGCCACCGGCAGCCGCGGGAACGCGACCCGCTCGACCACGTCGCTCATCGGCTTGGCCTGTGCGAACGCGACGGCGTCGAGAAACGCGCCGGCCAACCGCTCGACGTCGCGCTCGTCGGCGCACATGCCGCTCTCGATCAGCGGTGCCGCCGCAGGGTCGACCGACGCGAGGTGCACCGACCCTCGGCTGAAGCACTGCTCGAGCACCGCGGCGATCGCGAACGCACGGGGCGACGGCTCCCCGGCCCGCCGGGCGAAGGAGAACACCTCGATCTGCAGGTCGTTGCGGTACTCGCTCCCCGGCGCGGTGTAACGGAGGATCGTCTGCACGATCGGCGAGTCGAGGTCGAGCTCGATGCCTTCGCGGACCTCGCACAGGATCGCGGCGGCGGGATGGTCGGCGAGGTTCTCCCCGACCCCCGCCACGTCGGCGACGACGTCGACGCCGAGCGAGGACAACACCTCGGGTCGCCCGATCCCCGACCGTTCCAGCACGCCAGGCGACGCGATCGCGCCGGCGCACAACACGAACAACCGGCCTTCGACACGCGACCCGTCGACGAGCTCCGCGGCCACGACGCGACCGTCCTCCACGACCAACCGCTGGACGGGCGCATTGCCGCGCACGGTCAAGTTCGGCCGCACCCGCGCCGGCGCGAGGTAGCCAATGGCGGTCGACACGCGCACGCGCCCGACCTTGTTCATCGGGTGGGGCCCCGCGCCCCACGAGTCGGGGTCGTTGGCGTCGGCGCAGTACGGGTAGCCGAGGACCTCGGCCGCTTCCAACCACGCGGCCTGCGGCACCGTCAGCTCGTCTTCTCGATACCGCCTGATCGTGATCGGCCCGGCGTCGCCGTGGAAGGGCTGGTCGCCGAAGTCGAGGTCGCGCTCCAGCCGGCAGAACGCGGGCAGCACCTTCGACCACGCCCACTCGTCGTTGCCGAGCTCGGCCCAGTGGTCGTAGTCCTCCGGCATCCCTCGCAACGCGATCGTCGTGTTGACCGCGCTCGACCCGCCGACGACGCGTCCGCGCGGGAAGATGGTCGACCGACCACCCGCGACCGGCGTGTACGCGTAGCCCCAGTCGTGGTCGACGTAGCTGTTGTCGTGACTGTTCACGAGGTCGTAGGGCGTCTCCGCGAGCACCGGGTAGTCGGGGCCAGCCTCGAGCAACACGACCTCGAGTTGCGGGTGCTCGCTCGCCCTCGCCGCGATGACGGACCCGGACGAGCCCGCGCCGATGACCACCACGTCGTACACGGCGGGAACGGTATCGGTAACGTCGCCCGCCATGGCCGCCGACCTCGTGTTCCGCGACGTTCGCATCCTCGACGGCTCGGGCGCGCCGGCGTTCGCCGGTGACGTGGCGGTCGAAGACGGCCACATCGTCTCCGCGGGCGACGAGCGGGTCACGGCCGGCGCCGCCACGACCGAGGTCGACGGCAAGGGCATGGTTCTCGCGCCCGGGTTCGTCGACACCCACACCCACGACGACGGAGCGCTGCTCGCCCACCCCGGCCTCGAGTTCAAGGTTGCGCAGGGGTGCACCAGCCTCGTCATCGGCAACTGCGGCTTCAGCGCGGTGCCGACCGGCGGGCCAGGCCTGTGGGCAGCCGGCGAAGCGGAGTGGGACGACCTCGACGGGTACCGCGAGGCGATCTCCCGCAACGGCGGCATCGCCGCCAACGCCGTCGCCCTCATCGGCCACAACACGATGCGGGCCGTCGCGATGCGAGAGGACGCGAAGCGCGAGCCAACGGCGGGCGAGATGACGACGATGCAGCAATGGGTCGCAGGGGCGATGGAGCAGGGCGCGTGCGGCTTCTCGACCGGCCTCATCTACCGGCCCGGCCGGTGGGCGAAGACCGACGAAGTGATCGAGCTCACCCGCCCCGCCGCGGAACGCGGCGGCATCTACGCGACCCATATGCGCAACGAGGCCGACCGCCTGCTCCCCGCCGTCGAGGAGGCCATTCGCGTCGGCCACGACGCCGGGTGCCCCGTCCACATCAGTCACCACAAGGCCGCCGGGCGCCTGAACTGGGGCAGGGTCGCGGACTCGCTCGCGCTCGTCGACGAAGCGAACGGGCGGGGCGACGACGTGACCCTCGACGTCTACCCGTACACCGCGGGCAGCGGGCGCATGATCGAGTACTTCGACGTCTCCAATCCGGACGCGACGCTGGCGGAGGTGATCCGCCTCGCGAACTGCCCGGCGTTCCCGGAGTACGAGGGGCGGATGCTCGTCGACATCGCGACCGAGGAAGGGATCGCGCTCCCCGCGCTGGTGACGAAGATCCTCACTGCGCCCAAGGGCGACCGGACGATCTGCATCCACTTCATCATCGACGAGGCCGACATCGAGACGAACCTCCGTCACCCGCTGATGATGGTCGGCTCCGACGGCATACCCGACCTGCGCGGCCGACCGCACCCGCGTCTGTTCGGGACGATGCCTCGCGTGCTCGGCGAGTACGTGCGCACGCGCGGGGTGCTCTCGCTCGAAGAGGCGGTGCGCAGGATGACGAGCCTCTCGTGCGAGCGCTTCGGCCTCGCGGGCCGGGGTCGGATCGCGGCCGGCTGGTGGGCCGACCTGGTGCTCTTCGACCCCGAACGCATCGTCGACACCGCTACCTACGACGACCCCAAGCAGGAGCCGGTCGGCGTGGAATGCGTCGTGGTCAACGGCACCGTCGTCTACGACCGCGGCCGGCACACGGGCGACCGCCCCGGCCGGCTCGTTCGCTATCGCGAGGAGGCACTGCCGAAGTGAGCATCCTGGGCAACAGGGTTCTGCGCAAGGAAGACCCGAAGTTCCTGACGACCGGAGGCGAGTACGTCGACGACGTCCCGCTCCCCGGCGCGGTGCACGTCACGTACGTGCGATCGACCATTGCGCATGCGCGCATCACGTCGATCGACACGTCGGAGGCCGCGCTCGCGCCCGGCGTGCTCGCGGTGTTCGCGGGTGCCGAGGTCGGGCCGGAGCTCGGCAACTTCCCGTCCGACATGGACGCGCTGAACCAGGCGATGACGCGCCCGTGGCTCGCGACCGACGTGGTCCGGTACGTCGGCGAGCCGGTCGCCGCCGTCGTCACCGAAGAGCGCTACCAGGGGGAGGACGCGGCCGAGCTCGTGTACGTCGAGTACGACCCGCTGCCCGCCGTCGTCGACGCCGGC
>DASVEG010000040.1:0-17113 GCA_036380695.1 Acidimicrobiales bacterium
ACCGCGACCGACAACCTCCTCATGGCTGCGGTGCTCGCCAAGGGCAGGACGACGATCGAGAACGCGGCGCGCGAGCCGGAGGTGTCCGACCTGGCGGCGATGCTGAACCGGATGGGCGCCCGTGTGTCCGGCGCGGGATCGTCGACCATCGAGGTCGAAGGGGTCGACTCGCTGCGGCCCGTGGAGCACATCGTGATCCCCGACCGCATCGAGGCGGCGACGTGGGTCGCGGCCGTCGGGATCGCGGGCGGCGAGGTGGTCATCGAGGGCGCACGGCCCGACCACATGGACATGATCGTGCAGAAGATGGGCGACATGGGCGTGCGCGTCGCGCCGTCGAGCAGGGGTCTGTGGGCGTCGTGCAACGACCGGATGCGCTCGACCGACATCGCGACGCTCCCGTATCCCGGGATTGCAACGGACTACAAGCCGCTGCTCGTCGCGATGCTCTCGCTGGCCGACGGCGTGGCGATCGTGACCGAGAACATCTTCCGCGACAACCGCTTCGCGTACGTCGCCGAGCTCAACCGCATGGGCGCCGACATTCGCACCGAGGCCCACCACGCCGTCGTCCGTGGCGTGCCGCGCCTGTCGGGCGCGCCCGTCAAGGCCCACGACCTGCGCGCAGGAGTGGCGCTGTGCCTCGCTGGGCTGGTCGCCGACGGCGAGACCGACGTCGAGGGCGCGCAGCACGTCGATCGCGGATACGACGACTTCGCAGGCAAGCTCCGATCGCTCGGCGCGGACATCGAGCGCCTGCGCTGAACGCCCCTCGCGGGGAACACCCAGTTGGTTCGGGGTGTTGTACTCCTGCGAGGATAGGAGAACCGTGGAAGCCGCCCTGCTGGAAGCCGTAGACGCAATTCGCCCCGCCCTCCAGGCGGACGGTGGCGACATGCGCGTCATCGAGTTCGACGAGGAACGTGGGGTCGTCGACATCGAGCTGCTCGGCGCGTGCGGTGGCTGCCCCATGTCGAGCATGACGTTGAAGGCCGGGATCGAGCGCATCCTGCGCGACCGTGTACCGGGCCTGAACGAGGTTCGTGCCAAGGGCATCGACTTCGACGTCGAGTTCGCCGAAGACGCGGACTGGTAGGACCGCTCCGGCGCCAATAACGTCTGGCGCCTTGCGAAGCCGAGACCCGGAGACCCTCGCCCAGGCCGCGCTTCGCGGCGACCGGGCGTCGCTGGCTCGCCTCCTGTCGATCGTCGAGCAGGGTGGCGAGCGGGCCAGGGTCGTCGGCCGGCTGATCCACCCGCACACGGGGCGCGCCCACACCGTCGGCATCACCGGTGCACCAGGCGCCGGGAAGTCGACGCTCACGAACCGCTTGATCGAGGCGGCGCGAGGCGACGGGACGGAGGTCGCGGTGCTGGCCGTCGACCCCTCCTCGCCGTTCACCGGCGGCGTCATCCTCGGCGACCGCGTGCGCATGCAGGACCATGCGCTCGACGCGGGTGTGTTCATCCGCTCGATGGCGACCCGTGGCCACCTCGGCGGGCTCGCGCTGGCGACGCCGGAGGCGATCCGCGTGCTCGACGCCGTCGGCTTCCCGACCGTGTTGATCGAGACCGTCGGCGTCGGTCAGGTCGAGGTGGAGATCGCGGGCGCGGCCGACACGACCGTCGTCGTCGTGAACCCGGGATGGGGCGACGCCGTCCAGGCCAACAAGGCCGGCCTGATGGAGATCGCCGACGTGTTCGTCATCAACAAGGCCGACCGCGACGGCGCAGCGCAGACGCAGCGCGACCTCGAGGACGCGCTGGCGTTGGCGACCCGTGAGCGCCGCCCGCCGGCGATCCTCGCGACCGTCGCGTCCCGCGGTGAAGGCGTGCCCGAGCTGTGGGCCGCGATCGCCGACCATCGCGAGTGGCTCGCGTCGAGCGGCGAGCTCGAGCGGAGGCGCGCACGGCGGACCGACGACGAGCTCCACGAGATCGTGGTGCAGCGACTGCACCAGCGGGCCCGCGAGCTGGGAGACGGGAAGACGTGGGACCGCCTGCGGGACGACGTGTTGCACCGCCGGCTCGACCCGTGGGCCGCGGCCGACGAACTGCTGAAGGAGTCGTGAGGATGGCGACCGTCATGGGAGAGCGTCATGGGTGAGTTCGTGAACGTCGAGCGCAGGGAAGACGGCGTCGCGGTCGTGCGCCTCGATCGTCCGAAGATGAACGCGCTGTCTGCGGCATTGCTGCGCGAGCTGGCGACCGAGGCCAGCGGGTTGGCCGACGATCCGCCCGGTGCGGTCGTGATCTGGGGCGGCGAACGGATCTTCGCGGCGGGCGCCGACATCCTCGAGTTCACCGCAGGGGGTGGCGGCATCGACGCCGGGTTGGTCGACCCCGCGGGGGCGCGAGCCATTGTCGGCAATTTCCGGGCCGCGCTCGACACCGTTGCCGCAATTCCTCGCGTCGTGATCGCCGCGGTCACCGGCTACGCGCTCGGTGGCGGGTGCGAGCTCGCGCTCGCGTGCGACCTGCGCGTCGCGGCCGACAACGCCAAGTTCGGCCAGCCCGAGATCCTCCTCGGGATCCTTCCCGGCGGCGGAGGGACGCAGCGGCTTCCTCGCCTCGTCGGCACGGCGCGAGCGAAGGACCTCATCCTCTCGGGCCGCCAGGTCGACGCCGAAGAGGCGCTGCGCATCGGCCTGGCCGACCGCGTGGTGCCCGCCGCTGCGGTGTTCGACGAGGCGGTGTCGTGGGCCGCGTCGTTCGCCCGTGGCCCGCTGGCCGCGCAAGCCTTCGCCAAGCGCGCCATCGACGACGGTGTCGGACGGCCGCTCGCCGACGGGCTCGACCTCGAGCGCGACGCGTTCGCGCAGGTGTTCCTGACCGAGGACGCGACCACCGGCGTGCGGTCGTTCCTCGAGTCCGGTCCCGGCAAAGCGACCTTCTCTGGTCGCTGAGCGCGCCTCAAAAGCTCGTTCTGGGTGGACGAGTCCGGCGTATGCACGGACTCATCCACCCAGAACGAAGCGGCGCGGGCAGGCCGCTGACGCTGACGGCGGTTTACCCCCCGTTGGGCACGGGAACGTACGCAGCAGTCCGCAAACGCCCCACGGGGCAGGAGGTACCACCAACGATGGGTATCGGCGTAAGTGTGTTCCTACTGGCGGTCGGGGCGATTCTTGCGTTCGCCGTCGACGCTTCGGTCTCCGGTCTCGACCTCGACACGGTCGGCGTCATTCTCATGATCGCCGGCGTGATCGGCCTGCTCACCTCGATGATGTTCTGGAACAGCTGGGGTGGGTTCGGCGGCCGTCGCGAGGATCATGTCGTGATCCGCGACCGCGAAGTCGTCTGACGACCTCGTAATCTTTCCCTCCAGGTCGCGGCCCCCAGCGCGACCACGGCTTCTGGGTCCTGTAGCGCCCGACTGGCATCCGGCGCGGCAGGGCCCAGAAGCGCGTCCGGGATTCGATTTGTGTGCGAATGGCGCACGATGATGCGCTATTCGCACACAAGAGCTCGCTAGGCCCAGGCCATCAGGCCGAGCTCGGCTGGGGAGACGAGGTCGGGGTGGGCGGGCACGACCCGCACGGTGAACCCGTAGCGGCCCGGGCGCTCGCAGGTGAACTCGCCCTGGTAGCGGTACTCGCCCTTGCCGTCGCCGAGCCCCGTGAGCGCCATCGTCACGCACGAGTCGGATGCGAGCTCGTCGTTCGGGCCGACCGGCCCGTGCAGGAGCTGCACCGCGACGTCGTCGCTCGCGAGGTCGCCGAGGAACACCGTCACGTCGACGACGCGGGACGTGCCGAGGTCCGACAGCGGCAGCCCGCCTTCGTCCGGATACACGCGGACGCCTTCCCACCCGGCGCTGACCCGTGCCTTCCACGCGCCGAGCGACTTGGCGCGGGCGAAGCCGCCCTCGCGCAACTGCTCGGCCGTGTGCGCGGTCGGCTCGTAGAGCTCCTCGACGTAGTCGCGCACCATGCGCGACGCGACGACCTGGGGGCCGAGCGTCCGCAGCGACGTCTTGATCTTGCGCACCCAACGACGCGGGACCGGCCCCTCGAACCGGTCGTAGAACAGCGGCACGATCTGGCGCTCGAGGATGTCGAACAGCGAAGCGGCTTCGACGGCGTCGCGGCGCTCGAGGTCTTGGTACGCCTCGGCGGACGAGATCGCCCACCCGTTCTCGCCGTTGAACATCTCGTCCCACCAACCGTCGAGGATCGAGCAGTTGAGGGCACCGTTCAGCGCCGCCTTCTCGCCGCTCGTCCCGCAAGCCTCCTGCGGCCGCCGCGGGTTGTTGAGCCACACGTCGCAGCCCTGGTACATCGTGCGGGCGACGGCGATGTCGTAGTCCTCGATGAACGCGAAGCGGTGCCGCACCTCGGGGTCGCGTGAGAACGCGACGATGCGCCGGATCATCTGCTTGCCTGCCTCGTCCGCAGGGTGCGCCTTGCCGGCGAAGAGGATCTGGATGGGCCGGTCGGGCGAGACCAGCAACGCCTTCAACCGTTCGGGTTGCGACAGCAGCAGGTCGGCGCGCTTGTACGTGGCGAACCGGCGCGCGAACCCGATCGTGAGGGTGCGGGGGTCGAGGATCTCGTCGGCCCACGACGCGTCCGACTCGGAGACGCCGCTGTGCAACAGCGACTGCCGCGCCCGCCTGCGCACGAACGCGACGAGGCGGTCGCGGCCTTGTTCGCGAGCGCGCCACAGCTCGTCGTCGCGCACGTCGTCGACGCGCTCCCAGTCGTCCGCGCCGGCCTCGTGCCACGCGGGGGTGATGTAGCGGGCCAGGAGGTCGGCCATCTCCGGCGACACCCACGTGTTCGCGTGCACGCCGTTCGTGACCGACGCGATGGGCACCTCGTCGACCGGCACATCCGGCCACAGCCGCTGGAACATCCTTCGGCTCGTCCGGCCGTGCAGCTTGGCCACGCCGTTCGACCGCGCGGCAAGGCGCAGCCCCATCACCGCCATGTTGAACGGGGCGGACGGATCGGCGCCCGGCTCGTGACCGAGCTGCATGAGGTCGTCCATCGTCACGCCGCACTCGTCGGTCCAGCCCTTGAAGTACCGCTCGAAGAGGTCGCGCGGGAACTCGTCGATGCCGGCCGGCACGGGCGTGTGGGTGGTGAAGACGGTCGCGGCGCGCACGGCTTCGATGGCCTCCGCGAACGTGAGTCCTTCGCCGGTGATGAGCTGGCGGATCCGTTCGAGGCCGAGGAAGCCGGCGTGGCCCTCGTTCGTGTGGAACACCTGGGTCGGCTCGCCGATCGCCTGCAGCGCACGCACGCCGCCGACGCCGAGGAGGATCTCCTGGCGGATGCGGTGCTCCTTCTCGCCGCCGTACAGCCGGTCGGTGACGAGACGACCCTCCGGGTCGTTCTCCTCGACGTCGGCGTCGAGGAGGTAGAGGACGATGCGGCCGACCTTGGCGTGCCAGATGTCGGCGTGCAGGGGCACGCCCGCCAGGTCGACGACGACGCGCGCCTCGCTGCGTTCGAGGGCCATCGCGTGCGGGTCGAGCACGGGGTACCGCTCCTGCTGCCAACCCTCCGCGTTCAGCGACTGCCGGAAGTAGCCCTGCCGGTAGAGCAGGCCGACGCCGACGAGGGGGATGCCCAGCCCGCTCGCGGCCTTGAGGTGGTCGCCTGCGAGCACGCCGAGGCCGCCGGAGTACTGCGGCACCGCCTCGGCGATGCCGAACTCGGGCGAGAAGTAGGCGATGTGCCGGAGTGGCGTGCCGTTGCGGCCCTGGAACCAACGCTCCGACGAGAGGTAGCGCTTCAGGTCGTCGTGCACCTCGGTCATGAAGCTGGTGAAGGCGGGGTCACGGGCGAGCGACTCCAGCCGTTCCCGCCTCACGAGCCCGAGGAGGCGGACGGGGTCGTGCCCCGTCACCTCCCACTGTTCGGGGTCGACCCAGCGGAACAGGTCGCGTGTGCGTTCGTCCCACGACCACCGCAGGTTCATCGCGAGCTCGTGCAGCGGGGCCAGCGCGCCTGGCAGCTTGGGCCGGACCGTGAAGCTTCGCAGCGCCTTCATAACGCCCCGACGATAGGAGTATCGGCGCCCGCGCCGGGACCGGGCGGCCCGTATCTCGGGCGTGACGCTTGTTCACCGCAGGTACGGGGGGTAGGCATTGCGCGTGCTCGGCCGGATCGTTATCGACGACATTCGCCCGCGTACGCCGACGGGCCGGTACCCCGCGAAGGCGGTCGTCGGCGAGAACGTCGTCGTACGCGCCGACATCTTCAAGGACGGCCACGACGTGCTCGCTGCCCGCGTGTGTTGGGCGCCGTCCGGCAACGGCAAACCCGCGGAGACGCGCCTCGCGCTCGTGAACGCCGGGCTCGACCGCTGGGAGGGCACCATCGTCCCCACGACCCTCGGCCGTCACGAGCTGGTGATCGAGGCGTGGACCGACCGCTACGCCACGTGGCGCCACAAAGCGGAGGTGAAGCTCGCCGCAGGCCAGGACGTCGACGTCGAGCTGGAGGAGGGCGCGCTCCTGTTCGAGCGGCGGGCCAAGGCGCTGGCTCGCGTCGACAAGGACGGCGCAGCCCACCTGCGCTCGATCGCGCAGTCGCTGCGGACCGGGAAGGGGCCGCACGGCGAACGCATCGCTCCCGCGCTGACCGACACGGTCGCCGAGCTGTTGTGGGGCCCGGCGGACGACGCCGACGTCGCGCGCAGCGAGCCGGTGCCGCTGTGGGTCGACCGCGAACGTGCGCTGTACGGCGCGTGGTACGAGTTCTTCCCGCGGTCGGTCGGCGGGCTGCGGGGCGCGAAGGACCACCTCGACTACGTCGCGGCGATGGGCTTCGACATCGTGTACTTCCCGCCCGTCCACCCCATCGGGCGCGAGTTCCGCAAGGGCAAGAACAACACGCTCGACTCGCTGCCCGAGGACGTCGGCAGCCCTTGGGCGATCGGCGCGAAGGAGGGCGGGCACACCGCGATTCATCCCGACCTCGGCACGTACACCGACTTCGAAGAGCTCGTCGGCCGTGCGTCCGAGCTCGGTCTCGAGATCGCGCTGGACTACGCGCTGCAGTGCTCGCCCGACCACCCGTGGGTCAAGGAGCACCCCGAGTGGTTCCATCACCGGCCCGACGGCACCATCGCCTACGCGGAGAACCCGCCGAAGAAGTACCAGGACATCTACCCGATCAACTTCTGGCCGGAGGCCGAGGCCGATCGCCTCGCGCTGTGGAACGCGTGCAAGGAGATCCTCGACTTCTGGATCGCGAAGGGCGTCCGCGTGTTCCGCGTCGACAACCCGCACACCAAGCCGACGGCGTTCTGGGAGTGGTGCATCGCCGAGGTGCAGAAGGCGAATCCCGACGTGGTCTTCCTCGCGGAGGCGTTCACGCGGCCGCCGGTCATGGCGAAGCTCGCGGAAGTCGGCTTCAGCCAGTCGTACACCTACTTCACGTGGCGCACCGGGGGCGCCGACCTGCGCGCGTACGTCGAAGAGGTCGCGCTGTCCGACAAGGCCGACTACATGCGGCCCAACTTCTGGCCGAACACGCCGGACATCTTGAGCGGCCCGCTGCGCAACGGCACGCCGCCGGCATTCAAGGTGCGCCTCCTGCTCGCCGCGCTGCTGGTCCCGTCCTACGGCATCTACAGCGGCTACGAGCTCATGGAGAACGAGCCGATGTCGCAGACGAACGAGGAGTACTTCCATTCGGAGAAGTACGAGATCCGTGCCCGCGACTACGACGACCCTCGCTCGCTCGCGTCGTGGATCGCCGGCATCAACGAGATTCGGCGACGCCACCCCGCGTTCAGCCGCCTGCGGAACATCCAGTTCCACGGCTCGTCGAACCCGAACATCCTCTGCTGGTCGAAGGTCTCCGACGACGGGTCGGACGTCGTGCTCGTGGTCGCGAACGTCGACCCGTGGACGACGCAGGACGCCACGCTGTCGCTCGACCTCGGGTCGCTCGGGTTGGCGTGGGATCGGCCGTTCGAGGCGTACGACGAACTCACGGGCGAGTCGTACACGTGGCAGGGGCCGAACCCGTTCGTGCGCCTCGACCCGTGGCACGAAGTCGCGCATGTCCTGCACCTCCGGGGCCTTGGATGAGCGATGAGTGAGCTCGGTGACGTCCCCCTCACTCCTACCGAGGCGAGCGACCTCCGTTGGTACCAGAAGGCGGTGTTCTACGAGGTCGGCGTCCGCGGGTTCTACGACTCGAACGACGACGGCTTCGGCGACCTCAAGGGGCTGACCCAGAAGCTCGACTACGTCGAGTGGCTCGGCGTCGACTGCCTCTGGCTGCTGCCGTTCTTCTCCTCGCCGCTCCGCGACGGGGGCTACGACATCGCCGACTTCTTCACGATCCTCCCCGAGTTCGGCGACCTCGGCGACGCGGTCACGTTGCTCGAGGAGGCGCACCGGCGCGGCATCCGGGTCGTGGCCGACCTCGTCGTCAACCACACCAGCGACGCCCACCCGTGGTTCCAGGAGTCGCGGCTCGATCGCGTCAACCCGAAGCACGACTGGTACGTGTGGTCGGACGACGACCAGCAGTACCAGGACGCCCGCATCATCTTCGTCGACACCGAGACGTCGAACTGGGCGTGGGACCCGCAGCGGCAGCAGTACTACTGGCACCGCTTCTTCAGCCACCAGCCCGACCTCAACTACGACAACGAAGAGGTCCAGGTGGCGATGATCGACGTCGTCAAGTTCTGGCTCGACATCGGCCTCGACGGCTTCCGCGTCGACGCGGTGCCGTACCTGTTCGAGCGTGAGGGCACGAACTGCGAGAACCTGCCCGAGACGCACGACTACCTCAAGCGCCTCCGCAAGGAGGTCGACGCGTCGTTCCCCGGTCGCGTCCTGCTAGCGGAGGCGAACCAGTGGCCCGGCGACGTGGTCGAGTACTTCGGCCAGGGCGACGAGTTCCACATGTGCTTCCACTTCCCGATCATGCCCCGCATGTTCATGTCGGTCCGCCGCGAGCAGCGCTACCCGATCACCGAGATCGTGAGCCAGACGCCGGAGATCCCCGACGGCTGCCAGTGGGGCATGTTCCTTCGCAACCACGACGAGCTGACGCTCGAGATGGTGACCGACGAAGAGCGCGACTACATGTACGCCGAGTACGCGAAGGACCCGCGCATGCGGCGCAACGTCGGCATCTCCCGGCGCCTGATGCCGCTGGTGGAGAACGACCGGCGCGTGGCCGAGCTGCTGCACGCGCTGCTGTTCTCGATGCCAGGAAGCCCCGTCCTCTACTACGGCGACGAGATCGGGATGGGCGACAACATCTACCTCGGCGACCGCGACGGCGTGCGCACGCCGATGCAGTGGACGCCGGACCGCAACGGTGGCTTCTCCCGTGCCGACTTCGCCCGCTTGTACCTCCCACCGCTGATGGACCCGGTGTACGGCTACCAGGCCGTGAACGTCGAGGCGGGGATGCGCGACCCGTCGTCGATGCTGCACTGGATGAAGCGCATGCTCGAAGTGCGCAAGCAGCACCCGGTCTTCGGCACGGGGTCGATCGAGTTCCTCTCCGTCGACAACCCGTCGGTGCTCGCCTACGTGCGGTGCGACGGGGAGACCGGCGACACGATCCTCTGTGTCAACAACCTCAGCCGCTTCGCGCAGCCCGCCGAGCTCCCGATGCAGACCTTCGACGGCCTCACGCCGATCGAGCTGCTCGGCCGCGTGCCCTTCCCGAAGATCGGCGAGCTGCCGTACTTCGTGACGCTCGGGCCCTACCAGTTCTACTGGTTCCAGCTCGTCGAGCATCAGGGTGGCCAGGAGCGATGAGCGACTTCGACCTCACCGCCATCGCCGAGCTCCTCCCCGAGTACCTGGGCAAGCAGCGCTGGTTCTCCGGCAACGCGCCGAAGCGCGTCGACATCGAGGAGGACGAGCAGCTGGCCGAGCGCCTGCTCTGGATGCTCGTCGACGCCGACGGCAAGCGGTACCAGCTGCTCGTCGGCGCGGCGCCGACCACGGCCGTGCCCGACTTCCTGCACGGCCACGACGCCGCGATCCTGGGCGTCGCGGGCGACTGGCTCCTCTTCGACGGGTTGCTCGACGCCGACTTGGCGAGGGCCGTGCTCGAGCGCGTGGCGCCGGGCGAAGAAGTGCGCCACGTGCGACCGATGGGCGCGGAGCAGTCGAACACGTCGTTGGTGTGCGACGAGCGCCTCGTGCTCAAGGTGTTCCGTCGCGTGCACGACGGTGCCAACCCCGACATCGAAGTGACGACCGCGCTCGGCGACGCCGGGTTCGCGCACGTCGCCGCACCCACCGCGGTGTGGGAACGCGATGACCGCCACCTCGCGGTCGTGCAACCGTTCCTCACCGGCGCGACCGACGGGTGGGCGCTCGCGTTGACGTCGTTGCGCGACGCGTACGGGAGCGATTGCGACGACGTCTCCGAGTGCGGCGGCGACTTCGCGGCAGAGGCGCGCCGGCTCGGCGAGGTGACCGCGGGGATGCACCTCGCGCTCGCCGACGCGTTCGGTACGCAGACCGGCGACCTCGGCAAGTGGGTCGGCGTCATGCACCGACAGCTCGAACGCATCGGCGCGGAGCGGCCATGGCGCGAGCAGGTGGCGCAGGCGTTCCACCGCTTCGCCGCCCTCCCGCCGGGGCCGGCCCTGCGCGTGCACGGCGACTACCACCTCGGCCAGGTGGTCCGCACCGACACCGGCTGGTACGTCCTCGACTTCGAGGGCGAACCCAACCGGCCCCTCGACGAGCGACGCATCCCGTCGTCGCCGCTCAAGGACGTGAGCGGGATGCTGCGGTCGCTGCATTACGCGGCCGAGATCGCGCTGCGCGAGCGCGACGACGTCGACCTCGAGCGCCTCGCACCCATCGCCGCGGCGTGGGAGGAGCGCAACCGCAAGGCGTTCCTGCGCGGTTACCTCGGCACGCCGGGCGTGGACGCGCTGCTGCCGGGCGGAATCGGGAGCGACGAGACGATGCAAGCCCTGCGCGCTTGGGAGCTCGACAAGGCCGTGTACGAGGTCGGCTACGAGGTCGGCCACCGGCCCGATTGGGTAGCGATCCCCGAATCGGCGGTCCAGAGGATCTTGGAGGTCTCTTGAGCCCGCGAACGAACGCGACGAACGCGCCGCGCCAGCCCGACCCGATGATCGCGGAGGTCGAGCGGCTCGTGCGCGGCGAGCACACCGACCCCCATCACGTGCTCGGCGCGCACAAGGCCGACGGCCGCGTCGTCGCACGCGTGTTGCGACCGGACGCGACGGCGGTGCGGCTGCGGCTCGACGACGGCACCGTCATCGACATGCGCAGGCGCCACGAAGGTGGCGTGTTCGAAGCCGAGATCCCCGAGGCGGCGAGCGAGACGTACCGCGTCGAGGCGCACTACGCGAACGGCGACACCGTCGAGCTCGACGACCCCTACCGCTTCTGGCCGACGCTCGGCGAGCTCGACCTGCACTTCGTCGGCGAAGGCCGCCACCACGACCTGTGGAAGCTGCTCGGCGCGCACGTACGCGAGCACCAGGGCGTGCGCGGCACGTCGTTCGCCGTGTGGGCCCCGAACGCGAACGCCGTGCGCGTCGTCGGCGACTGGAACCTGTGGGACGGCAGGGTGCACCCCATGCGCACGCTCGGCTCGTCCGGCGTGTGGGAGCTGTTCGTCCCCGGCGTCGAGCCGGGCACCAAGTACAAGTTCGAGATCCTCACCCAGCAGGGTCACCTGCTCTTGAAGGCCGACCCCTTCGCGTTCGCGACCGAGGTGCCGCCCGGCACCGCGAGCGTCGTCGACGCGTCGTCGTATACGTGGGCCGACGACGACTGGATGACGAAGCGCGACGAGACCGACTGGTTGCACGCGCCGGTGTCGATCTACGAGATGCACCTGGCGTCGTGGCGCACCCGTCCGGAGGACGGCGACCGGCCGCTCACGTACCTCGAGCTGGCGGAGCAGCTCCCCGCGTACCTCACCGATCTCGGGTTCACCCACGTCGAGTTCCTCCCGGTCGCGGAACATCCCTTCGGCGGCTCGTGGGGCTACCAGGTGTCGTCGTACTTCGCGCCGACGTCGCGCTTCGGCACGCCGGACGAGTTTCGCGTGCTCGTCGACGCGCTGCACCGCGATGGCATCGGCGTCATCGTCGACTGGGTGCCTGCCCACTTCCCGAAGGACGCGTGGGCGCTCGCTCGCTTCGACGGGACCGCGCTGTACGAGCACGAGGACCCGCGCAAGGGCGAGCACCCCGACTGGGGAACGCTCGTCTTCAACTTCGGCCGCAACGAGGTCAGGAACTTCCTGATCTCCAACGCCTTGTACTGGATCGAGCAGTTCCACATCGACGGCCTGCGGGTCGACGCCGTCGCGTCGATGCTCTACCTCGACTACTCGCGCAAGGAAGGCGAGTGGATCCCGAACGAGTTCGGCGGCCGCGAGAACCTCGACGCGGTGCAGTTCCTCAAGGAGATGAACGAAGTCGTCTACGGCCGCCACCCGGGCGTGATGACGATCGCCGAGGAGTCGACCGCGTGGCCGGCCGTCTCACGGCCGGTGTACCTCGGCGGTCTCGGCTTCGGCTTCAAGTGGAACATGGGCTGGATGCACGACACCTTGGAGTACTTCTCCAAGGAGCCCGTGTACCGGCGGTATCACCACAACGAGCTCACCTTCGGGCTGCTCTACGCATTCACCGAGAACTTCATCCTCCCGCTGTCGCACGACGAGGTCGTGCACGGCAAGGGCTCGCTGCTGAACAAGATGCCGGGCGACCGGTGGCAGAAGGCCGCCAACCTCCGGGCCTTGTACGCGTGGATGTGGGCGCACCCTGGCAAGCAGTTGCTGTTCATGGGCGCCGACCTCGCGCAGTCGGCGGAGTGGAACCACAACGTGTCGCTCGACTGGCACCTGCTCGGCTACGACGAGCACCGCGGCGTGCACGACCTGCTCCGGTCGCTCAACCGCGAGTACGTCGCCGAACCCGCGCTGTGGCAACGCGACTTCGCCCCCGACGGGTTCCGGTGGATCGACGCGAGCGAC
Source organism: Acidimicrobiales bacterium (assembly GCA_036380695.1). GTDB lineage: Bacteria > Actinomycetota > Acidimicrobiia > Acidimicrobiales > CADCTF01 > DASVEG01. Next base: position 12,972 of record DASVEG010000040.1, read on the forward strand.
GTCGACAACAACATCCTTTCGTTCCTTCGCTTCGACGACGGCGCCAAGCGTTCGGTTGCGTGCATCGCCAACCTGTCGCCGGTGCCACGCCACGGCTACCGGATCGGGCTGCCGCGGGGCGGTGCCTGGCGCGAGGTCGTCAACACCGACGCGGCCGAGTTCGGCGGCAGCGGCCTCGGCAACGGCGGCGCCGTGATCGCCACCGACGACCCGTGGCACGGCCTCGCCCACTCCGCCGAGGTCACCCTCCCGCCCCTCGCGGTGCTCTGGCTCGCCCCCCAGCCCTAGCCGTTCTGCACCCAGAACGCACCCGGTACGGTCGTCGCCATGCCTGAGCCGATCGCGCTGGCGTTCCACGGGCACTTCTACCAACCGCCTCGGGAGAACCCGTGGACGGAGGAGGTACCGCGCGAGCCGGGGGCCGAGCCGTTCCACGACTGGAACGAACGGATCGCGCTGGAGGCGTACCGGCCGAACGCGTTCGCGCGGGTGGTCGACGAGCACGGGCGCGTCGTCGCGATCGTCAACAACTACGAGCACCTGTCGTTCGACGTCGGGCCGACGCTCACGACGTGGTTGGCCGAGCACGAGCCGGAGGCGTTCGAGCGCATCCTCGAGGGCGACCGACGGGGCGGCGGCGCCATGGCCCAGTCGTACTTCCACGTCATCCTCCCGCTCGCGACGGAGCGCGACGTGCGCACGGTCGTGCGGTGGGGCTTGCGCGAGTTCGAGTTGCGGTTCGGGCGGCCGGCGGTCGGCATGTGGCTCCCGGAGACGGCCGTCGACGACGCCGTGTTGCGGGTGCTGGCCGAGGAGGGCGTGCGCTACACGATCCTTGCGCCCTACCAGGCCGACCGCGACATCGACCCGCGGCGCGCGTACCGGTGGGTCGACCCCGAGCGCGCGGACCTGTCGGTCGATCTCGTGTTCTACGACGGCGGGTTGTCGCACGCGGTCGCGTTCGAGCTCGGCGGGTTGTCGAGCGAGGCGTTCGTCGACCGGGTCGAGGCGGCGGCGCCCGACGGTGGGCTCGTCGCCGTCGCGGCCGACGGCGAGACGTTCGGTCACCACCACCACTACGGCGACCGGTTCCTCGCGTACGCGCTCGCCGTCGAGGCCCCCAAACGGGGCATCGAGGTCGTCAGTGTGGCCGAGTGGCTCCGGCAGCACCCACCGACCGAGGAGGTGGGCGTCGTCGTCAGCGCCTGGTCGTGCGCGCACGGCGTCGGGCGGTGGAAGGAGGACTGCGGCTGCTCGACCGGCGGCGGCCCCGGCTGGAACCAGCGGTGGCGGGCGCCGCTGCGCGCCGCGCTCGACGTCGTCCGCGAGGCCGTCGACGCCGCGATGGAGCACCGGGGCACCGCGGTGCTGGCCGACCCGTGGCGCGCCCGCGACGCGTACGTCGACGTGCTGCTCGGCGCCGTGACCAAGAACGAGTTCGCCGCGCAGCACGTCGTCGGCGACCCGGTCGAGGCGTTCACATTGCTGGAGGCGGCGCGCCACGCGCTCGCCATGTACACGTCGTGCGGCTGGTTCTTCAACGACCTCGCGGGACTCGAGACGGTGCAGGTGCTGCGGTACGCGGCTCGCGCGCTCGATTGCCTCGACGACCTCGGCGAGCAGCCGCCCCGCGAGATCTTCCTCCGGCTCCTCGACGAGGCGGAGAGCAACGTGCGGGAGGAGGGCAGCGGGCGCGACGTCTGGCGCCGGCACGTCGAGCCCGCCGACGTGCCGACCGATCGCGCCGTCGCCCAGCTCGCCCTCGCGCAACTGTTGGAGGGGCGCGACCCGCCCCCCATGGTCGGCGCGTTCGCCGTCGACGTCGTCGACCGCGGGCACGCCGACCGCGGCGCGCTGGCGATGTGCTGGGGGCAGGTGCGCCTGACACACGTGCGGACGGGCCGTGCGACCCAACACGTGTACGCGGCCGTTCGCCTGGGGGGGCTCGAAGTGTTCGGCGCGACGCGCCTCGCGCAGGGGCAACGTGACGCGGAGGCGTTCGAGCGGTTGCGGTCGGCGTTCGAGCTCGGTGCGCCCGCGATGACGCTCCTGCGTCTGATCGGCGAGGGGTTCGAGAACGAGTTCGGGTTGCAGTCGTCCGTGCCTGAGGGCGCCGAGCAGATCCTGCGGACGGCGGCGGGGCGGCTGGCCGACCGCTTCGCGGCCGCGTACGACCGGCTCTACCAAGACCACAGGGCGACGCTCGTGGCGCTGGCCTCGGCCGGCTACCAGCTGCCGCCGGAGCTGCGTGCGCCCGCAGAGCTCGCGCTGGCTCGGCGGCTTGACGCCGAAATCGCCGCGCAGGAAGGCTCGCTCGACCCCGACGACTACGCGGGCGCGATCGCGATAGCCAGGGACGCCAAACAGCACGGCGTGCAGCTCGACACCAGGCGGGCGGCGGCCACGCTCGCTCGGCTGCTCGACACCGCGGTCGAGCGCGCCGTCGCCGACCCGTCGGCCGTGCCGTCGGCGCTCACCGCGCTCGCCATCGGCCGCGAGCTCGGCATCCAGGTGCCGCTGGAGCGCGCCCAGGAGGTCGTGTTCCTCGCCCTCGAGGCAGCAGGCGACGCTGCCGACCCCGACGTCCGCCGCCTCGCCGCCGCCCTCCACCTCGCCGTCTGACGCCACAACTGCCGTTCCGGAGGCAATAGAGGCGGTACCACCGCCTCTATTGCCTCCAAAAGCCGACGAAACGGCGACCTGTCAGCCTTCGACGAGGCGTTTGAGGTTCGCGAGGTTGCGGCGCCAGATGCGGCGGAGGACGGCGCGGGCGATGGCGGACCCGATGGGGCCGCCGAACCACACGGGGAACCGCAGCCGCTCGTCCCATACGAACCGGGTGCGGCGGCCGAACCTGCGGGGTTGCAGCACGAACCGGCCGCGGCCCGAGACCGTGCCGGCGTGCGTGATCCCCATCGCCCGCCGCGGCTTCCACTCGACGACCTCCATGCGGTCGACGAGGCGGAACGGCCCCACCTTGGTGTCGCAGTCGAACGTCGTCCCGACGCCCTCGCGCTGCGGGGTCACGAACCGGATCGCCACCGCGTCGTGCATCCATCGCGGGTGCGACGCGATGTCGCGCACGGCAGCCCACACACGGGCGGGCGGGGCGTCGATGTCGACGTAAACGCGGAGCCGCGTCAAGCGAGCGCGGCGCGCAGCTCGGCGGCTGCGTACTCCGGCGGCAGCACATTGATGAGCACGCCGGTACCGAGCTCGAACCCCGCCCTCGTCGTCACCTTCGGGAGGAGGTGGACGTGCCAGTGGAAGTCGGCGTGGGCGCGGAAGGGGGCGTAGTGGAGGACGATGTTGTAGGCGACGTCGCCCACGGCCCGACGCAGGCGCGCCAGCGCGTCGCGGATCGCCCGCCCGACGGCGGACAGGTCGGCGGGGGCGGCGTGGTGCACCCACGGCTCGTGGATCCTGGGGAGGATCAACATCTCGTACGGCGTGCCGCTCCAGAACGGGGCGACGAGCACGTGGCGCCCGTCGGCCTGGATGACCCGGTGGCCGACCTCCTCCTCCGCCTCGAGCACCGTGCACAGCAGGCACGCGCCGCGGAAGCGGTCGAAGCCCGCCTGCTCGTCGGCAAGCTCGCTCGGCACGAACGGCATCGCGAGCAGTTGGCCGTGCGGGTGGTCGAGCGACGCGCCGGCCTCCCGCCCCGCGTTCACGATGAACTGGGTGTAGCGGAGGGCGGCCGACGACCCGGCGTGCTCCTCGGTGCGATCGCGCACCGCGGCGAGCACGAGCCCGGCCTGGGCGTCGGAGAGGTCGGCGAAGGTCGCAGTGTGGCTCGGCGAGAACACGACGACCTCGTGGATGCCCGTGGCGTCGGCTTGGGTGTGGACCGGGCCGATGTTCTGCACCGCCATTGGTTCCCGACCGGCGAAGGCCGGATAGAGGTTGGGGACGATGCGGACGAGCCACTCGCCGTGCGGCCCGTACGTCTCGAGCGCAGGCGGCGTCTTCTCCTCGTTGCCAGGACAGAACGGGCACGGCATCTCCGCGTCGGCCTGCACCGGGAGGCTCCGGTGCGCGAACGGCTGCGGCCGATCGGCCCTGTCGGCGCTGATGACGACCCAGCGGCCGGTGAGCGGGTCGAGGCGGAGCTGTCCCATGTCGATCTCGTTCCACGGTAC
>DASVEG010000041.1:0-15120 GCA_036380695.1 Acidimicrobiales bacterium
GGCTCATCGAGGAACACCGGCACGAGCCGAAGGACGACATCCTCAGCGCCCTGATCGCGGCGACCGACGAGGGCGACCGGCTGAACGAGCGCGAGCTGGTCGCGACGTGCGTGCTGCTGTTGATCGCCGGGTTCGAGACGACGGTGAACCTGATCGGCAACGGCACGCTCGCCCTGATCGAGCATCCCACCGAGCAGGCCAAGCTCCGCGACGACCTCGCGATCCTCCCGAACGCGGTCGAAGAGATGCTCCGTTACGACAGCCCGGTGCAGCTCACGTCCCGCGTCGTCGGCCACGACACCGAGCTGGCGGATGGCCGGAAGCTGGCGCGAGGCCACGAGATCATCTCGTTGCTCGGCGGCGCGAACCGTGACCCGGTCGTGTTCGAGTCACCGTCGAGGTTCGACGTGACCCGCGCCAACGCCGGCCAGCACCTCTCGTTCTCGACCGGCATCCACCACTGCCTCGGCGCGGCGTTGGCACGCATGGAAGCCAGGGCCGCGTTCGCCGCGCTCCTGCGCCGCGGCGTTCTCGAGCAGGCGGGGCCCGCGGCGCGCCGGCCGACCATGGTCCTCCGCGGCCTGGCCTCCCTGCCGGTACGCGTCGGGTAGCGGGCGCAGCACCGCAACGCCCTGCGTCAGCGTCCGACGGGCTGGACGACGACGCCACGCTCGACGTGGATCCTGTCCGCGCCGTAGCGCCTGCGGAGCAGTTCGACCGCGGCGTCGTCGTCGTCGGCGATCCCGATCTCGACACGGTTGCGTGGCACCGACACCGCCACCATCGACACGTTCACGCCGCGGTCGTGGAGCACCGACATGTCGGCAGTCACGAGGGCCTGCAACGCGCGCAGCTCGACCTCGGTGAACGTCGCGGTGAACGCGCGCACCGGTGCTTCGGGCGCGACACGGCTGCGGAGCTCCGCGAGGTGCTCGGCCGCGCCGTGGGTGAACCCGACCCACAGGAAGCCGCCCGCGCCGAGCATCCCCGCGAAGTGGTCCTGGTGCTCGGCCGCATAGGCGTTGGCTCCCTCGATCACCTCGGTGGCGATGTCGCCGTCGCCGAGCGGAGGAAGCTGCGAGAGGTCGACGACATCGGGCAGGTCGGCCGCAGCGACGCTCCCCTTGGCCGCGGCACCGCGGCCGTCGCTTCGCGCGCCGCCACCAGCGCCGTCCGCCGCGACGCGCGCCGGCTCGCCTTCGCCGGTGCAGCCCGCGCACGCGACGGCTATCGCCACCAGGAAGATCGCCTTGGTCACGCAGGTACGACGACCTGCGGCCGCCGCGAGTTCCCCGGCGGCGCGCCTCAGCCTTGCCCGGCCGTCGCTCGCCTTCCGGCCAAGCCCAGCAGGTTGTCTTCGGAATCGCGGAAGAACGCCATCTCCTCGGCGTCTCCGGCCGGTCCGAAGAGCCCATCCGCGTCGACGTGGATGACGTGAGGTTCGGCCTCGATCGTCACGCCGCGGGCCCGCAACCGGTCGGTCACCTCGGCCACGTCGGCGACCGCCATGTAGAGGAGGGCGGCCGGCGCACCGACCTCGAGCAGCAATCGCGTCCCGCCGAGGTCGAAGAACACGAGGCCGGGTGGGTCGAAGCGCGCGATCAGGGGAAGCTCGAGAACGTCTCGGTAGAACGAGGTCGCGCGGGCCAGGTCCTCGGCGCGTTGCGCGACCTGGCGAAGGCCGGTGATGGTCATGACGCGCAAGAGTAGGTAGCCTACCTATCTAATGCAATCGGCCAGTAGGGCTGCCGTCGCCGCGCAGGTGAACTCCGTCGCCATCCACCTGGTGCGCAGGGCTCGCACCGTCGACCAGGTGCTCGGCGTGCCTCCTGGCCAGCTCTCCGCGCTGTCCGTGCTCGTGTTCGGAGGCGCCCGCACGATCGCCGAGCTGGCGGTCGTGGAGCAGGTCACGAGCCCGACGATGACGCGCATCGTCGACGGCCTCGAGCGAGCAGGCCTGGCCAAGCGCCATCAGCACCCGGGTGACCGCCGCGCAACGATCGTCCGAGCAACGAACAAGGGCCGCAGGATCATGGAACGCGGCCGCCGAAGCCGCGTCGAGGTCGTCGAGTCGCTGCTCGAACACCTGTCCGACGAGGAGCTCGCCGCGGTCGGAGTGGCCGCGTCCGCCATCGCGCGGGCGCTCGAGTCCGCCAAGTGACACGAGGGCGCGATGATCGACGGCTCATGCCGAGCGACGTGCGGATCGACCCGCTCACGGGTGATGAGGTCGTCGTCGCCGCGGCAAGGCAGCATCGACCGAACCTGCCGGACGGCTGCCCGTTCTGCCCCGGCGGCCTCGAAGCTCCCGAGCCGTACGACGTCGGCTGGTTCGTGAACCGGTGGCCGCCGTTGCCGGGTGGTCGCGCCGAGGTGCTGCTGTTCTCGCCGCGGCACGACGCCAGCTTGAGCGACCTCGGCGACGGCGGCGTTCGGCGCGTCGTCGACCTGTGGGCAGACCGGACGGCGGAGCACGCAGCCCGCGACGGGAGTGCGTATGTCTTGGTGTTCGAGAACCGAGGCCCGGCGGTCGGCGCAACGATCGACCACCCCCACGGGCAGCTCTACGCGTTCGACCATGTGCCGCCAGCCCCGCTTCGCGAGCTGGAGCGCGCCGCCGATCGCTGCCCGCTGTGCGACGCCGGCCCGTCGGACCGAACGGTTTCGGCAACAGGGGGGTGGACCGCAACCGTGCCGTTCGCGCCGACGTGGCCGTACGAGTTGCTCGTCTCGCCCGGGGACCACCTTCCCGACCTGCCGTTGACACAGGCCAACGACCGCGACGCGTTCGCCTGCGTGCTCCGCGACGTGCTCGTGCGGCTCGACCAGCTGTTCGACGCGCCGATGCCGTACATGCTCTGGGTGCACCAACGGCCCGTCGACGGCGGCGACTGGCCCGGCGCGCACCTGCACGCGCACGTGGCGCCGATCTACCGGCAACCCGGTTCGCCGCGATTCGTCGCCGCGGGCGAGCTCGGTGGCGGGGTGTGGTTCAACCCCGTCGTCCCCGAGGACGCAGCGGCGGCGCTCCGTGCCCTCCCCGGCGCGCGCGGATGAGCGTGCGCCTGGGTGGGTAGCGTTGGCGCCCGTGAACTGCCCTGTCTGCGCCGTGACGCTCGTGATCTCGAGCCGAGAGGGCATCGAGATCGACCATTGTCCTCAGTGTCGCGGCGTCTGGCTCGACCGCGGCGAGCTCGACAAGATCATCGACCGAGCCGCGCCCGCCGTCGTCCGCTCGACCGCCCCCGACGCCGCATGGGAAGGGCGAGCGGACCGTGGCGACGACCGGTACCGCGGCGACCGAGACGAGCGCTACCGCGGCGATCGAGACGAGCGCTACCGCGGCGATCGCGACGACGACTACCGCGGTCCGCGCCGGAAGCGCCGCGGCTCGTTCCTCGAAGACCTCTTCGACTTCGACTGATCTACGTCGACCCCGGCGGGGTGGCGACCGCGTCGAGTCCGGCTTGCAGCGCGGCAAGCTCGTCGACCACCGCGGTCACGTCGCGCTCGATCTGGGCCATGGCGACGTCGGCGTCGGGAAGGAGCGCGATCTGCGCGGCGCGGGCCACCGCGGCACCGACGCGCAGGTCGAGCAGGCGAAGGTGCTCCGCGGCGTCGTCGGCCGTGTTCGCGAGCTGGTTGAGCGCGGCGTGCTTGTCTTCGAGCGCGCGCAACTCGGCCGCGGCAGCGTCGTGTCCCGGCGATCCGTCGGGGCTGTCGGCGACCTGACGACGGACACGCTTCAGCTCCGCGCGGACGTCCTCGAGCCCGAGCCCCCGAACGGCGGAGGCCGCCCGTTGCGCCCGGAACGCGAGCTGCGCCGCGGCAACCGCCGTCTGGTCGACGCGCTCGGCGATCGTGCGCAGCCGGTCCTGCACCGGCCCCGGCCTGCAGTCCGTGATCAAGCCCTTGAGGCGTGCACGCGACGCTTCGATGTCCTCTATCGAGCGGCGCCAGCGGTCGTCCAGCGCCGCCAGGTCGATCGGCGGTGTGCCGGTCGTGTCTGCACGGCTGCGACGGCGGAGCACAACGCGTGAGGCTAGTGAGCGGCGAACCGCACCCGGGCCCGCCGAGCGAACCGTTTTCCGCGCGACGTGAGCCGCGAGTACCGCGGCTGAGGCGCGCACGTCGCCGCGGAGGCCTGTCGCAACGTGGTCAGGGCCCACGGGTCAGGTCCAGTTCGAGGAGCCGGCCTCCCCAGTAATCCGCCACCCAGGCCCGACCGTCGTCGACGTCGACGTCGATGGCGACGGGCACGATGAGGCCGAGGTCGACCTCGTCCACCACGTCCCCCGTCCGTCCGTCGATCGCGAGCAATCGCCGGCCAGGGCCGTCCACCACCCACACCCATTCGTCGCCCCCGCGGGCAAGGTCGTACGCCCAACCGTTCCCGAGGGAGATCCGGTGCGCCACGCCGCCCGACGCGTCGACTCCCACGACGGTCGACCCGCGACGCGACCACGACAGGCGACCGGCATCGACGTTGGTGGTGTCCGGCGCGGCTTCGGTCGCGGACGGCGTGATCGCGTTCGTCCGCTCGTCGACCGCGACGCCTCGCTGGTTCGTCGACGGGTCGAAGTGGACGACCACATGGTCGCCGACCACCTGCACGCGGGACGGTCGGGTACCGACGGGGACCGCGGAGACGACCCGTTCGTCTACGTCGCGCAGCCGGGACGACACGAGTGGCATGGCCACGACGACGATTACGAGGGCTGACGCGAACGCCCCGGCCGCAACCCGGCGCGGTCGGTTCGGGTCGAGCGGGATGGCCATCGCGAGCCCCGACAGCAGGGCGCCTCCGTGCGCGACGGCGGTGATCTCGGCGCGATCCACGATCGAGTACGTGGCGTACGCGACGCCGGCCGCCGCGGCGACCCATGGCCACGGACGGCGTGGTCGGCGAGACACGACCATGTACAGCCCCGCGCCGATGGTGGCCATGACGAGGCCGGAGGCCCCGCCCGCGTAGATCGTGGGCGGGTCGATGGCGAAGGCGAGCACGCTCCCGAGCCCGCCGGCGGCGAACAGGAACGCTGCGTACCTCGCGCCGCCGAGGTGCCGTTCGACCACCGGACCGACGAGAAAGAGGGGCACCACGTTGTTGACCAGGTGCATGAACCCGGGCGCGACGTACTCGGGAGGCACCGGGTCGTGCACGAGGTTGACGGTCCACAACCGCCACCACTCGCCAGCCGCCAGCTCACGCGCGGAGTACCCGAGTGCCCGGCGCACGTGGTCGACGTCCCGCCACCACGAGCCCGACACGCGCTGCGCCACGTAGCCGAGGCAGGTCGCGGCGACGACCGAGATGGTCACGCGTGCGCCGAGGTGGCGAGCGACGGCGCTCACGAGCGTTCTGGGTGGACCGGGCCGGCCGTGGGACGGAGGATTCCGCCCAGAACGGCCGGAGGTCACGCGTTCGTGTCGCCGCGCTCGATCCGCTTGCGCACCGCGTCGAGCTCGGCGTCGATCTCCGACCCCCGCTGCTCCTCCATCGCGAGCTTCTCCGACGGGCTCGCCTTCAGCTCTCGCTCCCGCTGGTCGAGCGCGGCGCTCGCCTTGTCCTTCCATTCGTCGACGGCTTCCGCGACGTCGCGCTTCTCGCGCCGCAACGCAGCCAGGATGCGATCCCACGTTCCCATTGCTCACGCAGGCTACGGCGGGGCGTCGGAGCGCGCGGCCCGCAAGTAAGGGCCGGGAACGTGCGGGGCCGTTCGTGACTCAATACCCGTAGTGACCGCCCCCAGTCGCGAGGAGCTGCTCGACGACGTCTACCGATCGCGCGTCGCGGCGATGACGCGGCTCGCGTACTTGATGACCGGCTCCGCTGCCGTTGCCGAGGAGCTGGCGAACGAGGCGTTCCTGCGGCTGCACGAGCGCTGGGACGTGGTCGACGAGCCCGCGGCATACGTGCGGACCGTGCTCGTCAACCTCTGCTTGCGCTGGCGGCGGCGCGCCGCGACACGACCGGACGAGTCCCGCAGGGCCGACGAGCTCGTCGCATCGCCGCCCGACATCGACGAGACGTGGAGGCTGATCCAGGAGCTGCCCGACCCGCTCCGGATCGTGCTCGTGCTGCGTTACTACGAAGACCTGCCCGCGACCGACATCGCCGCGATCGTCGGGTGCTCGCCCACCACCGTGCGCACGCGCATTCACCGCGCGTTGAACCGGTTGCGAAAGGACATGCGATGAGTCATCGACCCTCACGGCACGTCGTGGAAGACCGCGTCCGCGCCACGTTGCGAGAGCGCAGCAACGACGTGCAGGTGGACGGTCGCGCCGCGCAGGCCCCCGGTACCGCATCGCCGCGGCTCGATCCGATGGACGCTCCGGAGCGCGTCGAGCGCCGCCGTGGGTCGCGGCGGTCCGTCGCCATTGCCGCGGTGGGGATCGCCGCCGGGTCGGCGATCGTCGTCGCCACGGCGACGACCTTGGCGCCCGACGGCGATACAGCCGATCGCGCCGCGGTGACCGCGACGTCGCCCTCGACGACGGCGGTCCCGTTCGACTGTGGGACAGCGCTGCCGATCGCGCTGCGGGTCCCGTCCGCCACGCGAGGCCCCATCGACGGCCCGGCACCCGGCGCACCACCGGCGTCGGAGGGCCAACTCGTCACCCATTGGCTCCGGGCGGACGGTCCCGTGGAGCTGCGTTGGCCGGCATCGCCGCCCCTGCCGTTCGGCCCAAAGACGAGCTCGGCGTCGGTGGTCGATGCGATGACCGCGTCGTCGCCGGACCACATGGAGATCGACGTCATGCGCACGCCGGCCCCGGGCGAGATGGCGACGTGGACGGGAGCTGACGTCGTCGTCGACCGCGTCCCGGCCCCCGTCGCCACGCCGCCGCTGCAGTGCGACGTCATGCAGCTGACGATCGTGACGACGGACGGCCAATGGCTGGCCGGGCTGCGGGTGACCCCGCCGGAGCAAGGTATGCCGGTCGAGACCGTCGACCTGCAACCGACCGTGGTGGAACGTCGAGCGGTCGACACGGCGCCCGACGTCGCGGTGCGTTGCGAGGGCGACGGCCGGAGCGCCCGGCCCCCGAACCGGTCGCGCGGGCCCGAGCCGAGCGTGCGCGGCGACGAGCCGGTCGACGTGCTCACGCAGTACATCGCCCGCACGCCAGGTACGGCTCGGAGCGGGTACATCGAGATGACGGAGCCAGACGGCTCGATCACGTACGCGTCCGACTCGGGCAGGGGGTGGAGCGTGCTCGTGTTCGTCGGCCGCGACGCGGCCGGGGGGTGGTCGCTGCAGGGCTCGAACACCAGCGGCTGCTGACGAGACGCCGCGATCAGAGCGAGGCGCGGCGCCCGGCGAGGAAGCGCCGCTCGGCGGCGTTGGCCGCCCGGTCGAGCGCCAGGTCGTAGGCGCGGGCCGCGTCCCCCGTGCGCCCCATACGCCGGAGGAGGTCGGCACGGGTCGAGTGGAAGTGGTGGTACTCGCCGAGGTCGAGCGCGTCGACGATCTCGAGCGCGGCAGCAGGCCCGTCGACCTCGGCGACCGCGACCGCACGGTTGAGCGCGACGATCGGCGTCGGCGTGAGCGCGAGGAGGTGGTCGTACAACGCGACGATCTGCCGCCAGTCGGTGTCGGCTGCCGCCGGCGCGTCGCTGTGCACCGCCGCGATGGCGGCCTGCACCTGGTACGGCCCCGGCCGGTTCCATCGGAGGCAGGACCGGACGATCTCCTGCCCCTCGTGGATGAGGCCGCGATCCCATCGCGTCCGGTCCTGCTCGCCGAGGAGCACCAGCGACCCATCCGGCGCGGTCCGCGCCGGTCGCCGAGACTCGGTCAGGAGCATCAACGCGAGGAGGCCGTGCACCTCCGGCTCGTCTGGCATGAGCTCGAGGAGGAGGCGCCCGAGCCGGATCGCCTCCGCACAGAGCTCTTGGCGCACGAGCGCGTCGCCCGAGGTGGAGGCGTACCCCTCGTTGAAGACGAGGTAGACCACGGCGAGCACCGGGCGCAGCCGATCGGGAAGCTCGGCCGCGCGTGGCACGCGGTAGGGGATGGTGGCCGCCTTGATCTTGCGCTTGGCGCGCACCAGGCGCTGGGCCATCGTCGCCTCCGGCACGAGGAATGCGCGCGCGATCTCCTCGGTCTGCAAGCCGCCGAGCAGGCGGAGGGTCAGCGCGATCTGCGCTGCTGGCGCGAGCGAGGGGTGGCAGCAGGTGAAGATCAGTCGGAGGCGGTCGTCGTCCACCGGTCCTCGTTCCGCGTCCGAAGCGTCCGGATCGCTCGGCCCGCGCGAGTCGCGCGCCGTCGCCAGACGCACGGCCTCCTGCTGGCGAATGGGCCGCGCCGACTCGCGGCGGTGGCGGTCGATGGCACGGTTGCGGGCGGTCGTGGTGATCCATCCCGCGGGGTTCGGTGGCACGCCGTCGCGCGGCCACCGCTCGATGGCGACCACGAACGCGTCCTGCACCGCCTCCTCGGCATCGTCGATGCTGCCGAGGAGGCGAACGAGGGTTGCGACGGCCCGGCCGGAGTGTTCACGGAAGACCTTGCCGATCTCGTCGAGGTCGACCGCGGACAAGAGCTACTCGGGCTCGTCCTCGAAGGGGCGCACCTCGACGGGAGCGCCGCAGGCGCGGGTGGCCTGCTCGGCGAGCGCGAGCGCGGCGTCGAGGTTGGCGGCCTTGACGACCCAGAACCCGCCGAGTTGCTCCTTGGTCTCGGCGAACGGGCCGTCGGTGGTGACCACCTCGGTGCCGTTCTGGCGCACGACGGTGGCCGTCGACGCCGGGTGGAGCCCACCGGCGAACACCCACGCGCCGCTCGCCTGGAGCTCGGCGTTGAACCCTTCGACCGACTTGTACGCCTGCTCGATGTCTTCGGGCGGCGTGGTCGCGGCCTCGTCGTAGTCGACGTACACGGCCATCAGGTACTGCGGCATCGGAGCTCCTCTCTCGGGGCCGGCACGGTACCGACCTCTCGACGTGTTCACGAACGGGTCCGGCCCAGATCGACACCTGGCGCCAACAAATTCCGAGAAACCTCCGGAGCCAAGGGGCCCTCGACCATCCAGGGCGACTGGCAGGAGCGGCCCCCGAGTTCCTGACCGAGTCGACGAATGGCACGCAAGGGCTCGTGGAAGAGCTCGTGACGCGGCAGGCCGCGTGGGGACGGTTCGCGTCCGCCGAATGACGCGTCAGGCGTCCACGGGCTCGTTCGGAGACGAGAACGTGACCTGGCACGTGTTCGCACCGACCTGCCTCGCGTAACCGACCGCGCCGGGGAGGTTGCCCACGGTCTCCGGCAATGCGTCGAGGATCGCCTGGACGCTGGTGCCGTCACCGGTCTTCGCCGCTTCGATCGCCTGGCGGATGACGGCGACGAACTGCGCGCTGTCGGCGCGGACGGGGCCGAGGAACTCGCGCTCGTAGTCGGCCTTCGCTTCGGCGGCGACCGGCGCGGCGGCGAAGGCGGCGTCGCGCTGCTCGTACGTCGCGATGACGGCGTCGAAGTACGCCGGGATGTCGGCGACGGTCTTCGGCGCGGGGATGGCGTCGAGCCCTTCGTTGAACGCACCACACGCGCGGTCGAGCTCGGTGACCGCCGCGTCGGACGGGTGTGCGACAGCGCTCGCTGCCAGCGCGTCGTCTCCGCGCGACGACGCGATGACGGCACCCCCCATCGCAAGACCGATCGCGGCGACCGCGAGCGGGGCGAGTGTCACGCGTCGCGACGCGTTCGCGTCGCGAGGGTCCGGCGCGCCACTGATGCGCTCCTCTTGCCGGCCGGTGAGCCTCGCGATGTACACGAGCGACACCACGACCGACGCCACGGCGACGACGTCCGCGAGGATGCTGATGGTCGCTTCCTCGCGCAGCCCGGCGTACGTGCCTTCGGTCGCGCGGGCCGCGAAGCCGAACACGAGCGCGGCGGCGACGTGCGCGACCGTCGACCCCCACCAGATCGTCGGCAGGCGGTCGCGACGTGACCCCTCGGCCGGTGCCGTGCCGCTCGCGTCCCACGTGGCGTCGGCGATCAGCTTCACGGGCCACAGGCCGCCGACCGGGATGAACCACGCACCGACGGCCCACCCCGTCCCGAGCGGTGGGTTGCCGAGCCCGAGCCGAACCGCGTTGCGGTACGCGCGGTGGAACCACGCGACGAACATCCCGAAGACGAACGGGGACACCACGAGTTGGGTCCACCCGAGCGCCGTCATCACGTCGTCGCTCCGCTCGGCGCGGCTGAGCCCGATGGTGCCCTTCTCGAACCCGTCGATGACGACGAGGCGTTCGAGATTGGCGGCCACCGCGACGAGCAGGATCACGCCGTAGAGACCGACGCCGAGCTGCGCCCATCTCGCCAGTGGTCGCAGCGGCTGGACGGATGCCGTGGTGCTCATCTCGAAGTCCTACCACCCACCCCTCGTTCCGGAGGCAATAGGGCACCGCTACGGTGCGCTATTGCCTCCACAACCGCCAACGCCCGTGTGAGGAGACCGGCGCGTAGGGTACGGAGCGTTGGCAACGGTGGGTTGACGCGGTCGGCAGTTCGACCAGGAGGCGACGATGATCCGGTGCGAGCCCGCCAAGGGCGACAAGGTGAAGGTCACGTTCACGATCCCCGCCGACGAACCCGCCGGCAAGGTCGCCGTGGCCGGCGATTTCAACGGCTGGGACCCGAGCGCCACCACGCTGCGTAAGCGCGGCGACGTGCGGTCGGCGACGGTCACCCTCGAGGTCGGCCGCAGGTACGCGTTCCGCTACTGCACGCCAGACGGCGAGTGGTTCAACGACGACGGCGCCCACTCGTACGAAGCGAACGAGTACGGCGACGACAACGCGATCATCGACCTGACAGACGGCGCCACCAGCTGACCCTTCGGGGCGCGGGAACCACGTCGACCTCCGGGTTGGTGTTCGGCTTCGGCTTCATGCGGTCTTCCAGCGACGGCACCCACGGCGGCGGTGGCCGGTGCGCCCCTTCTTGCACGACGGCGGCGAGCAGCTCGTCGTTGTCCTGTTCCTCGTCGCGGTCGTCGCGCGCATCGGCGAGGGGACGCGCTCGCAGGTCGTGCCCGCACGCGGGGCAGGCTCGAGCCTCGGGCGCGAGCAGCTGGGCACACTCGGGGCACTTCGTCATGCCACCACCTCCGTTCGTTCCATCGGCCGATCGGCCGCAGAACGTGAACGCCTGGTTCAGCCCGAGGTGCGGCGGTTGACCCGTCTCACCACGGTCGCGACGCCGAACAGCAGGAGGCCCGGCACGAGCAGCTCCTCGCCGCCGGTGTCGGCGACCTCGCCCTGGCCGGACGCGATCTCCCCGCTGCCGGACGACCCGAGCCCGCTGCCCCCGGTCCCGCCGGTGCCACCCGAGCCTCCGGTCCCGCCGGTGCCGCCCGAGCCTCCGGTCCCGCCGCTGCCGCCGGTCCCACCGCTGCCCGCGCCACCGACGCCGCCGGTGCCCCCCGCGCCGCCCGCCGCGGTCGTCGTGGGCGCAGGGACGGAGGTGGTCGTTTCCGGCGTGGTGGACGAAGACGCCACCGCACCGCCGTCGTCGCCCGTCGTGGTCGTCGTCGCCTGACCGGCGAGGTCGCCGCGGTCGCCGTCGTCGTCGCCGGCGCGCCACACGGCGCCCGCAGCGCCGCCGACCAGCAGCAGCGCGATTACCGCCGTGAGCACGCGGCGAAGCAGGGGGGACAACTCGGTCAGCGTCGGTCTCCAGTTCGATCGATCGGCCCGAGCATACGGACCGGTCGGCTGCGCTCCGTGGACCCCTTCTGGCCCGGAACACCAGGAGACTAGTCAACCCCTCCCGCCCGGCCGCGACCCAGAGCCTTCGCCCCGCCAGCACTACGGTGGCCGCATGGCGGAGCCTGGGCAGCGGCGACGCTGGGGGGCGCCGCCCGACACGCTGGAGGCGTTCGACGAGCCGAGGTCGCGCGCGCCGTACGTGTTCGGCGTCCTCGCCGTCGTGGTGGTGGTCGTCGGCGCCGCGCTCGCTCTCGCCGACCGCGAGGGTGAGTCTCCGGGGTCGGTGCGCAGGGTCGATCTCGCGGACGGACCGACGGCTGGCGGTTCCAAGGCCGAGCCGTCCCTCGACGAGAAGTCCTTCGACGAGCCGTTCAACGTGCTCGTCGTGGGCAGCGACGAGCGCCCCGAGGGCGAGGACGACGGCGTGAGCGGGCGCAGGAGCGACACGCTCGCGATCGTCCGGATGAATCCGCCCGCGCGCTCGCTCGAAGTGCTCGCCGTGCCCCGCGACCTTTGGGTCCCCATCGCCGACACCGGGCGCAAGGCGAAGGTCAACAGCGCCTACAACTCGGGCGGCCCCTCCCGCCTCGTGCGCACCGTGTCGGAGGCGCTCGGCGTCCCGATCCACCGGTACGTCGAAATCGACTTCCGTGGGTTCCGTGCATTGGTCGACCTCGTCGGCGGTGTCCCTGTGCCGTTCGACGGCGAAATGCGCGATCGCCGCAGCGGCTTCCGGTCGCCGGCCGGGCTCGCGCAGCTCGACGGGAACCAGGCGCTGCTCTACGTCCGGTCCCGGCACCTCGAGGTCAAGCGCAACGGGTCGTGGCGCGCGGAGGCGCAGGGCGACCTCGACCGCGTCCGGCGCCAACAAGACCTGGTCAGGCGGATCGTCGGCGTGCTCCAGGAGCGGACGAAGCGCGATCCCGGCGCGATCGACGAGCTGCTCCGAGTCATGGGGCCGTACCTCTCGGTCGACCGCGGGTTCCCTGCCGTCGAGCTCGTCGGGCTCGCGGACATCTACATCGACGCCGACCCGTCGGCGATCCCCATGGCAGTCCTCCCGACGACACCCGGCGGTGCCGCCGGCCAGTCGATCCTCCGCCTTCGAGAAGCCGAAGCCGAGCCGCTCCTCGCTCGTTTCCGCACGCCGTAGGCGGATCGGGAAGCCCGTGGCGTGCCGGTATCATCGGCAGGTGGGCGAGGTCGACGTCGTCGAGTTCGTTGACGTCGACGTGCAATGGCGCGGTGCCGTCACGTTCGCACTCGACCCCACCGACGATCACGACCCGATCGCGACGTGGCTGCGGACGCAACCCGCGATCGCGAACGAGCCCATCGACGTCGTTCTCACCTACCTCGCAGGCCTCGAGCGGCCTGGTCGCTTCGTCGACGTCGGCGCCCACCTCGGAACGCACGCGCTCTCCGCGGCGACCGGCGGCCACGACGTGATCGCGATCGAGGCTTCGCCGCGAAACGCCCAGCTAATGCGCCTCGCCGCCGCGCACGCGGGCCTCGACCGGATCGAGGTGCACAACGTCTTCGCCAGCAGTCGCTCCGGCACGGTCCCGTTCCTCTCGGACGGCCCGTGGGGGCGACGGGCCGAACCCGCGGTGGTCGAAGCCGGCTATCCCGTCAGCCAGGTGCGGGCCGTCGCCGTGCACCGGCTCCTCACCGCCCTGCGGTGGCCGTTGCCGGACCTCGTGAAGATCGACGTCGAGGGGGTCGAACCGCTCGCGTTGGCCGGCATGCGCCCGCTGCTCGAACGCGACGACGCGCCCGCGATCGTCGTCGAGTCGAATCCGCTCATGCTCGAGGCCCAAGGCGGCTCGGTCGACGCCTTGCTCGGCGTGCTCGAGAAGTACGGCTACGAGCTCCACCTCATCGACCGGACCCGCACGAAGACGCTCGTGCCGATCGGCTCCGACTTCCTGCAGACCGACCTCGTTGAGGACGTGCTGGCAACCAAGCACAAGCCGGCGCTCGAGGGGTGGACGATCGCGCGGCGACTCACCCACGGCGACCTCCTCGAGCGGGTGCTCACGACGGCCGCGTCCGAGTTGCCCGAATCGCGCCTGTTCGCGGCGAGGGTGCTGCGGCACGCGCCGTACCTCGTGCGCCACGCAGAAGGTCGCCTCGCGCTGCGCACGCTGGCACAGGACACCGACGACCGCGTGCGCGCCGCGGCGGGGAACCCGATCTGAGATGCCGCGTCCGACGGCGCGCACGGCGCGCCCGCCGCGCATCCCGAGCCTCGACGGCGGGCCGGTGTACGACTCTGCCTATCCCGAGGTCGGTGTCCTCGCGAGCCTCCGGCGGGTCGCGACGAACACGCGGCTCGTGAGCCTGCTCGTGCACAAGGAACTGACCTCCCGGTACCGCCGTTCCGCACTTGGTGTGATTTGGGCGTTGGTAACGCCGGTCTTGACCGTTCTCGTCATGTGGCTTGTGTTCGAGAACGTGCTGCCGGTCGCCGACCTCGGCGTTCCCTACGCGGTGTACCTGGCAAGCGGGATCCTGGCGCTGACCGCCGCGCAGCAGGGGATCATCGCCCTCGGGTCGTCGCTGCAGAACTACGAGTCGCTCCTCTCCCGCATCCACCTGCCGGCCGAGATCCTGGCGGCGGGGTCGATGGGTGCCATCGCGGTGCACCTCTCGCTCGCCACCGTGGCCGTGCTCGCGCTTCAGGTGCTGCTCGGGGTCGGCGTGCCGCTCACTGCCTTGCTCGCGCCCGCGGTGTTGCTGACGCTGCTCGCGTTCACGTCTGGGATCGGGATGCTCGTCGCGGGGATCGCGTTGCGGCTTCCGGACGTCCTGCATCTCGTCGGCATCGCCATTTACCTGCTGGGGTTCCTGACGCCGACGTTCTTCCCGATCAGTGCGCTCGACGACCCCGGGCGGTGGATCGTGGAGGCGAACCCGCTGACGGGCTACCTCGAGCTGCTCCGCGGTTGCCTCTACGAGGGCGAAGTCGGCTCGGCCGCTCGGTGGATCGTGTCCGTCACCCTCGGCGTGTCCATGCTCGTCGCGGGCACGGCGTCGTTCGCTCGTGCCGGCCGGCGCGCGGTCGTCGCCGGGTGAGTTCGGCGCGATGACGGGCAATCCCACGACCACCCCGATGATCAGCGCCGAGACAGCCGTGTGGATCGACGACCTGAGCGTCGCCTATCGAAGGCACCGCTCGAACGCTCGAACCGTCAGGGACGCGGTGCGCGACGCCGTGCGACTCCGGGTCGGCTCCGAGCCGTTCTGGGCCTTGCGCAACGTATCGGCGAGGGTCAAGAGGGGAGAGGTGCTCGGCGTCGTCGGCGCCAACGGCAGTGGCAAGTCGACGTTGCTCAAGGCGCTGGCGCGGGTGCTGCCTCCGAGCGGGGGCCGCGTCGTCGTGCGCGGCCGCGTCG
>DASVEG010000042.1:0-4790 GCA_036380695.1 Acidimicrobiales bacterium
GAGATCCGGCACTCACGACCGTTCGCGCCGACGCGGCGCCTCGCGCTCGGAAAGCTCTGGCTGCCCACCGACCGCGCGCCCGGAGCGGGCGGGCTGCTGCTGGGCGGGATCGTGGCCGCCGGCGTCAGCGCGCTCGAAGACGACGAAGAGTTGCTCGACCGCATCGACACCCTGCTCGACGACCTCGAAGCGGGCCGGCGGGTCGTGCAGCCGCGTGTGCAGTACCGCTACCAGAGCGACGTGCACGGGCTCGACCGCAGCCACCACCGGCTGACGGCCGAAGGAGAGCGCCTCGTCCTCGACGTCGACGGGCACGGCGCGGTGCTGCCGCAGGTGCTGGGCGCCATGTACGCGGCCGCGAGGCTCTCCTACGCCGTGCGGCCGCAGGTCTTCCGCCTGCTCCGCCGCGCGACCCGATGGACGGGCGGGATCGACGACCGGCTGATCTCGTTCCTGTCGGGCGACGAGGCGGCATCATTCCGCCGTCGCGGCGCGCTGCGCGACGAGGACTGGGCGCTCGACCTGCTCGGGTTCGCACACACGGCGGAGCCGACGAGGGGCGACATCCAGAAGCGCTTCCGCGACCTCGTGCGCGACGCCCACCCCGACCACGGCGCGGAGGCCGAGGGCGCTGGCGACCGCATCGTCGCGTTGACCGAGGCGCGGCGCATCCTGCTCGAGACGGCGTGAGCGTTCACGGGTGAGCGCGCTGCTGTTGACGCCGGGCGCCAGCGCGACCCGCAACCAGCCAGCCCTCGTCGCGATCGACGATGCAGCCACCGCGCTCGGCTTCACCGTCGAGCGCATCGACCTGCCGAAGCGACCCGCGGTCAAGCTCATCGACGTCGTGCGCGATGCCGCGGAAGACCTCCGCACGCGCGACCGCACCGGGCCGAACCAGTTGTTCCTCGGCGGACGGTCGCTCGGCGGGAGGGTGTGCTCGATGGCCGTTGCGGACGGGCTGCCCGCTGCTGGCCTCGTCCTCGTCAGCTACCCCCTTCACCCGCCCGGGAAGCCGGACAAGCCCCGCACCGAGCACCTGCCCCGGCTCGACGTTCCGTGCCTGTTCGTCTCCGGCACCCGCGACTCGTTCGGCACGCCAGACGAGCTCGAGGCCGCGACCGCCGCAATCCCCGGCCCCGTTACCCACGTGTGGGTCGAGGGCGGCGACCACGGCCTCCGCCGCAAGGACGCCGAGGTGGCCGAAGCAGTCGCAGCCTGGCTGAACGACCTCAGGTGACGTCGGCGGGCGCCTGCGCCTTCGGCTTCGTCTTCGCCTTGGGGTCCGCCGGCGCAGGATCCCGCCGCCGGCCGGTGGCCTTGTCGTAGTACGACGGGCGGGGCGTCGGGTCGACGCGGTTGAGGACGACGCCGATGGGTTGGGCGCTCACCTGGCGGAGGTTCTCGACGAGGTGACGGATCGCCCTTCGCCTGCTGCTCTGCGCGTCGACGACGACGAGGGTGGCGTCGCACTGCGACGCGATCGCCAGCGCGTCGGCGAACAACCCGCCTGCAGGCGTGTCGACGACGACCAGTTCGGCCCACGTCATCCCGTCGAGCGCGTCGCGGAACGCCCGGCCCCCGAACAGGCCCGCAGGGTCGGCGACCGGCACGCCGCTCGGCACGATGCGCAGCCACCCTTCGATGACGTGCGCGGGGGTGTGGTCGGGCGCGAGCGCGGCACCGGGGTCGGGGCTGGCGAGCGCCTCGCTCAGGCCGGGCGAACGGGGCAGCCCGAGGCGATCGTGGATCGACGGCCTGCGCAGGTCGCCGTCGATCACGACCACGGGCACCTCCAGCGCCGACGCCTCGCGGGCGAGGTTCAACGCGATGAACGTCTTGCCCGCGCCAGGGTCGACGCTCACCACCGCGAGCGTGCGCAACCGCTCGGACGTCGACATGAACATCAGGCTGGTCCGGAGCGTCCGGAACGCCTCGATCACCTCGGCCCCGCCCGCCCGGGGAATCTGCGCAAGCACCGGCAGGCCGGTGACGCGGCTCGCTTCCTCCGCTGGCCGCTCCGTGCTCAGCCGGTCGGACAGCGCCTCGACCACGACCGCGAGGAACGCGAACGCGGCCAGCGCCGCGAGGAAGGTGAGCAGCGCGTCCTTGGCCGGCGTCGGTTCCACGGGCGACGTCGACGCGCGCGCGGGGGACACGATCTCCACGCGGTCGAGGGGTTGCGTCCGTGCCGTCGTGACGGCCCGCGTCAGCTCCTGGTAGCGCGCGAGCAGCGCGGTCCGGATCGGCGCGTCCGCCTCGAGGTCGCGGGAGCTGAGCTCGCGTTCGACGTTGGCGAGCTCGTCGGCCACGGGCTTGAGCGCCTCGTCGCGGGCGTCTGCCTGGCGCGTCCGCACGCGGTCGACGAGGGCGTCGGCGACCGCGGCCGCGAGCTGCTCCGCCCGGTCGGGCGAAGGGCCGAGCGCGCGCACGGTCAGGAATCCCGCCGTCGTGTCGTCCGACTGGATGCGGTCGCGCGCGTCCGAAGGGGACGCCGCGATCTTGGCGGTCTCCACCGCGTGCGCGACGACCGGTCGCGTCTCCGACAACTGGGCGTAGGTCGCGGCGAGCGCTTCGGCGGTTGCCGCGTCGCCCGACTCTCCCGGGGTGACGACGAGCAGCGCGCTCGCTTCGTATTGGTCGTCGGCGCTGTCGCTGCGCACGTAGACGACCGCAGCGAGCAGCAGCGCGGCGCCGACGATGCGCCACTTCCGGCGCCAGACGACGCGCAGGTACTCGCTCACGCCCATGTCGCGCCGAGGCTACTGGGGCGGTGGCTCGTCCTCGGGGTTCAGCTCTTCGAGCTCTCGGTGCGCCGTCTCCGGGTACGCCACGAGCACGAGCAAGACCACGAGCGCGGGCCCGATGGCGAGCAACGCCATGATCGGCGCGAGGTCGGCTTCGCGGCCGACGATCAGCGCGAGCGCGACGAGGCCGGCGACGCTTCCCGCCCGACCCAAGCCGCTGATCACCCCGTTGGCCCGGCCCCGCAACGACGTCGGGAACAGCTCGGGCCCGTACACGCTCAGCGCGGGAACCGTCGCCGCCCCGATGACGGACGCGACCACCGACCACGCCCACACGGGCCACCCGGCGGAGAAGAACATCAACACCGTCGCCCCGACGCCGCCGACGATCCCGACCGCGGCGACGACGCGGCGGCCGCGGACGTCGGCGATGCGCCCGCCGGCCACGATCCCCAACCCGCCCCAGACGTTGGTGGCCACGCTGAACAAGCTGATGCGCGCGGCGGAGAACCCGCGCTCGCGGCGAAGGAACACGGTCTGGTACTGCGCGGCAGGGCCCCAGAAGATCGCGAACAAGAACGCGCTCGCGGCGAGGAGCCAGAACCGCCGGCCGTGCCCGGCCAGCCGGACGTCGCGGTGCGGCGCGTTGAACCGCTTGCTCTCCGGCAGCGTGCGGGCGAACAGGCGCACCAGCGGGACGCCGGCGATCGCGATGGCGAAGAGGACACGCCACCCCCGTGGGTCGACGTCGGCGACGGGGAAGAGCGCGAGCGCGGTGCCGGCACCTATCGCACCGGAGGCGGCGAGCAGGCTGACGGCGTAGGCACGCGATCCGGCCGGCATCTCCTCCGCTGCCATGATCCCGACGAGGATCCCGGCTGCCGTGAGGAACCCCCTGGCGACGAGCTGGGTGCCTGCGAGGAAGGCGACGTTCGGCGACAGCGCGCCGAGCGCGGCGAACGTGCACCCGCCCACCAACGCCAGCACGGTCATGCGCCGCCTGCCCTTGCGGTCCGCGAGCGCGACGACGGTCAGCGCGACGACGACGTCGCCGCGAACGACCGCGAGGGCGTAACTCTGCGCCGCGGTCGAGAAGCCGAGCTCTTCACGCGCGAACTCGATGGTCTGCGTGAGGAGCACCGATGGGTACACGGCGACGGCCGTGAGCGCGCAGAGCGTCGCGAGCATCGCCGCGGCGCGGCGGTCGAGTGCGTCCGGCGGCGCCCACCACGGGTGGCGCCCTGGCGCGCCGAGCCGCGCCAGCCCGCGGCGGTAGGGCGGCCCGAAGAGCCACCAGAACCACGGGATCGCGAGCGAGTACTCGACGGTCTGCGTCACCTCGATCCGGCCGTCGTCGAGCCGGCGTTGCTCGACGGTGCGGCGGTAGCCGCGCACCGGCCCGACGGTTGCCTCGAACCCGCCGCCTCCCGTCGCCCGTTCGGTGACGAGCCCGTCGCGGGGACGGAGGATGTCTTCCAGCGCTTCGGTGCCGACGGTCGCCGTGGTCACGACTCGGGTGGGCACCGGGCGGGCAGCATACTGAGGCGATGGCCGCCCACCCCGCCGACGGCACCGACCACCTCATCGTCCGGCCCAGCGGCCCGCTCGCGGGCACCGTGCACGTGTCGGGCGCCAAGAACTCGGTGCTGAAGCTGATGGCGGCCACGTTGCTCGCCGAGGGCGACTTCGTCCTGCACAACGTCCCGCACATCGCCGACGTGGAGATCATGTGCGACCTGTTGGTGTCGATGGGCGTCGACACGAAGCGCAACGGGACATCGCTCACGATCCACCGCACTTCCGACCTCGTGCCAGAGGCGCCCTACGAGCTCGTCGAGCAGATGCGGGCGTCGATCGTCGTGCTCGGCCCGTTGCTGGCCCGTTTCGGTCGAGCGCGTGTGTCGATGCCGGGCGGCGACAACTTCGGCGTGCGCCCCATCGACATGCACCTGCGCGGGCTCGAGCTGATGGGCGCCTCGTTCGAGACGGCGCACGGCTACATCGAGGCCAGGTGCGACGACCGCTTGTACGGCGCTCGCATCG
>DASVEG010000043.1:0-21147 GCA_036380695.1 Acidimicrobiales bacterium
GTCCCGTAACACGTTCGTCGCAAACACCGGAAACTTCAGGCATCTTCAGTGGCGGTGCTGCCCGGTTCGCGGCGGTCCGTCCGGATCGTCCACGCGGCCGCGGCCTCGACCGCGATAGCGACGAAGACGAGCCATCCGATCGGGTGGAGCCGGTCGAAGTTCTCGGCCCAGTGGAAGCCGGGCGCATACCCGTTGCGCATCTGGAGCGCGAACGTGCCGAGCGCGCATAGGCCGATGGCACCGAGCGCGACGGTCGCTGGCGCGGCTCGCAAGGCGCGCCGGTCGCTCGTCGCCGCCAAAGCCAGCAAGGCCGCGGGCAGCGCGAACAGGGGGCCCGCTGCGATCGCCGCCAACGCCGCCAGCGCCGCGATGAGGAGGGCGCGGGCGCGGGCCGCGAGGCGGGGCGCGTCCGGCGGGACGGGATCCCAATCGGGCCCGTGCGCTCCCGTCTCCCTGCTTTCGAGGCTGACGGTTGCGGATTCCGCAACCGTCAGCCTCGAGAGCGACCGAAAACGGCGGCGGGGCCAGGCGACGAGCGCGATGCAGATGAGGGCGCCGAGCGCGGAGACGGCGAGGGCGGCCTCGACGAGGCGTTGCGGCCGCCACCGCAGCGTGACGTCGACGGGGCCGTCGCCGACGACCGCGGGATCGAGCAGCCACGCGTTCGCGTAGCCCGAGACGAGCACAGGCGGACCGAGCGACCGACCGTTGGCCACCGCCTCCCACCCCTCGCTCCACGACTCGCCGAGCACGAGCCACACCGGTTCCGTGACCGCACCGACGCGAGCGCGATGCGACGAGCGCGACGTGCGGTCGTGGTCGACCCCGGGCGGCACGTCGCCGTTCGCCACGAGCCGCGCTCGTGGATCGGCGGTCGCGCCGCCCCCGGCTTCGGAGCGGAACACGAGCCGGTCGACGTCGATCCCCGAGACGAGGCCGGGCGCGGTGCGAACGCGATGCTCGCCGGCCGCCAGGTCGACCGAAGGCGCACCGCACGCAACGAGGTCGAGACCGCCTCGCGCTTCGGCGGCGGCTGCGGAGCCCCGCAGCGCGAGCGGCACGGGCGATCCGTCGACGGTGAGCAGGTCGCTCCGGCACTCGCCCATGAGGTCGCGCGGTAGCGGCCGGCGCTCGACACCGGGAATGCCGAGCTCGGCGATCGCGATGGGCAGCGGCACCTGCGCGCGAGAGAACCAGTCGACCGTCGGCACCGTCCGCGTGCCGGTGACCGCGACCTTGACGGGGCCGTCGCTCGACAACGGCTCGAACGCGACGGGGAGGGTGACGCGGCCGCCGGGCGCCGACTCCGGTACGTCCGTCAGCTCGACGTGGCGGACGGCGCCGCCCGCCTCGAGCCGCAGCGACGTCGGAACCGAGTGGCGGCCGTCGGCGACGACCGTGAGGTCAATGCGGTCGAACGTGAACGGGCGCGCCGCGGTCACCTCCAGCCACTGCTCGCCCGGCGCGAGGAATGCGGGCGTCCACGACGTCGCGCGATCGCCGTCCACCGCGCTGGACGCGCGCGACGTCAGCGACCCGGGCAACCTGCTCGACGAGCGCGCGGTGATGCCTCCTGCCGCCGCGTCCGGGAGACCGAGGAGGCGGTCGACGGTCGCGTCGTCCACCGTCGCGGCGATGCGCGCGGTGCCCGCGACCGCGAACGACCTCGCGGCCGGGAGCTCGACGATCCTTGCCATCGCCCGTTCGGGGTCGGATCGCACGGGCTCCGCGGGGTTGGCGCGCAGGCGGGAGAGCACGAACGCGAGCGGGTTCCCGGTCGACGTCGAGCCGAGCGCGCGCAGCACCGTCCGCGGCAGCCGGATCCACTCGGCCGCGGAGACGCCGGGGATCGAGACCTCGGCGAACCCCACCGCGCTGAGGCCGACGTAGCCGGGCCGCTTCCCCGCGCTGTCGGCAACGACGCGCAGCTCGACGACTTCGGCGGTCGTCGGCTCGAGCTCGACGCGCTGCCCACCGATAGCCCGCGACCGGTCGTCGAGGTCGACCTGCGCGACCTCGTTGCCGTCCAAGACGACGGCGACGCGCGTGATCCACCGGTTGCGATCGCCATCGAGCGGCTGCGTGAGCTGCAGCCCTTCGATGCGCTGCGGCTCGTCCAGCTCGACGCGGAGGCGGTGCCCGACCGGTGACTCGAAGGCGCCGACCCGCCACGCCGTCGTCGGGTCGCCGTCGACCGCGTTGACCGGCCGCTCCTCGGGGATGTAGGTGACGGTGTTGCCATACCCCGTGGCGCGGACGGAGCGCACGCCTTCGACGCGAGCGACCGTGCGCGCGTCGTCGCCGAACCCCGGGAACAGGTCGATGCGCGCGTCGGCTGGATCGTCCACGAGCGGCGAATCGCCCGCCGCCTCGGTGTAGCCGTAGTTCTCGCGCAGCTGGGTGAACCGGTGGGCGCGCTTGCGGTTGGTGTCGGTGACGACGATGACGGGGCGACGGTCGTCGCCTCGTTCGAGCACGGTGTCTCGGTTGGCGACCGCGGTCGGTCCGTAGACCACGAGCTCGCGACCGTCGATCAGGCCCGCTGCCGCGAGCTCGACCAGCCCTTCGCCGTCGCCGTCGACGACGACCGGCGACGCGGTCGGCAACGCATGGACGATCGGCGGCGCGTCCCTGACGCGGTACGACGTGAGCGGCGACGGGTCGGTGATCGCCTGGGGCAAGCCCAGAGCGATCTCGTCGACGAGCGGGAGCGTGGGCGGCCCGACGTTCGGGGCGGGTTCGCCGAAGCCACGCGGTTCGTCGAGGCCGGGCGCGCCGGATCGGAGCATGCCGGCCAGCGCTCGCGGTCGCGGCGTCCGGTAGCGCTCGGTCTGCAAGTCGGCGCGTACGAGGAGATCGCCAGACGAGGTCAGGCGCGCCACCGCGGCCAGCGCTTCCGGTTCGAGCACGCCTTCTTGCAGGCGCCGGTCGACCGCGGTGACGAGGGAGATGGTGCCGGCCGTTCCCTGCGGC
This sequence comes from Acidimicrobiales bacterium, assembly GCA_036380695.1. GTDB lineage: Bacteria > Actinomycetota > Acidimicrobiia > Acidimicrobiales > CADCTF01 > DASVEG01. The sequence continues at coordinate 2,974 of DASVEG010000043.1, forward strand.
GCGCTCTCGCGGCTCACCCACGGCCGGTCGATCATCCCGGGAAGGAGCGGGTCGATCGTGTTGCCCCAGCGGAAGGCGGCGAAGTCCGACCCCGGCAGCTCGAACACCCGGCGCTCCGGCGCGGTCCCGGTCGCGGCGTCGAGCGCGGCGGCCGCTTCGACGTTCCACGAGGGGATCGTCTCTGGGCGCCGGAGGTTCGGGTCGACGAGCCCGCCGATCCAGAGCGACGGCAGCCCAAGCGCCACCAGCGAGGTCGCGGCCACCGCCGCGAGCACCTCGCCCCTGTCGACGCGCCGGCCGACCGCCGCGACGCCAGCGCCGAGCAGCGCGGCGAAGCCGAGACACAGCAGCGGCGTTGCGCGCTGTGCGTTGCGCAACGCGAGCGCGAGCGACGACGAGTCGGCCGCGGCCTTCGTCAACGCACCGAGGGGCGACGGGTCGTCGAACGGATGCGCAGCGACGGCGACGACTGCGCCGGCGGCAACGAGCGCGAGGAAGTAGCCGCGGTAGGCCCACCTCGTCACCGCCGCCCCCGCGAGAGCGAGCATCGGGATCGCGAACGTCACCGCGATCAGCCAACCCTCGGTCTGGTAGTCCGCGGCCGCCTGCACCCACGGGCCGATGGCGTCCGCCCCGTAGAAGAACCAGTTGCCGAGCGACCGCGCGACCTCCGACGTCACGCTCGACGTCGAGACGGCTTCGAGCGTCTCCGTCGTCTCGAGGACCGGTGGCCCGTAGGAACCCGAGAGCACGAGGGCGACCACCCACCACAGCTGCGTTACCGCGACGAGGGCTCCGGTGCGGGCGACGGTGCGGGCTGCGGCGCGCCACGTCACCTCGCGGAGGTGAACGACCGCGAACGGGATCCAGAGCGCGGCCGCGAACGCGGCGTACAGCAGCGACGACGCGTTGATGCTGCCGATCGTGGTGGTGAGCAGCGCGATCGCCGCGGGCCACCGCCATCCACCTCGGCGCAGGGCCAGGATCGTGAACGCGAGCAGCCACGGGAGGCCGGCCCAGGGCAGCAGGATCGCGGTGATGCGCGCCGCGTAGGTGAGGACGTAGGGAGTGAGCTGGTACGCGAACGCGCCGACGAACGCGCCGGTGCCGGTGAGCCCGAGCAGGCGAAGGAGGAAGAGCGTGCCCGCGCCCGCGGCGAAGAAGATCGTCGCGAGCCACAGCCGCTGCGCCACCCAGTCGGGCGTGCCCAACCAGTCGAACGCCGCGTACCACGGCCCCATCGGCCACAGGTAGCCGATGTTCTGGTGCGACACCGTGCCGAGCCCGATGCTCGGGTCCCACACCGACGCGGCGCGCTGGAGGAGCCGCCACGGGTCGAGGTAGAGGTAGTGCTTCGTGTCCGCGCCGACCCAGCCCGGCTGCGTGAGCAACAGCGGCACGTACGCGACGGCCGCCAGGGCCGCGAGCGAAAGCGCCCTCCCCCGCCCCGTCCTCATCGGCTCACCGGCTCACCAGCTGCGGGGACCGCGCGCGATGGCGACCGCAGCGAGCACCTCGAACACGCGGCGAGCGGTGGCGTCCCACCGGTACTGCGACGCGTGCTCGGCCGCGGCGCGGCCCATGTGTTCGGCGCGGGCGGGATCGCGCAGGATGTCGACGAGGCGGTCCGCGAGACCCACGGTGTCGTTTGCGAGGTAGCCCGTCGTGCCGTCGATCACCGCTTCGCGATGGCCCGTGATCGCGGTGACGACCGCCGGGGTGCCGCACGCACCCGCCTCCGTCACGGTCATGCCCCACCCTTCGCGGCGCGACGCCGACAGCAACGTCCACGCGCGGCGGTACAGGCCGACGAGCTCGTCGTGCTCGACGCGGCCCGCGAGCCGGAGCCACCCAGTCGCGTCCGCGTCGCGGACCCGTCGCTCGACCTCGCCGTACTGCGGCCCGTCGCCGACGAGGACGGCCTCGAGGGCGGGAACGCGCGCCTTCACCGCGACCAGCACGTCGACGGCGTCGACGAACCCTTTCTGCGGCATGAACCGGCCGACCGAGACGACCATGGGGGCGGGGGAACGCTCGCCACCGGGGCGAAAACGCTCCGCCACGCCTGGCTCGACCACGTGCAGGTTCGTCGGGTCCCATCCGAGCGTGGCGACCATCTCGTCGCGAACCGACGCCGACAGCGCGACGAGCGCGTGCCGCCGGTAGATACGCGGGTACACCGTCCGCTCGAGGAACGCGGCAACGTGCGCGGCGCCGGGGGGAAGCACCTGGTGGAACTGGCGCGTGTGCACGTGATGGAAGACGCCAACGGTGGGCACGCCGCTCCAGAGCGGCGCGAGGAAGTTCACGCCGTGCCACACCTCGAGAACGGCGTCGGTCGCGCGGTCGATCCTGCGGCGGAGCGAGACCGGCCCCGCGACCCAGCTCGTGGTCGCGCTGCCCCGCCGGTGCACGCGGACGCCGTCGCGGTTCGCGACCGGAGGCAGCCCCGCGACCGCTCCGGCTTGGAGCGTGACGTCGAGGCCAGCCCTCGCCCATCGGGTGAGGATCTCGTTGGCGTGGATCTCCGACCCGCCAGACGTGGGGTCGTCGAGGTCGCGCCACGCGATGGCGTGCACCCGCCGGATGCCGGCGCCCAACGCGAGGCGCGCGATCTGGTCGATGTCGTCGGTGCCGTCGGTGCGGGCGGTGCCGTTCACGCCGGCTTGCGGCCGGACGCGACGAGGGCCTGGCCGAACGGGAGGCTCACCCTGGCCCGCACGCGGCGTTCGATCTCGACGACGACGCGGAGGACGGCGTTGATGCGGAGGTGCACGAACGACGACTTCTCCGGGTCCCTGAGGAGCAGCGCTCCGATAGGGGTCCTCGCCAGCACGTAGCTCACCGGGCTCAACCACGCATGGAACCGCTCGACGCGCACGTCGGCGAAGCCGGCCGTGCGGAGGCGCTCGCGCAGCGTCTCCGGCGTGTACCTCCTGCGGTGCCCGAACGCGGTGTCGTAGGGCGTCCATGCCTCGGGGTTGGCCGGCACGGTGACGACGACGACGCCGGCCGGCGCCAACACCCGCGCCGCCTCGCGGAGCGCTGCTGCGTCGTCGACGCGCTGGAGCACGTCGAGCGCGAACACCGTGCCGACGCACGCGTCGGGATGAGGCAGCGACGTCGTCGCCGCCGACGCGACCGCGAGCTTGCGTTGCGTCGCGAACCGGCCGCCACCCGCGGACGTCGTCGTGCCAGCCGCGGGCTCGAAGCCCTCGCGCGGCGCGGCCTCGACGAGCGCACCCGTCCCGCACTCGACGTCTATCGCCGGTCCGCGTGCCCCAGCGCGCCGCGCCGCGGCGAACGCCGCCTCGCGACCGGCGACGTACCACCAGTGCTCGCGTTCGAGGACGGCGGCGGTGGGCATGTCGCCGTGGGGGGTCCACCCGCGAAGCCGCCCGCGCAGCCGCACGACGTCGAGCACCATGCGGGCACCGTCCCGCATCGTCCTGACCGACGACGCATCGACGTGGCGCCAGCGAATCGGCACCTCGACGACGCGCAACCCCGCGAGCTCGGCGCGGAGCAACACCTCGACGTCGAACGCGAAGCGCTGCACCGACAACCCGCGGAAGAGCACCGCGGCGGCATCGTTCGTGAAGGCCTTGAGCCCGCACTGGGAGTCGCTGACGCTGCCCAGCCCCGCCCATCGCGACAGCTTGCGGAACGCCGCGCTGCTCGACCGCCGGGCCAGGGGCTGGCGCACGGTGACTTCGCTCCCGGGGAGGTGCCTGCTCGTGACCACCACGTCGGCCTCGCCCGCTTCCACGATGGCGAAGCAGCGCGCGATCGCGTCGGGCGCCGCGGCGAGGTCGGCGTCGGTGAATGCGACCGAATCCCCAGCGGCCGCCCGCATGCCGACGGCGATGGCCGCGCCCTTGCCGCCGTTGCGGTCGACCCGCAGCACTCGACCGTCGAACCCGTGGCGCGCCATGGCCTCCTCGGCGACGGCCGCCGTGCCGTCGGTGGATCCGTCGTCGACGAGCACGAGCTCGATGTCGCCGAGCAACTCGCGTGCCTGCGCGAGGTCGGCGAGGGTGTCGCGGATGCGGGCCGACTCCTGGTGCATCGGGATCACAAGCGTGCGGCGGGGCGGCATCGGCGGCTCGGGGCGGGCATCGTACACTCGCCCCCTTCCCGAACCAGGAGCCTCCGTGGACGCAACGACCGACTTCGCTTCGCTGTGGGCCGCGATCGCCGACGTCGAGGGCTGGCTCACCGAGGCGCAGGCCCGGCGGCTGCACGATCGGGCGCGGGTGCTGCGCCCTGGCCAGCGCATCGTCGAGATCGGCAGCTACCGCGGCCGCTCGGCGATCGTGCTCGCCTCGTCGGCGCCGGAGGGGGTCGAGGTCGTCGCCATCGACCCGCACGCCGGCAACGACCGCGGGCCTCGCGAGATCCACGGCACCCACGACGAGGGCCAGGCCGACAACGACGCGTTCTGGCAGAACCTGAGGTCGGCAGGCGTCGCCGACCGCGTCACACACGTGCGCAAGCCGTCCGACGCGGCCCATGGCGACGTCGCCGGCGAGATCGACCTGCTCTACGTCGACGGCGCGCACCGCTACGCGCCCGCGCTCGGCGATATCCGCCGGTGGGGGGCGCGCGTCGCCCCTGGCGGGACGATGCTGGTGCACGACTCCTTCAACTCGGTCGGGGTCACCGGCGCGCAGCTGCGCGCGTTGGTGTTCGGTCGCGAGTTCCGCTACGCCGGCCGGTCGACGTCGATGTCCGAGTACCGCCGCGAACCGGTCGCCGGCCGCGAGCGAGTCGCCAACGCCGGACGCCAGCTCGCCCAGCTCGGGTACTTCGCCCAGAGCATTGCGATCAAGGTCGCGCTCGTGGCCAGGCAACCCGCCGTCGCCCGTGCCCTCGGCCACCGCGGCGACGCCCCCTGGCCCTACTGACCAGACCGTTTTGTGTGCGAATGGCGCATCATGTTGCGCCATTCGCACACAAAACCGATCCCGCCCGCAGCAGGATGCGGTAGCGGCCGATCTCGGCGACGGTGCAGAAGCCGTCGGCGACGGCTCGGACGGGTGCGTCCGGGCCGGGGTCGCGTGACGCGTTCGGCTCGTCCCAGTTGTCGTACTCGGTCGACAGGACCAGCACGTCCGCCCGTGCGATGTCGGCGGCGAGGGTGGAGCCGGTTGCGTTCGCGATGCCGGGGTTCGACTCGAGGAAGAAGCTCGCGGGCCGGTAACGCTCGCCGAGCACGAAGTAGAGGAACGCGTCGCTGTAGTTCGCGAGCCGCAGGTCGACGGGCCCGACGAACAGGCGCCCCGCCGGCGGGCCGATCGCGTCCAGGCGAGCGAGCAGAGCGGTTGCGTCAGGTGCGAGCGGGTCGATCACCGGGAACGTGCGCCCGTCGATGCCCACGCGCGCGGTGTCGACGCGGCCGATGCCGCGCTGGACGACCGTTCCGGCGAGGCGCGCGGTGTAGTACGGCACGGCGAGCACGAGCGCGACGGTGGTGAGCACGACGAGCTCGGCGGCAGCGGCGGACTGCGGCATGCGCCGGTCGACCATGGCGATCGCTCGCGCGACAACGATCGGCGCCAGCGGCAGGGCAACGCAGGCGACGAAGCGGACGTGCGTCGCGTCGGCGCGCTGCAGCATTTGCGGCGCCATCGCGACGAGCACCGCTCCGATGCACAGCAGCCAGGCCGTGTCCCGCTCCGAACGCCGCCGGAGCGCGGCCCAGATCGCCACCGCGGCCGTCGCGACGATCGCCAGCACGGTCATCCAGAAGAACGCCCGCAGCTGCGTTACGCGCGCGGGATCGGGCAGCAGGCGGCTCTTCGACGGTTCGGGCGCGGCGAGGTCGAGCCACGCGGTGAGCGCGCCTCCTGGGGGCGGCATCGGCAGTGCCCTCCCGTCGCGAAGGCGGAACAGGGTGTCCGTGACCATGCCGCGCCACGCCGCGCCGATACCAGCCGTCGCGACGTGCACGAGGTACGGCACGACCGCCGTGGCGAGCCCTCCCAGGAGGCCCCTCAGCCGCTGCGCCGGCGTGAGGCGGGACCACATCGCGGCGGCGACGAGCGCGACGGCAACCGCGAGGTCGGCGCGGTACAGGAGCGCGAGCCCACCGGATGCGCCGGCCGCCAACGCCAGCGACAGCGAGCGCCCCGCGCGGTCGGGCTCGGTCGCGCGCAATACCAGGACGACGGCGAGCAGCAACAGGCCTACGGCGGCCGTCCACGAGTAGGCGTGCACGCCGAAGGGCAGCAGGACGTAGCCGGCGAAGACGGCGGCCAACGCCGCGGGCACCCGCCCGACGCGGCGGGCGAGCACGAAGACGCACCCGACGAGGAGCACGACGTACGCGACGCCGACCGCGCGCTCGGCGGCGACGGAGTGGCCGAGCACGGCGAAGCCGGCGGCGACGGCCCACACGTCCGCGGGCCCGTAGAAATGCTCGAAGTCGCGGTGCGGCACCTCGCCGTCGAGCACGAGCTCGGCGGCAACGAGCAGCTTCCCCTCCTCCATCGGCGCGCCCGGCTGCCGGAACGCGCCGGCGATGGGGACGACCAACGCCAGCGCGACGAGCACCGCGGCGACCGCCGTCGCCCGGTCGACGCGACGAGGTGGCGTCAACGGGTCAACGGCGGAGGGCGCGGTCGCGCACGCCCCACCACGACACAAGCGCGAGCTCCTCGACCGCGACGCGGGTACTGAGCTTGGAAGCGCCGCGCACTCGGTCGGTGAACACGATCGGCATCTCCCGCATCGACAGGCCGAGCCGCGCGGCGCGGTACGCGCACTCGATCTGGAAGCCGTAGCCGGTCGCGCGCGTCGAGCCGTAGTCGATGGCTCGCAACGCGTCCGCGGAGAACGAACGAAAGCCCGACGTCACGTCGTGCACGGGCAGGTCGAGCATCCCGCACGCGTACCGGTTGCCGTAGCGGGACAAGGCACGCCGGTGCCACGGCCAATGGGGGATCGCCCCGCCTGGCACGTAACGCGAGCCGATCCCTATCGCATCGCCGGACTCGACGATGCCGATGAGCTCGGGGAGCACCGCCGGGTCGTGCGACAGGTCCGCGTCCATCTGGCAGACGATCTCGTAACCGCGCTCGAGCACGACCGCGAACGCCCGGCGGTAGGCGCCACCGAGGCCGACCTTCCCGGGGTTCACGAGCACGTCGATCTGCCCGAGATCGGCCGCCACCTGCTTCACTACGTCGGCCGTACCGTCCGGGCTGCTGTCGTCCGCGACGAGCACGTCGGCGTCTGGCACCGCGTCCCGTGTCCGGCGCAGCACCTCGGCGACGTTGTCGACCTCGCAGTAGGTGGGGATGCAGACGACGGTCCGCGGCATGGAGTCGGTCAGACTACCGACGCGCCACAGCTACCCTCCACCCGTCGTGCAGTCCGCCGAAGCCACGAGTCGCCGCCGTTGAAGATCGGGATCCTCGTCGTCGCCTACAACGCCGCGTCGACGCTCGCCGCGGTGCTCGACCGCATCCCGGCCGACTTCCGCCCCCGCATCACCGAAGTGCTCGTCGGCGACGACCACAGCACCGACAGCACGTACGAGGTCGGCGTCGATTACCAGCAGGCCGGCACCGACTTCCCGCTCACCGTCGTCCGCCACGAACGCAACCTCGGCTACGGCGGTAACCAGAAGGCTGGTTATCGCTGGGCGATGGAACGAGGTCTCGACGTCGTCGTCCTCCTGCATGGCGACGGGCAGTACGCGCCGGAGCGCCTGCCCGACCTGGTTGCACCGCTCGAGCGGGGCGGGTGCGACGCCGTGCTGGGGTCGCGCATGCTCGACAGGGGCGGTGCCCGCCGCGGCGGCATGCCGCTCTACAAGTTCGTCGGCAACCGCATCCTCTCGCGGTGGGAGAACGCCATGGCGGGCACCTCGCTGTCGGAGTGGCACTCCGGCTACCGGGCGTACGCGGTCGACGCGTTGCGCGCCATCGATTTCGAGGCGAACTCGGACGGCTTCGACTTCGACACGCAGATCCTGCTGCAGTTGCACGACGCAGGCCGTCGCATCGTCGAGGTGCCGATCCCGACGTACTACGGCGACGAGATCTGCCACGTGAACGGGTTGGCGTACGCACGCGACGTCGCGCTGCACACCCTGCGCTACCGACTGCAGCGCGCCGGGTTCGAGACGCGGCGCGCGACGGCGACGCCATCGATCGCGTCGGACGGGTACGAGCTCAAGGAGTCGCCGGGGTCGTCGCACAATCGCCTGCTTGCCTGGTTGGAGGACCGCAAGCCCGGCCGGCTCCTCGACCTCGGCTGCGCGGACGGCTGGCTCGCCGAACGGGCGCGGGCGCTCGGCCACGAGGTCGTGGGCGTCGACATCGTGGAGCGCCCTGGCGTTCGGTCGCGCGTCGACCGCTTCGTGCTGGCAGACCTCGACGCGGGCGTGCCCGAGTCGGTTGGCGACGGGTTCGACGTCGTCCTCGCCGGCGACGTCGTCGAGCACGTGCGCGACCCCGGCCGGTTGCTGTCGTCGGCCGCAGAGGTGCTCGCCGACGAGGGCGTCGTGCTCGCGAGCGTCCCGAACTTCGCGCACTGGTACCCCCGCCTGCGGGTGGCGTCGGGCAGGTTCGACTACGACCATCGCGGCATCCTCGACCGCGGCCACGTCCGCTTCTTCACCCGCCGCAGCTTCGAGCGCCTCGCCCGCGACGCGGGATGGGAGGTCGCCGCCCGCGACGCGGTCGGCACCCCGTTCGAGGTCCTCACGCGCGGCGCGGCCAAGCCGACCCGCGGCCCACGGCGGCGGGGCCGGGCCGTGGGGTTGGCGGAAGCGATCGATCGCGTCGCCGTGCGGGGGTGGCCGACCCTGTTCGCGTACCAGTTCCTCTACGAGCTACGACCGGTGAGCTCGTCGCAGACCGGCGTGGGCGCCGGCAACACACGCACGCCCGCCGACTCGGGCGGCACCACCGGCTCGTCGCCCGAGGAGTAGTACCCGTCGAGCACGTGCTCGCCGTTGCGCCGCACCTCGACGAAGCCGAGACGGCGGTCGCCGACGACTTCGAGCACGAGCGGCCGGTCCCGCGGCGCCCGCAGGTCACGACTCGTCGCATCGCCGAGGTGGACCATCGCCTCGTCGCCGCGCCACTGCAACTCGACGCCAGCGGGCAGGGCTACCGCGGCGGTGCCGGGAGCGCTGACCGCGAGCACGAACCGGCCGGTTGCCGGCGTGCGCTCGACGGGCTGCCAAGCGCGGCCATCCGACCGATACAGCCCGGCGCACGCGCCGACGACGGCGAACGTGCGGTCACGCGCGACCTTCGGCAGCGGCTCCTCTGCGTCGACCCGCACGACGACCGGGTCGTCAGGCATTGGCAGTTCGAGCTGCCGCGCCGCGAGCTGGGCTCGCAACGAGCTCGACGTGAGGAAGCCGTAGTGCTGCTGGAACTGGATCGTCAGCGCCGCGGTGACGGGCACCGACGCGACACACAGCGCGACGAGGCCAGCCGCCGCGAACCGAGAACGAAGCCTGGCCAACCCGACGGACCCCGCGACCACGAGCAACGGCACCCCGTCCGCGGTGTACCGGTGGGCGACGAACCCGATCGCCAGCGTGACCGCGAGGCACGCGCCGGCGCCGACCGCGAGCACGGCGAGGGGACCGCGCCGTCGGACCAGCGCGACCACGCCGATCCCCGCGGCCAACGTGAGCGCTGGCATCGCCGACGGCACGCTCGACGCCACGTCGACCTCGTCCATCAACACGTCGCCGACGACGGTGGCGCGCCGCGGGAAGTCGACCCAGGGGAATGCGCCGTCCCAGCCGATCGCGTCGGGACGCACGTAGTGGAGCAGGGTCGTCGGGATGAACTGCGGCCCCTGGATCGTCCCGCCGTTCTCGGCGAGCACCTCGCGGCGGTGCTCGTTCACCATCGTCACGACGTGGCGCTCGAACGGTACGGACGCGAGGGTGCCGAACTTCGCGACGTTGACGGCCACGTACGCGCCGCCCGCGACGGTGAGCACGATCACACCCGCGACAGCGGTGCGGGCAGCGTGCGCGTCGCGCGCACGGACCCCTCGCACGGCGCGCGCAGCGACGAGGAGCGCGAGCGCGATCGCGGGTGCGGCGCCGACCGATGCCCTCGTCAGCAGCGCGGCCGTCACCGCGATCACGAGCAGTGCCAAGCGCGCGCCCGTCGGTCGTCGCGCCCACCCGTCCACGGCGTCGAGCGCGACGAGGCTCAACGCGATGCCCCACGCGATCGCCTCGTGGAAGACGCCGGGCCGGGCCGCGAGGAACGTGACGCTCGAACCCGCGCCGATGGCCAGCGTCCACGCCGCGACCACGACCTGCTCGCGGCGGCCAACGGCTGCGTCGCCGCGCGCGCTCGAACGCGCCCGCCACGCGAACCGGGTCGCGACCGCGAGCGTCACCATCCATGCGAGCAGGAGCGAGAGCCGCGTCAGACGGCCGTCGAACCCGTCGGTGACGGCGACCACGGGGACGCGCAGGAGCGCGGGCACCGGCCCGAAGTACGTGTACGTCTTGCCGTCGACGCGGAAGCCCTCGATCTTGATCACGTCGGCCGGGATGTCCCACCGCCCGTCGAGCAGCGACCGCGCCTGCGCGTCGAACACGTCGCCGAGCGGCTCGTAGGCGAGGAACGCTGCCCCCTCGAGCAGCAGCGCCAGCTCGACGAACAACGCCAGCACCGCGCCGACCACGGCGGCGGCGACGAACCGGGTGCGGTCGGCTTTCACGCACACTTCCGGTAGAGCGCGACACCCGACTGCTCGGCCACGAGGCAGAAGCGCTCGGCGAGGACGCGGGCGGCGGCGTCGTCTCCGCGTTCGACCGATGCGTTCGGCTCGACCCAGTCGTCCCACGTGGCGGTGAGCAGCGCGACGTCAGCCGACGCGAGGTCGCCGTCGAGGCCGCTCCCCTCGCGGTCCGCGATGCCAGGGTCCATCTCGATGTACCTCGTCGCGGGGTCGAGGTCGGGGAACAGGTGGTACAGCCACGAGTCGACGTAGGCGGTGCGGGTCAGGTCGGCGGGGCCGACGAACAGGCGGTCGCCGGATTCGGTCTGGCGCTCCACGAGCGGGGCGAGCGCTTCGACCGCGACTGCGACGTCGGCCCGCCCGACGTAGAACGTGCGGCCCGAGTGCTCGACGGCGATCGCGGTGCGCCCCCGCCCGAGCGTCTGACGTGCCAGTTCTGCGTACGGCCGCAACGTGAAGGCCGGGAAGGCGAGGACCGCGGCGAGCGCGACGACCGCGAACCCCGCGGGCAGCGACACGCGCGTGTCGCGGGCGCGCGTCGACTGCAACAGCTCCGCGATCGCGACGGGTGCCATCGCGATGGTGAGCGCGCTCACCCACGCGAGGTGGGTCGAGTCGGGGCGCTGCACCGCTTGGGGCAGGACGCCGGCGGACAAGGCGGCGAGCACGGCCAGGCGTTGGGCTCGCACCCGGCCGAGTGGCGAACGGTCTGCGCGTCGCGCCGCGAGCACCGCGGCGGCGATGGCGAGGAAGGTCGCGACCACCACCGCGAAGAACCACACGCGGATCTGCACGGGCACCGTGAGAGGCGCGGGCCAGTCGAGCACGTCGAGCTCGGCGATGCGTTGGAGGTACCCGTCGAGCACGTCGGACGACGGCGGCACGGGAAGGTGGCGGCCGGCACGGAGGCGGAAGACGGGATCGACGAACATGCCGTCGATCGACGGGCGCGGTCCGGCGATGGCGACGTGCACGAGTATCGGCACGACGCCGGCGAGGAGGCCGGTCGCGACCGCCCTTCGGCGCGGCGCGACGGCCCGCCACGTCACCGCGGCCACGAGCCCGACGGCGAGCGCGAGGTCGGGGCGGTAACACAGCGCCAGGCCGACCAGGCACCCGCCGCCTCCGGCGAGACGTGCCGGGCTCGACGCGTCGCCCTCGGCGGAGCGGGTCACGAGCAACGTGCCCCAGAGCAACAGCGCCATCGCGCCCATCCATGGCAGCGCCACCAACCCGATGGGAGTGAGGGCGAACACCGCGGCGATGGCACCGCACCCGGCCGCGGTCGCCTCACCCCATGGCCTCGTCCAACTGCGGACCGCGAGCACGACGCCGAGCAACTGGGCCGCGCCGACCGTGCGCTCCACGGCGATGCGCGCGCCGAAGACCGAGAACGCCAGCGCGAGCGTCCAGAGGCTCGCGGGGCCGTACAGGTGGAGGAAGTCGCGGTTCGGCACGTCGCCCGCGAGCACCCGCTCGGGGAACACGAGCATGAACCCCTCCTCCATCGCGCCACCGATGTCGCCGAACGCGCCGCGAAGCGGCACCGCGAAGACGGCAAGGGTGGCCGCGAGCCCGATAGCGGCGCGCCGGTTCACGTCCGAGTGGCCGCGCCGGAGAAGCGCGCGCATACCGAGTCGATGCCGACGCCGACGAGGACGGCCAGCGCGACCTCGGCGGGCATGCGGAAGCGGATGACGCCGTAGGCGTACATGGCGGTGGCGGTGACGACGACGGCGGTGGACGCCAGTGGCCATAGAGGGACACGACGCCTGCGCAGCGCGACGACGCCCGCGATCGCCGGCACCCACGCGAACGCGTACGCGACGTGCCCGGCGCGGGCAACGCCGATGTCGCGGCCTTCGACGCTGCTGAGGTCGACGTTCTGCGACGGTCGGTACACACCCCAGACGCGCCCGACGCGTGCCGCGAGCACGACGGGCAGGCGGCGCGCATTGTCGGCGACGTAGTCGAGGCCGGCGCGCCGCCAGAAGCGGGCGCGTTCGGCTTCGTCGAGATGCGGAGGCGGCGCCGGCTGGTAGCAGTACACCGACCAGAAACCGAGCAGCCGCCCGCCCCACGTGTCGTCGCAGTTCGCGTTGCGGAGCACCTCGTCCGCGTTCGCAGACACGAGGACCGGCGCGTCGAACGTGACGAGGTTGCGCACCGTCCACGGGGCCATGACCGCGGCCGCGGCACCGACCACCACCGCGCCATGCGCGACCACGCACCGCACTCTTGCGCGTCTGATGGGCGGTACTCGCCCGTCGGACGCGCAAGAGCGCGCGGCGAGCCAGCTCCCGAGCAGCAACGCGAACAGCAGGGCCTCACCGCGGACGAGCGCGGCGAGGCCGATGGAGACCCCAGCCAGCGCCAGTCGTGCGCGCGAGGGCAGCGACGCCGCGCGATAGGCGAAGAGCAGCACGCACGCGACGCCGAGCGCGTAGAGGGCTTCCGGCATGAGGGCGCCGTCCACCACCCAGAAGTTCGGGTGCACGGCCGCGACGAGCGCGGCGAGCACGCCCGCCCTCCCGCTCGCGAGCCGCGCCGCGATCAGGCCGACGACCGCGACGGCGAGCGCGCCAGCGAGCGCGCTCATGGCCTTGTGCGCGAAGACCGAGTCGAAGCCGGCCAGCGAGGCAGACGCCAGCCACACCGTGAAGCCGGGGGGATGGATCGCGGACGGCTCGACCGTGCCGTGCTCCGCCCACCCGAACGGCTCGGCGAAGCCGTGCCCGTCGACGAGGAGATTCGCCTGCAGGTGGTAGTAGAGCGGGTCGCCGCCGTTCGGCTCACGCGTCGCGACCTCGGCCACCACCCACACCCGGAACGCGAACGCGGCGAGCGCGATCGCGGCGATCGCGACGAGCACCGCCTTCGATGCACGGCGGGTCGCCGCCGGCTCGGGGACGACGTCGCTCATCGCCGCACCCGCGCCGCGGCCATCACGAGCGCGACGGCGGCGAGCACCGCGAGCGCGGGCTCGGCTCCGGCGCGGAACCGCGCGTTCCCGTAGGTGGCCGCCGCGGTCAGCGTGACCGCGACGCATGGCGCGGCGAGCACGAACAGCCGCTCGCGGTCGCGCCGGGCGACCACGGCGCCCGCGGCAGCGAGCACGAGCACGCCCCACGACACGAACGTGCCTGCCCGTTCCCAATCGGGGTGCTTGCCTTCGAGCGCAGCGAGATACGCCTGCTGGTCGGCGTCCCACAGCCCCCACACCCGCGCCACCCGCGCCGCGACGACGGCCGGCAGCCGCCCCGCGCCGCGGCGGGCTCTGCCGATGCCATCGCGGAGGTGGTCAGCCGCGACGTCGGCTTCGCCGCGGGCGACGAGGTCGGCGGTCTCGTACCCCTCGAAGCAGCCGGCGCCGAACCGCCAGTACCCGACGAGGCTGCCCGCGTAGGTGGGCTCGCAGTTCGCGCCCGCGACGGCCGTCGCCGCGTTCGTCGTGAGCGGGACGAAGGCGTCGAGTCGGATGGCGTTGCGCACCGTCCACGGGGCGACGACGGCTGCCGCGACGGCCAGCGCGACGATCGCCGACCGGCGGTGCCGCGAGGCCGCGACCATCGCGCCGACGAGCACGACGGCGGCGACGAGCGCCTCGCTCCGCACCAGTGCCGACGCGCCGAGCGCGCCGCCGAGCGCGACGGCGCGCGACGTGCGCGGGTCGTCGAGCCACTGCAACGCGAGCACGAGCACCAACGCCCCGAGCGCGAGCGCGACGCCCTCGGTGAGCAGCGTCGTGTCGTGCCCGACGGCGAGCGGGTGGAGCGCGACGATCAGCGCGGCGACGCCGCCGACCGAGCCGCCGCCGGCACGCCGGCCTGCGATCCCGACGAGAACGATCCCGACCGCGCTCGTCAACGCGCCGAGGTACCGCTGTCCCCACGTCGTGTCGACACCGGCGACGTCGGCTACCGCGAGGAGGGACGGGTAGCCGGGCCCGTACTCCGCCGTCGCGATGGTCCGCCCTTCGATGCGGTCGAATGGTCGCACGTACCCGTCGCCCGAGGCGATCCCGTCCGCGAGGAGGTGGTACGCGAGCGCGTCGCCCGGCTCCGGCAACGGCTTCGCCGCTGCTGCGACGAACGCGACCCGCACCCCGACGCCAACGATCGCGACGACCGCCAGCGCGACCGCGAACCGCCTCACGCGCCCCGACCCCTTCGCTCTCCTTCTGGGTGGAATCGACCCTGCAGGGTGGGGTCGATTCCACCCAGAACGAGCGAGGGGGGCGCGAGCGCGCCGGTGCTCGCGCGGCGAGCGCCCACCCAACGGTCCTTGAGCGCGAGCGCGGGACGCTCGACCAGGAGGTAGCTCGCCGCGCCTGCGACGAGCGCGCCGCCGAGCACGAACGCCAGCGCCTCGCCGAAGCGGCCGCCGAACTCGGGCGTGCCGGTGAGGCGCTGGAACCGGTCGATGAAGAACTGGTGCCACAAGTACACGCCGTAGGACACGAGGCCGACCGCGTGCGCAACGCGGTTACGGAGGACCCAGCGCACGGCGCCCCGATCCTGCGGACCGAACACCGCAGGCACGACGAGGAACAACCCCCACAGGCCGTACGTCACCTGCCTGCCGACCTGTTGGCCGGGCGAGTAGTCGAGGCCCGACGTCGGCAGCCCGACGCCGAACGCGGCGACGGTCAGCGCGCCGAAGGCGAGCAGCCAGCTCACCACCGGGAGCCACGGCGACGCGATCGCGCCCGACCAGCGCGACGGCACGCGGGTCCTCGTCCACGAGTGGAGCACGGCGAGTGCCATCCCCAACGCGAACTGGTCGAGGTACCCGGGCAACCACGTCGACATCGTCGCGGCGCGGTCGCCCTGGGTGAGAGCGACCCACGAGCGGTAGGCGATGCTCGACAGGTAGATCGCGGCGACGAACACGAGCTGCGGTCCGAGCCGTCGCGCGGTTCGCCTCGCGACCCACATGGCGATGCCGCCGAGCAACGGGAGTGCTGCGTAGAAGGTGACTTCCGTCCCGAGGCTCCACGCCTGACTGATGGGGCCGCTGACGACGGTGTCCTCGTCGTAGATGTGCACGAGGCCGAGGTGCGCGAGAGCGTCTGCGACCCCCGTCCACGGCTTCACGCCGAAGCCCAACGCGATCGCGATCGCCGCGACCCAGTACGCGGGATAGATGCGCAGCGCGCGGCGGTACAGGTACGACGCGGTCCGTGGCGCGGGCCGCCCACCGAACGCCGCGACGATGCGGGGTCGATACAGCAGGAAGCCGGAGATCACGAAGAAGATCGCCACTCCGCTGTCGAGGCGGGCGAGGTACGACCCGCCCGCCACGCGGTTTGCGGTCGTGATGAACGAGACGTGGGTGACGAGGACCGCGACCGCGGCGATGGCCCGCAGCCCGTCGAAGCAGGGGAACCGTTCGGGGTCAGCCGGCGGCACGGCTCGCGGCCGGCGCGTCGCGCTTCTCCTCGTGGTACTCCTCTTCGACGTTGACCGACCAGATGTCGTGGTCGGCGCCCAGGATGTTCTCGACGGTGAGCATGGCCGTGTACATCGAGTGGTCCTGGTTGTTGTACTTGTGCATCCCGTTGCGGCCGACCGGGTGGACGTTCGGCGTGTTCGCCGCGAGCCACGCGCGCAGCACGCCGACGTTGGCCTTGTACGTGTCGTCGTACATCGGGTACGCCTTCGGCATCCGCACGACGTAACCGGCCTCGATCTTCGACGGGTCGACGAGGCCGAGCGCCGCGAGCTCGCGCTTGCCAAGCTCGACCAACTCGTCGTCGGGCGTCGACCACACCTCGTCGCCCTCGAAGACGAAGTATTCGAGACCGAGGCAGGTACGGCCCTCCTTCACGAGGTAGGGCGACCACGAGCCGAAGTTCTGGATGCGCCCGAGCTTCACGTCGGGCGAGTGGACGTAGATCCAGTTGTCGGGGAACCCGGCGGACTCCGGCACGACCAGCGCGATCGTGAGGAAGTCGCGGTACTTGAGGCCATCGGCGGCGGCGACCACATCGGCCGGCGGCGCCGGGGTCATCGACTTCACCAGCGCGGTGATCGGCATGGACGACACCACGTGGTCGCACGCGTAGAAGGTGTCTGCGCCGGTGTCGTTCGTCGCGGTTACACCGGTCGCCCGTCCGGACTCGTGATGGATCGCGGTCACCGGCGTGTTCATGATGACCTTCGTCCCCCGCGCCTCGACGAGCTCGCGCGCCCGCTCCCACATCATCCCCGGGCCGTACTTCGGGTATTGGAACTCCTCGATCAGGCTGGTGATGTCCTTCTGGTTGCGACGGGGCAGGAGGGCGTTGACGATCGCCTTCAACAGCGACAGGTTCTTGATGCGTTGCGCGGCCCAGTCGGCCTTGATCTCCGTCGCGGGCACGCCCCAGACCTTCTCCGTGTAGGTCTTGAAGAAGATGCGGTAGAGGCGCGACCCGAAGCGAGCGGTGACCCACCCCTCGAACGTCGTCTGGTCTCGCGGTGGGCGGATGCGCGCCCACACGTACGACAGCACGCAGAGCACCGCCTCGACGACGCCGAGCCCCTTCAACGCGTTGGCGGCCTTCAGCGGGTAGTCGAAGTACGCGCCCTTGTAATAGATGCGGCTCATGCGGGGGCGGAGGAGGAAGTCCTCGTCGGGGAGGATCTCGTGCCACAGGTTCTCGACGGCTCGAACCTTGGTGAAGAACCGGTGCCCGCCGATGTCGAACCGCCAGCCGTCGCGCTCCGCGGTGCGGCTGATCCCGCCGACGACGGAGTCGGCCTCGAGCACCGTCGACGCCACGCCCCGCTTCGCCAGCTCGTAGGCGGCCGTGAGCCCGGCCGGCCCCGCGCCGATGATCACGACCGAGGGAGCGGCGGCGGTGTCGTCGGTCAACAGGTCTCCTTCGAGGGCGGCGGGGCGGGTGTCAGGGGACGTACGCGCCGAGGAACGCGAGGGTCGCGTACACGGTCAACCCCGCGCCACACAGCGCAAGGGTGGCCTTCTCCAGCCACGGCCTTCGGACCACCTCCGCGAGCGCGAGCACGAGCGGGAACGCGGACAGCCCGTACCGCTCGAGTGAGTCGAGGTTCTCGGCCGACAACGCGGTCACGAGGATGGCGGCGGCGAACAGGCCGTACGAAACGGGCCACCTCCGGAAGAGCACGACGAGCAGGAACAGGAACCCGATCGCCCACGGCAGGTGCAGGCCGGAGCCGAGCTCTGCGCCGCCAGCGAGTTGGCGCCCGGCCTCGACGAGGCGCACGAGCGGGTTCTCGAAACCGCCGCGCCGGTCGAAGGCCTGCTGCACCGTGAACGGGCGGAGGAAGTCGCCGTACTCGACGAGCGACCACGTGAGGTACGAGAGCATGCCGGCGAGCGGCGAGGCGACCGCGGCGAGGCGGGTCGCGCGCTCCCTGCCGCTCGCCCGCCTCCATCCGCGCAGTCCTTCGACGGCAGCCGGCAACGCGACGAGCA
>DASVEG010000044.1:0-7217 GCA_036380695.1 Acidimicrobiales bacterium
GGTGAACGCGTCGGCGACCTCGTTGCCGCCGTCGAGGCCGGCCTGCTTGCGGATCCGCTCGGAGATCTCGACCATGATCTCCGGGTTGTCGGTGAGGAACGACTTCGCGTTCTCCCGGCCCTGACCGAGCTGCTCGCCCTCGTAGGTGTACCAGGCCCCTGACTTCTTCACGATGTCGTTGTCGACACCGATGTCGAGCAGCGAGCCCTCACGGCTGATGCCCCGGCCGAAGGCGATGTCGAACTCGGCCTGCTTGAACGGCGGCGCGACCTTGTTCTTCACGACCTTCACCCGGGTGCGGTTGCCCACGACCTCGGCGCCGTCCTTGATGGACTCGATGCGACGGATGTCGAGGCGGACCGACGAGTAGAACTTCAGCGCCCGCCCGCCCGTCGTCGTCTCCGGCGAGCCGAACATCACGCCGATCTTCTCTCGCAGCTGGTTGATGAACAGGGCGATCGTGTGCGTGCGGTTCAGGTTCGCGGTCAGCTTGCGAAGCGCCTGCGACATGAGCCGCGCCTGCAGCCCCATGTGCGAGTCGCCCATCTCGCCCTCGATCTCCGCTCGGGGCGTCAGCGCGGCGACGGAGTCGATCACGACGACGTCGAGCGCGCCGGAACGCACGAGCATGTCGGTGATCTCGAGCGCCTGCTCGCCCGTGTCGGGCTGGGAGATCAGCAGGTTGTCGATGTCGACCCCTATCGCCTTGGCGTACGCAGGGTCCATCGCATGCTCCGCGTCGATGTACGCGCAGATGCCGCCGTTGCGCTGGGCCTCGGCGACGACGTGCATCGCGAGCGTCGACTTGCCGGACGACTCGGGGCCGTAGACCTCGACGACACGACCGCGAGGGAGCCCACCGATGCCAAGGGCGATGTCGAGCGCCATGGCGCCCGTGGACACCGCCTGCATCGGGGCGATCGACTTGTCGCCCATCCGCATGACGGATCCCTTGCCGAACTGCTTGTCGATCTGGCCCAACGCCATCTCGAGCGCCTTGTCACGTTCCACGGTGTCTCTCTCTTTCATCGTTCGTTCGACTACGTCGTGCTCGGCTCGGTACGCACCATACGGCGGGGGTGAGACAACTCACATGAGCGTAGTTTCAGAACACCTGTTCGTGCGTGGATGGTCGGCCCAATCAGACTCGGGCCGGCGCTCACGACCCGAGCGGCCACCGCCCGACGATCTCGTGGGTCGCCCCCGCCGCCGAGGTGACGCTCCGGACGAGCGTCAGCTCCCCCACCGTCCACCGCATCGCCGGCACCGGTGCGCCCGTGCACGCCCGCACTCCACGCCCTCGCCGGTCGCGTGGCCTCGCACGGGCGAGTGTCAGGTGACCGGAGAACGGCCGCTCCTCCGGCGCCTCTCCGAAGCCCGCGGTGGCGGCCACGACGGCGGCAGCGAGCTCCCCCAGGCCGGCGACGGGCACGACGAGCACCGACCGGCAGAACGCGCTCGTCGCGTCCTCCAGCACCGCCTCGATCACGGCCCCACCGGCCGACCGAGCCGCGACGGCGGCGAGGCTCGCGCGCAGCGAGTCGACCTCGTCGTCGTGCACCGACCCGAGGAACCGCATCGTGACGTGCCACTGGTCGGGCCTCGTCCACCGCACGCCCGCCCCCGACCCCTCGGCGTCCGCGCGCGCCCGCAGCTCGGAGGCGACGGCGACGACGGCCCGCACCACCTCGTCCGTAGGCCACACGGCCACGAACAGGCGCACGCGACGTCAGCCGGTCGCGAGCAGGCGGTGGCGCAGCAGGTCGAGCAGCGAGATCGTCGCGTACTGCCTGACGCGCTCGCGGTCCCCTGGCAATCGGGCGTGGCGCGCCTCGCCCTGGTCGTCGCCGGGAAGGGCGATCCCGAAGAACACGGTGCCGGCGGGCTGCCCGTCCTGCTCGGCCGGCCCGGCGACACCGGTGACGGCGATGCCGACGTCGGCACCGAGCACCTTGCGCACCCCGACGGCCATCGCCTTCGCGGCGTCTTCGCTCACGACGGGACCCTCCGGGACGCCGAGCAGGTCGAACTTCACCTCGCTCGCGTACGACACGACGCAGCCCCTGAACCACTCGCTCGCGCCGACGACGTTCGTGAGCCGCGACCCGACGAGCCCACCCGTGAGCGACTCCGCGACCGAGAGCGTGAGCCCACCGGCCCGCAGCAGGTGGCCGACCGCGTCCTCCATCGTCTCCGCGTCGACTCCGAACACGATGTCGCCGAGCAGCGCACGCACCTGTGCCTCCTCGGCCGCGAGGATGTCCCGCGCCGACTCCGCGTCTGGCGCCTTCGCGGTGATACGGACCTTGATCCCCTCGATGCCGCTCGCGAGGAACGCGATCGTCGGGCCGTGCTCGTCGCCGTCGAGCGCCTCCAACCGCGGCGCGAGCTTCTCGGCAACGGCCGACTCGGCCAGGCCCCAGGTGCGGAGCGTCCGAGAGAGGATCGTCGCCGTGGTTCCCGCCCTCGCCTGGAGGTCGGGGATCACCGCTCGCTCGACCATCTCGGTCAGCTCGTGCGGCACGCCGGGGACCGCGTAGACGACCTTGTGCCCGACCGGGCAGATGAGCCCTGGCGCGGTGCCCCTCACCTGTTCGATGACCGACGCGCCCTGGGGGACGTCCGCCTGCCGCAGGTTGTTCTCCGGCATCTCGCGGCCCCTCGACGAGAACATCTCGCGAATGCGCGCGGCGATGGCGTCGTCGCGCCGCATGCCCGCGTTCATCACGCGCGCGATCGCCTCGCGTGTGATGTCGTCCTGGGTCGGGCCGAGCCCGCCGCACACGATCACGGCGTCGCTTCGTGCCAGCGCGCCGCGCAGCACGTTCACGATGCGGTCGAGGTTGTCTCCGACCTTCGACTGGTGGTGGCAGTCGATGCCCGCGAGCGCGAGCCGCTCCCCCAGCCACGACGAGTTGGTGTCGACGATCTGGCCGAGGAGCAGTTCGGTCCCGACCGCGACGACCTCACAACGCACGGGCGTGCTCCGCGGCCACCGCTGCCTTGCGGCCGTCGAGCAGGTACTGCGCACCCGTCACGAGCGTGAGGGCGACGGCGATCCAGAGCACGCCGTTGCGGACGATCTCCTGGCCGTCGGTGAGGGGCAGCAGGGCGACGCCCATCGCCACCTCTTGCACCACGGTCTTCACCTTCGCCCACCACCGCGCCGGGATGGAGATGCCACGCCGTCCTGCCCAACTCCGGTACGCGCTGATGATGGCCTCGCGTCCGGTGATGAGCGCGACGGGCAACCACCAGAACGCGCCCTGCACCGCGAGCGCCCACAGGCCGCCGACGACGAGGAACTTGTCGGCCAGCGGGTCGAGGAACGCGCCGGACCGCGTCGTCCCCTGCTTGCGGGCGAGCCATCCGTCGAAGCCGTCGGTGGACGCCAGCACGAACCCGAGGAGGAACGCCGGCCACGACGGACCCTGGTCGACCACGACGGCGAGCCAGACCGGCGTCAGCAACAGGCGGGCGAACGTCAGCGCGTTCGCCGGCGTGGCCAACGCGCTCGGACCGAACGACGACGCGGTCGACACCGTCAGCCTGCCTCGATGTCGTAGCTGTACGCAGCCGACACGGTCACCGTGTGGAACTCTCCCACCTCGAGCGACTCGGGCACGTGCACAACGCCGTCGATCTCCGGCGCCTCGCGATGCGTCCGCCCGACGCCAGGACGATCGACCAGCACCTCGACCTCGCGCCCGACGAGCTGCTGCCGGCGCGACGACGTGATCTCGTCCTGGCGCTCGCCCAGCTCGCGGAGCCGTTCCTTCACGAGGGCTTCGTCGACCTCGCCGTCGAGGCCAACTGCGTAGGTGCCTTCCTCGGGCGAGTACGCGAAGAACCCGACCCAGTCGAGCTGCGCGTCCTCGACGAAGCGCAGCAACTGATCGTGATCCTCCTCCGTCTCGCCGGGGTAGCCGACGATGAAGTTCGAACGGAAGGCGGCGTCGGGGAACCGTTCGCGAATCTGCTCGATGCGGCGCAGGAACCGGTCGCCGTCGCCCCAGCGACGCATGCGCCGCAGCAGCGTCTTCGAGACGTGTTGGAGCGAGAGGTCGTAGTACGGGACGTTGGTGGCCGAGCCAACCACGTCGATCAACTCGTCGCTCAGGTCGGACGGGTAGAGGTACAGCAGGCGCGTGCGTGGCACCCGTGACGCGACCGCTTCGACGAGCGGCACGATCGAGCCGGCGCCCATGCCTTCGACGTCCTTGCCGTAGGACGCGAGATCCTGCGCGACGAGCACGATCTCTCTGGCGTCGAGCTCCTCGACCTCTCGGAGGATCTCGTCGACCGATCGCGAGCGCTGCTTGCCGCGGAAGCTCGGGATCGCGCAGAAGCCGCACTTGCGGTCGCAGCCCTCGGCGATCTTGACGTACGCCCACGGGGCAGTCGCCTTCGGTCTGGGCAGGTTCAGCAGGTCGAGCTCGGGGACGCGACGGGTGGCACCCAGGGACACCGGGACGCCGAAGCCGGACACCGCGTCGACCTCGGGCAACGCCTCGGCGAGCTCGTCGCCGTAGCGCTCGGCCATGCAACCGGTCACGACGAGGCGCGCGCCCTCGCGTCGCCCGTCGGCGAGGCTCAGGATGGTGTCGATCGACTCCTGGCGCGCCGCCTCGATGAACGCGCACGTGTTGACGACGACGAGGTCGGCCTCGTCGGGCGCGGACGCGGCGACGAGCCCGTCGGCCACGAGGGTGCCAACGAGCTTGTCGGAGTCCACTTGGTTCTTCGGGCACCCGAGGGTCTCGACCCAATAGGTGCGACGGTCAGCCACGAGGGGTCCAGTCTACGGGTGGTTGGCGCGATTCATCGGGTGAGGTGTCCGAGGTCGCCCTTAGGCTCGCCCCGTGGGCCTGCCGCTCTCGCGAACCCAGATCGACAAGCTCGGCGAGCGCCTTCGGAAGTCGGAGCCGGCGCGCCCCGAGGACTTGGCGCTGCTGGAGCAACTGCTCCGCGCCCACGCCCCCGCCATGACGGAGGTCGCGACACGGCTGAAGGGTCTCGGGCTCGCTCCGACTACACGCTTGAAGACCCGCGGGACGCTCATCGACAAGCTGCGCCGACAGTCGACCATCCGACTTACTGCAGTCCAAGACATCGCCGGAGCACGCGTCGTGTGTGGGATGACTCGGGAGGAGCAGGACGCCGTTGTTGCACGTCTCGTCGATGAGTTTTCGGAAGCGCGTGTGGTGGACCGTCGCGTCAGTCCGACCTTCGGCTGTCGCGCCGTGCATGTCATCCCGCGGGTGGACGGGTGCAACGTCGAGATCCAGGTGCGGACCGGGCTCCAGAACGGGTGGGCCCAACGGATGGAGGCGATCGCCGACCGCGTGGGTCGCGGGATCAGGTACGGCGAGGATCCCGACGATCCCTATGGCCTCTGGACCATCGACCCTCCAGTGCGAAATGCCGAGTTGGTGACCTTGGCACGACACATTTCCGAACTCATTGATGCCCACGAACGTGGGACGGTTGCCGCAGACGCGGTTCGCGCGCTCCTCGGTGACGTCGCTACACGCGCCGGGATGCGACCCGTCCGGGTGGACGATGCAGCGCTGATCGAGGCTCAGAGAGGGGCGCTAGCACCACTCATCGCACACGCCGAGGCGGAACTCCAAGCGTCCGGTGATGCTTCAGCGGACGGTCCCGACCGCCGAGGCAACAGGTAAGGTCTTCCTGACAGGTGCGCTACTTCCTTCTCGTCTACGACCGCTCCAAGGGCGTCCTCCTCTCGGAGGAAGAGTTCGAGTCGGAAGACCGCGCCCTCGATGAGCGGTTCGAAGTCGAGAAGCGCATTCCCGACGACGTCGAAGTGGTCGTGCTCGGCGCCGAGAGCCGGGAAGCGCTGCAGAAGACGCACTCGCGCTACTTCACGCCGCTGCGCGACCTTCTCGCCGGCTGAGTTCTCCGAGCGTCACTCGGCGAGGCCGAGGTCTTCGTAGATCGCGTTGAGGATGGGCTGGGTGCGACGGTGGTTGCCCGGCTCGCCCGGCATCCCGTTGCAGCACACGGCGACGGCGACGGCGTGCTCGGGGTCGAAGAACGCGAGCGACGACTGGCGCCCGCCGTGGCCGGCAGCGCGGCGCGACGCATGGCGGCCGAACCCGTAGGGCGTGGCGCGATCGCGGTAGTGGAACGAGTTGACGAGCAGCCCGAGGCCCCAGTCGATGATCGTGCCGAAGGTCTCGTCGACGAGCGACGTGCGGTGGCGTGCCGTCATGGCCTCGACCGTCTGCGGGGAGAGCACGCGTTGGCCGTCGAGCTCGCCACCGCCGAGGAGCATCTCGTAGAACCGGGCGAGGTCGCGCATCGGGCCGACGCCGCTGCCGCTGGGATGCGGGTGGAGGAACGCCGAGCCGTCTTCGTAGCCGGGCAGCACGCGCGGCGACGCCTTCGCCTTGGTGTCGTACATCACGCCCATGCGCGACCCGTAGGCCGCGAAGCGCTCCGGCGTGAGCGCGAGCCACGAGTCGGCCATGTCGAGCGGCTCGAGGATCTCCTCGGCGACGTACGCGTCGAACGGCCGCCCGGTGACGCGTCGCACCACCTCGCCAAGCACGAGGAAGCCGCTCACGTCGTGGTAGCCGGCGCGCTCGCCGGGCACCCAACCCTCCTCGAGCTGCGCCGCGCACACCGCGGCGACGGCTGTTTCCCACCCCTCGCGCCACAACCCCTGCCCGGCGTGGCGGAACCCTCCGGTGTGGGTGAGCACGTGACGAACCGTCACGCCCTCCTTGCCGTTCGCCGCGAACTCGGGGACGTGCTCGGCGACCGCGTCGTCGAGCCCTATCGCTCCGCGTTCCCACTGCTGCGCGACGGCGGCCGCGGTGACCGCCTTCGTGCACGAGAACCAAGGCACCAAGGTGTCGGTGGTCATCGCGACGCCGGGTCGCGCTTCGCCGATCGCGATGCTTGCGACGCGCTCGCCACCCACGCTCACCTCGAGCTGCGCGCCCGGGTGGTAGCCGTCGGCGCGCCCGCGTTCGAGCGCGGCGTGCGTCCGCTCGAAGCTCACGCCTGGGTGAGGCGCAACTGCATGGTGAGCACGCCGTCGCCTTCGCGAACGACCTCGAAGCCGTGGCGCCGGAACAGTGACACCGCGGGGAGGTTCGCTCTGGGCACGTTGAGCCCGACGTTCTCGAAGCCTTCCTCGCGCGCCTTCGCCAGCAGCGCGCTCAACAGCAGGCCGCCCACGCCCTTGC
>DASVEG010000045.1:0-10083 GCA_036380695.1 Acidimicrobiales bacterium
GGCCGCCGTCGGTCGCGACGTAGACGACGTCGCGGTCGATCGCCGGCGTCGCCCACACGCCAGCCGTCTTCTCGGTCTTGCCCTTCCGCGGCGTGCGGTCGGCGAACGACCACACGACGGGGTCGGAGCGGCGGGGGTCGAGCTTCACGACCTGGCCAACCGACTCGCCCCTCGGGAGCTGTCGCTCCCATTCGGACGCGACGTACAGCATCCCCTCGTCGTCGACGACGACGCTGGCGTCGGTGTCGTCCCCGCTCCAGAACCGGAACGTCCGCGTCGGCGCGACGCCCCGTTCGAGGCCACCGATGTCCCAGCCCTGGACGAGGCCGCCGGAGTTCGCCGCGTACAGCGTGTCGCCGCTCACCGCGACCGACCCCTCGAAGGAGACGTTGCGGTCGCCGAGGTCTCGCAGGAGCTCGTCGTCCCAACCGGGCGCGTGCCACACCAGCCGGGGCGACACGGTCACCGCGCCCGCGGCGTCGTACGCGCGGCCGAGCTTCACGGCGTGGAGGTGGCTGTTCTCGCCGCCGACGAGCAGGTGGTCGCGGAGGACGAGGCCGCTCCCGTCCCAGTCGTCGTTCCAGAGGACGGGCCGGACGTCACCCGCCCGCAGCCGCCACAGCTCCTTGGCCGACGACCCGTCGATCGAGAGCACGCGGTAGTTGCCGTCGCGGCTGCCGACGTAGACGAGCGGGTAGCCGTCGGGGTCGACGGTGACCGACCCCTTGATGAGGTCGCCGGTCGGGAAGTCGGGGAGCAGCCGCTCGCCGGTCGCGGCGTCGAGGAAGTGGACGGCCCGGTCGTACGCGCCGACGACGAGCCAGGTGCGGCCGCCGCGCTCGAACACCGCGGGTTGGCCCGTCCATCCCGTGCCGCACCACTCACGCGTGCCCTTCGGGTCGGACGACAGCGAGCACAGCTTGCCGGCCGCGGGGAAGCGCCAGTCCTTCGAAGGCTTCCCGGCGATCGGGCCGGAGCCGTACCACGTGCGCGTCGGGTTGCCCCGGAACGTCAGGATGCCGTCGACCGTCGCCCCGTAGGGGGCACCGACGCCGCTGCTCGGCGACCAGGTGCCTGCGTCCGACGGCCGGCCCGTCGTCGGCGGGCTGACACCGGGCTCGCCGGCGCCGTCGTCGACGGACGCACCTTCGACGGCGGCGGGGCGCGGCCCGTCGAGCGCGGCCTTGCCCGCGACCCCGACGGCGACCGCGGCGAGCACGACCGCAACCGCGATCACGCCCCGTCTCCGCCCGCCCTGCCCGCCGTGCTGCACCGCAGCCAAGGGTACGGGGGCGGTGCTACCGGCGCGTGGTCCCGCCGTCGAGCGCCTGCGCGAGCGCGCGTGCGCCGATGCCGTTGATGATCGGGTGGTCCGCGGATGCGGCGAGGAAGGCGACGCCGAGGGCGAGCGCCCAGGCGCGACCGCGGACCCACGTGTCGTCGTCGTCCTGCCGGTAGTTCGCCCGCATCTCGGCGCGGCCGTGCGCGCCGAACAGCATCCACGCGATCACCAGGTCGGTCGCGGGATCGCCGGCCGACAACTCGCCGAAGTCGATCACCGCGGCGATGCGCCCTGCCCCGTCGACGAGCATGTTCGCCGGGTGGAGGTCGCCGTGCACCCACACGGGCGCGTGCGCCCACGGCGGCGCCGCCACGAGCTCGTCCCACAGGGCGACGACACGGTCGCGGTCCACCTTGGTGACGGGGTCGTCGGCCAGCCGGTCGAGCGCGCCGTGTAAGAGCGGCGTGCGGACGGCGAGGGGCACGCCGCGGGCCACGTTGCGCGGCGCGTCGGGCGGCGAGGTCCGGTGCAGCGCGGTCAGGAACTCGGCAAGTTGGCGGGCGGCCTCCCGCTCGTCGGCCAGCGTCGCGGTGGCCGCGATGTCGCCAGGCAACCACGGGCACACCGACCACGTCCACGGGTAACCGTGCGCCGGCTGGCCGACCCCGACCGGTGCGGGCACCGGCAGCGGGAGCGCGGGGGCGATCGCCGGCAGCCACCGTTGTTCGACCTCCGCGAGCCCAACGGCGATGGTCCGCCGGGGGAGCCGCACGCACAGGTCGTCGCCGAGCCGGAACACCGAGTTGTCCCATCCCTCGGCGACGACGGCGATCGGCAGGCCGGCGAGGTCGGGGAACTGGTCGGCCAGCAGCCGCCGCACCAGCGCGACGTCGACGTCGACCTCGGGCGACGGCATCGGCGCAGCAGGCATCGGCACATCTTGCGCTCCGCGGCGCCCGGACGCGGCCAAACTTCGGGCGTGGCCGCCAAGCCGTTGACGACCGACGACATCCTCGCCCGCCTCGCCGACGGGCCGCGGCAGATCGCCGGGGTGGCGGCCGGCGTCGCACCGGCGCGGCTGCGTGCTCGGCCCGCTCCCGACGAGTGGTCGGCGAACGATGTGCTCGCGCACCTCCGGTCGTGCTCCGACATGTGGGGCCGGTGCATCGAGGCGATGGTCGCCGACGACCATCCCACGCTGAAGGCGGTCAACCCGACGACGTGGATCAAGCAGACCGACTACCCGAACCTCGAGTTCGCCGTGTCCTTCCGCGCCTTCGACGCCCAGCGGGCCGGACTGCTCGCGTTGCTCGAAGCCTTGCCGCCGGACGGGTGGTCGCGCGCCGCGACGGTCACCGTCGCCGGCAAGCCCCGCGAGCGGACGGTGCACTTCTACGCCGAGTGGCTCGCCACACACGAGCGCCCGCACCTCAAGCAGATCGCCCGCGCGATCGAAGCCGCCCGGTAACGGCCGGCGCTACACCCTGGCCATGTTGGCGAAGCGGGTGAAGCGGTCGAGGAACGCGAGGCGTTCGGTGCCCGTCGGGCCGGAGCGGTGCTTGGCGACGATGACCTCGGCGATACCTCGGTCTTGGCTCTCGGGGTTGTACAGCTCGTCGCGGTACAGGAACATCACGACGTCCGCGTCCTGCTCGAGCGAGCCCGACTCCCGCAGGTCGGCCAGCATCGGGCGCTTGTCGGCCCGCATCTCGAGGCTTCTCGAGAGCTGCGACAACGCCACGACCGGCACCTCGAGCTCGCGGGCGAGGATCTTGAGGCCGCGGCTGATCTCCGACACCTCGACCTGACGGTTCTCCGCGCTGCGCCTGCCGCTCATCAGCTGGAGGTAGTCGACGACGATCAGGCTGAGGCCGCCGAGCCGGCTCTTGAGGCGGCGGGCCTTCGCCCGCATCTCCATCACGGTGATGCTCGGGTTGTCGTCGATCCACAACGGGGCCTCGCTGAGACGGCCGATGGCGTGGCTGATCTTCTTCCAGTCGTTGTCGTTGAGCTTGCCGTTGCGCAGCTTGGTCGCCTCGACGCTCGCCTCGGCCGACAGCAACCGCTGGGTGATCTCGTCGTGGCTCATCTCGAGGGAGAAGAACAGCACCGGCAGGCGCTTCTCCACCGCAGCGTGCGCGGCCATGCCGAGGGCGAACGACGTCTTGCCGCAGCCGGGGCGGGCTCCGACGATGTTGAGCGCGGAAGGCTGCAGCCCGGACAGCCGCTCGTCGAGGTCGAGGTACCCCGTCGGCGTGCCGGTGATCGCCTCTCCCCGCTCGTACAGCATGGCCAGGCGGTCGAGCGTGTTGCCGAGCAGGCCCTTCAGGTCGGACACCGAGTCGGTCACCCGGCGCTGCGCGATGTCGAACACCATCGCCTCGGCCTGGTCGACCGCGGCGGCGACGTCGTCTGGAACGGTGTAGCCGAGCTCGCTGATCTCGGCGCCGACGCCGATCAGCCGGCGCAAGAGGGCGAACTCCTCGACGATGTGTGCGTAGTGCCCCGCGTTGCCGGTGAACGGGGTCGACGCCACGAGGTCGGTGAGCAGCGCCGGCCCGCCGATCGCCTCGAGCAGGTCGGCCCGGCGCAGCTCGTCGGCCACCGTGACGGGGTCGGCCGGCTCGCCGTGGGAGTAGAGCGCGCCGATGGCGTCGTAGATGTGGCCGTGCGCGGGCTTGTAGAAGTCGTCCGCGCTGCACACCTCCAGCGCCGCTGCAATGGCGTCGCGCGACAGGAGCATCGCTCCGAGCAACGACTCCTCGGCCTGCAGGTTGTGGGGAGGGACACGTGTCACGCCCGCCCGCGTGGTGCGGCGACGAGCGTCCTCGAGCGACTGGACCATGTGGCTACCGATCGAACCGCAAGTGGACTGGGGGTAACGAGGGGAACAAGTTCGGGATTTCCTTGGGGACCGCGCCGCACAGCCTGTGGAGCACGACGACGACGTTCTCCACAGCCACGTCCGTGGTCGGCCACTGTTCGAACACGTGTTCGATGATACCCATCGTTGCCTCCGCTGACCATGGCCAGCTCGGCGGGGCGCGCGGCGGGCGGCCGGCGGCAGCGGCGGGCAGCGCGTGCTTTTGTGCACGAAGTGGGCTCACGCCCCACTTCGTGCACAAAAGCAAAGAGGCCCGAGGGGGCGGGCGGCAGCGCCAGCGCGCACACCGTCCCAGAACGAGAAGGAGCCCGCCTCGCCGTTACCGGCGGGCGGGCTCTCGTCACGACCGGGCTTGCGCCCTGGCTACTGCTTCTCGACCTCGACGGTGATGCGGAACTCGACGTCGGCGTGAAGCTTCACCGGGATCTCGTGGGTGCCCAGCGAGCGGATGGCCTCCTCGAGCCGCAGCTTGCGGCGGTCGATGGCGACGCCGGTCTGCTCCTCGACGGCTTGAGCGACGTCGCCCGCCGTGACCGAACCGAACAGGCGGCCCTCGTTGCCGGCGCGCGCCTTCACCTTGATGACCTGCGGCACGAGCCGCCTCGCGATCGTCTCCGCGGACTCACGATCCTTCGCATCGCGCAGGTCGCGCGACCGCCGCATGGCGGCGGCCTGGGCGACGATGCCGTCGGTGGCCTTGATCGCGTGCCCCTTCGGAAGCAGGAAGTTGCGGGCGAAGCCGTCGGCGACCTCGAGGATGTCGCCCTTCTTGCCGACGTTCTCGACGTCGGCACGCAGGACGACCCTCATGCCTCGGCCCCGTCCGTGCCGCCCCCGTCGCCCCCGTCGCCCGCATCGGCGCCAGCACCGTTGGTGGCAGCGGCGTCGTCGGTGCCAGCACCCCCGCCGAGGTCGTCCGCGCCGAGATCGATCTCGACCTCGGGCGCCTCGCGCGGCTCGGAGTCGAGCACGAGGTCGCGGTCTTCACGCGAACCGCGGCCACCACCAGGGCCACCGCGGCCGCCGCCACGAGCGCCCCGCTCGGTCATCGTCCGCTGCGTGTACGGCAGCAACGCGATCTCACGAGCCGTCTTGATGGCCACGGCGACGTCGCGCTGGTGCTGCTGGCAGTTGCCGGTGACCCGGCGGGCGCGGATCTTGCCGCGCTCGCTCATGAACCGGCGGAGCAGGTTGACGTCCTTGTAGTCGACCCAGGCGATCTTCTCGGCACAGAAGATGCAGACCTTCTTCTTGACCTTGCGCGGCGCGTCCTTCGACGAGCGCCGCGAGGACGAGCGGTCGCGATCGCGATCGGTCTTGGGGGGCATTAGAAGGGCTCCTCGTCGGGATACGGCTCATTCGGAACGTTGCGGCTCGCGCCGCCGCCAGCCTGGCCGCCGCCACCCTGGTCGGGCGAGCGGCGGTCGGTCTTCTCGACCTTGGCGGTCGCCCATCGCAGCGAAGGCCCGATCTCGTCGGCGACGACCTCGACGACCGAGCGCTTCTCGCCCTGGTCGGTCTCCCAGCTGCGCTGCTCGAGGCGCCCGGTGACGAGGACACGCATGCCCTTGGTCAGCGACTCGGCGGCGTTGTCGGCCAGCTCGCGCCAGCACACGACGTTGAAGAACGACGTCGCTTCTTCCCACTCGTTGGTCTGGCGGTTCTGCCACCGCCGGTTCACCGCGAGGCCGAAGGTGGCATTCGCTGCCCCGCTGGGCGTGAACCGCAGCTCGGGATCGCGGGTGAGGTTGCCGACCAGGGTGACGCTGTTTCCGTTGCTCATCTCGAACGCTCCACGTATCTCAGGACGCCGTCGTATCCGCTTCCGCCGAGGCGGCAGCGGCGGGGCGGGAGGCCCGCCCGGCCACGCCTTCGGGGAGGCGCATGATCTTGTGGCGGATCACCTCGTCCGCGAGGGAGAGCATCCGGTCGAGCTCGGCCATCACCTCGGGCTCCGCGGTGACGTCGAGGAGGGCGTAGTAGCCCTCCCACCGATGCTTCAGCTCATAGGCGAAGCGGCGCTTGCCCCACCGGTCGACCCGGTTGGGGTTGCCGCCTCGTGACCGGACGAGCTCGGTAGCCCGGTCGATCGTCGCCCGGATGGCTTCGTCCTCCAGGCTGGCGTCGACGATCACGACGACTTCATACGGTCGCATCAGTACTGCGTTTCCTCCCTGTGGACCCGACGCCGGTGCGCCGGGGCCCCCGAAGGGGCAGGTGGGTGTTTTGTCGAACGGTCGATGGTAGTCGACGTGTCGTGAACGGGCACATGGGGACCGTATCGAGCCGGTCGGACAAGAATTCGGGGATGGCCGGCTCGCTGAACGCCCCCGCCCGCGCGGACACGCCGAAGGTCGGCACCGAGCGCGAGCTCGTCGACGCGTGGCTCGAGTGGCATCGCGCCACCCTGCACCGGAAGTGCCACGGGCTCGACGACGCGAAGCGCAAGGCGCGACCCGTCCCGTCGTCGTCGCTGTCGTTGCAC
The DNA here is from genome assembly GCA_036380695.1 of Acidimicrobiales bacterium. Classification (GTDB taxonomy): domain Bacteria; phylum Actinomycetota; class Acidimicrobiia; order Acidimicrobiales; family CADCTF01; genus DASVEG01. The sequence continues at coordinate 6,652 of DASVEG010000045.1, forward strand.
GGGCTCGTGCGCCACATGGCCGAGGTCGAGCGGAGCTGGTTCACCCGCACGCTGCTCGCCGCGCCCGAGACCCCCCACCTCTACCTCGACGGCGCGCACGACGCGCACTTCGAGGGCGCGACCGACGCCGACTGGGAGACCGACCTCGGCATCTGGCAACGGGAGTGCGAGACGTCGCGCGCCAACGCGGCGCGCCACGACCTCGACCACGTGGGCAACCGGCGCGGCACCGACGTCTCCTTGCGGTGGATCTACCTCCACATGATCGAGGAGTACGCGCGCCACAACGGCCACGCCGACCTCATCCGCGAGATGGTCGACGGCGCGGTCGGCTACTGACGTGGCGATCCCGCCCGACCTGCTCGCCGCGGCCCGCGCCGCCAAAGGGTTCATGCCAGACGACGAAGGGCTCGCGCTGCACGACGCCGCCCTCGCAGCCGCGGCGCGTCCCGCACACGCGGGCCTCCCGCTGCTCGAGGTGGGCACCTACTGCGGCAAGTCGGCGATCTACCTCGGTGCTGCGGCGCGCGCCGCACGCACGATCCTCTACGCCGTCGACCACCATCGCGGCAGCGAGGAGAACCAGGCGGGGTGGGAGCACCACGACCCGACGCTGGTCGACGAACGCACCGACCGGTTCGACACGCTTCCCACCTTCCGCCGGACGATGGAGGCCGCCGGCGTCGAGGACGTCGTCGTCGCCGTGCTCGGCGACTCCCCCACCGTCGCCCGCCACTGGCAGACGCCGCTCGCGTTCCTCTTCGTCGACGGCGGCCACGGGTCGGAGCCGGCGTGGGCGGACTACCGCGGGTGGACGCCCAAGCTCGTCGCCGGCGGCACGCTCGCCATCCACGACGTCTTCCCCGACCCCGCGGACGGTGGCCGCCCGCCGTACGAGCTGTTCTGCCACGCGGTCGAGTCGGGCGAGTTCGTCGAGGACAAGGCCGCGAGCTGCGGCAGCCTTCGCGTCCTCACCAAGCGCTGACCCAGCGCCGACCGAACGACCCCTCAGTCGGGGTCGAAGTCGAACGACGGCTCGTCGACGGCGACGAGGGGGAGCCCGTCGCCGCGGAACATGCCGGCGGCGCGGGTGGCACCGGAGAGCGCGTCCCACGCGAGGATCATCGCCGCGGCGGTGTAGGTCGAGCGCTCGCCGCCGGGGAAGTGGATCTCCTCGGGGTGCACGCAGCCCGTCCAGTACGACCCGTCCGGCTCACGCAGGTACTGCACCCACGTGAGCAGGCGCCGCGCCTCGTCGACCCGGCCGACCGCGTCGAGGGCGAGCACGCACTCGGCCGTCTCCGCCGCGGTCACCCATTCGTTCGTCGACACGCAGCGCACGCCGAAGCCGGGCAGCACGAACTGTGACCACCGCTCGTCGAGCCGCGCCGAGCCGGCCGCGCCGATCACCGCGCCGCCGAGGACCGGGTAGTACCAGTCCATCGCCCAGCGGGTCTTGTCCATGAACGCCGACTCCTCGCGCCACGCGATCGCCTGCGCGAGGCGGACGGCAGCGAGGTACCACTCGGGCCGCTCGACACCCACCACCTCGGCGGCCGCGATCGCGCATCGCAACGACAGCAGCACCGAGGACGAGCCCGTGAGCAGTGCGAAGTCCGCGGGCCGGCCGTCGTCGGGCTCGAGCGACCACAGCACCTCTCCGCCCGGCTGCTGCAGTCGCAGCGCGAACCCCACCGCCCGCTCGACCATCGGGAACACGTCTTCGAGGAACCCGACGTCGCCCGTGACCCGCCAGTGGTGCCAGGCGCCAGCGGCGACGTACGTCGACACGTTGGTGTCGCGCCGGGGGTCTTCGATCCCGTCGTCGAGGTAGTAGGTGAACCACGACCCGTCGTCGTGCTGCGTCGACGCCAACCAGTCGTAGGCGCGGCACGCCTCCTGCCTGCGGCCCGCGACGACGAGGGCCATCGCGCACTCGACGTGGTTCCACGGGTCGGTGTGGCCACCGGGGAACCAAGGGATCTTCCCGCTGGGCTGCTGCAAGGCGACGATGGCATCGGCCGTCGCCTGCACCTGTGTCGGCGACAGGACCCCGGGCAGGTCGGGAAGGCGCGTCACCGGCGCTGCCCGTAGAGCACGAGGGACTTGCCGATCACCGGCTGGAGGACACGCTCCGCGAGCCTGAGCCCGAGGGGCCGCTCGACCATCTCCCGCACGAGCAGCGCGTGGTACGCCTTCACCAACCGGTGCTCGTCGTCGTTCACGCCCACCGCGCACTTGAGCCACCAGTACGGCGAGTGCAGCCCGTGGGCGTGGTGCCGGTCGACGACGTCGAACCCTGCGGCCTCCATCCGATCGCGCAACACGCCTTCGCGGTAGATGCGGATGTGACCGCCGACGGCTGCGGGCGCGTGGTAGTTGTCCGACAGCGTCCAATTCACGAGCTCGGGGAACCACCGCGGGACGGTGATCGCGACGCGGCCACCCGGCCGCACGACGCGGGCGAGCTCGCGGATCGCGCCCTCGTCGTCGGGGATGTGCTCCATGACCTCGGCCGCGATGGCCCGGTCGAACGATGCGTCGGGGAAGGGGAGATCGAGCGCGGAGCCCTTGATGCACACCGCGCCGCTGGTCTCGGGAGACAGGTCGCCCGCGTCGTACAACCCCGCGACCATGGCGCCCACGTCCTTGAGCGACGCGTCGTCGAGGTCGACGGCCGCGACGTGCGCACCCCGCCGCAGCGCCTCGAACGCGTGCCGGCCCGCGCCGGCGCCGACATCGAGGACGCGCTGGCCGCTCGCGACGCGCAGCCGGTCGTAGTCGACGGTCAGCATCAGGCGAGCGCCTTCTCGTAGACGCGCGCGGTGCCCTCCGCGCACGCCTTCCACGTCAACCGCTCGAAGACGCGCTGCCGGCCGCCCTCCGCGAGCCGGGCCCGTTCGCCGGGGTCGTCGAGCAGTTCGACGATGGCCGCGGCCAGCGAGCCGGCGTCCGCGGGCGGCACCAGCCGCGCGGTGTCGCCGTCGGTTCCGACGACCTCCGGGAGCGCTCCACCGGTGGTGGCGACGAGGGTCGCGCCGCACGCCATCGCTTCGATCGCCGGCAACGAGAAGCCCTCGTACAACGACGGCACGCAGGCGAGCTCGCACTCGGCGTACAGCTCGACGATGCGCTCGTCGCTCACGCCGCTGACGAACTCGACGGCGTCCGCGATGCCGAGCTTCTCGATCACGCCGGGGATCACCGACCCGTTGCGCAGCTTGCCGATGACGACGAGGTGGGCGCCGGGCCGCTCCGTGCGCACCTTGGCCAAGGCCTCGAGCAGGTAGGTCAGGCCCTTGAGGGGAACGTCGCCGCTCGCGGTCGTGAGGAGCCGGCCGGGGACGCGCTTCACGTCGGGCAGCGGGCGGAACCGCTTCTCGTCGACGCCGACCGGCACGACCGACATCCGCTCTGCGGGGACGGCCATCT
>DASVEG010000046.1:0-14549 GCA_036380695.1 Acidimicrobiales bacterium
CGGTTCCCGCGGCCAGGCCGGCTTCATCATCCCGCCGAACACCAAGGGCCTCAGCCAGGGCACGAAGGTCAAGAAGCACGGCCTGCGCGCCTCACACACCGCCGACGTCTTCCTCGACGACGTGCGCATCCCCGCGCGGCTCGTGCTCGGCGGCAAGGAGAAGCTCGACGAGCGCCTCGCGCGCGCCCGCGAGGGCACGCGCGGGAAGCGACAGGCCGCGATGCAGACCTTCGAGGCGACGCGCCCGTCGGTCGGCGCCCAGGCGATCGGCATCGCCCGCGCCGCCTACGAGTACTCGCTCGCCTACGCCAAGGAGCGCAAGCAGTTCGGCCGGGCGATCATCGAGAACCAGTCGATCGCGTTCATGCTCGCCGACATGAAGACCGAGCTCGACGCCGCCCGGCTGCTCGTGTGGCGCGCCGCGTGGATGGCGAAGGCGGGCAAGCCGTTCGAGAACGGCGAGGGTTCGATGTCGAAGCTCAAGGCGGGCCGCACGGCCGTGTGGATCACCGAGCGGGCGATCCAGATCCTCGGCGGCTACGGCTACGTCCGCGAGTACCCCGTCGAGCGCTGGCACCGCGACGCCAAGATCTTCGACATCTTCGAGGGCACCGAGCAGATCCAGCAGCTCGTCATCTCACGCGCCATCTCCGGGGTGCACGTCAAGTAGCCGGAGAACGTCGAGGTACGGCACGCACATGGGCTCCGTCTCGCTGACGTGCGCGGCCGCGTCCGCCAGCGGGACGAGGCGCGACGACAGCTCGTAGCCCTCGGTGTCGGTCCAGTCGTCGGCAGCGCGCTCGGTGGCGCGAGCGACGACGACGAGCTGCAAGGTGTCCGGGTACGGGTACGTCGACCCGCCGAACCGCTCGCCCGTGTTGCGCATGTGCATGAAGCCGATGGGCTCGACCGACTGCGGGTCGAGCACCCAGCCGGTCTCCTCGTGGACCTCGCGACACGCCGTCTCCGCGAGCGTCTCGCCGGGCTCACGGCGACCGCCTGGCCACGCGTGCGACAAGCCGTCGGCGTTCGTGCACACGACGACGTCGTCCCCGACGCGCACGATCACCCTGACCGAGATGACGAGCTCGTCAGGCAGCTCGGCGGCGCCGAGGTAACAGGCGAGGTGAAGCGCGCTCCGCCACTGGACGTCGATCTCGAAGGCCGGGGTGCGGCTCGCGAGCAGCTCGAGCAGCCGCGGGTCGCGCGCGACCTCGCCGCCGCCGGTCACTCGTCGATGGGTCGCTCGGCCGGGCGGAACGGGCCGTACGTGAACGCGGCGACGAGCCGGTCGACGTCGGCGTCGCCCGCGCCCGCCCACGGGAGCTTGCGCAGTTGCTCGACGCTGCGCCGGCCGGTCATGGCGCGGACGAGCTCGAAGGCGTCCGCGGCGAGGGTTACCCGCGCGCCCTCGCCGCCGAACGAACGGCCGTCCGCGACATCGACGCGGACGTCGACACCTTGTGCCGCAGCGGAGCCGACGAACCCGGGGCCGACGAAGCCCAAGCCGATCGTCACTGCGTCGGAGTCCCGCGCGCCAGGGCGCGCGACCGCGCAACGGATGTCGTGCTCGTGCGACACGACGTCGAGCACCGCCTGCGGGCCCGCAGCGCCGATGGCATCGAGCAGCTGCTCGAAGGCGGGCGCCTTCTCGTTCCACTCCGCGACCACGTCCGTGATCGCGCGGCCGCGGCGGGCCTCGACCTGCGCGCTCGTCCACGGGTCGCCCGGCGCGCCCTCGAGGCGGCCAGCGAGCGCGTCGTCGACCACGCCGGTCACGTGGGCGACGACGTCGTGCACCGTCCACTTCGGGCACGTCGGCACGGGCACCTCGAGCTGCGCCGCGTCGAGCGATGACACGAGCTCGCCGATCCTCGTCCTGCACCCCGCATACGCACTCGCGACCTCGCCCATTCCAGGAAGCGTATGGCCTGGCCGTACGCTGCACGCCCTGATGGATCGAGACGACCTGCAACTGCCCGCGGTGCTCGCCGCGAACGCGTCGTACCAACGCGACGGCTTCCACGTGGCGCCGCGTACGCCGCAACCCGCGCGCCACCTCGTCATCCTCACGTGCATGGACGCGCGCCTCGACTTGTTCCGCGCGCTCGGCCTCGAGGTCGGCGACGCGCACGTGCTGCGCAACGCGGGCGGCCGAGCGTCGCAGGACGCGATCCGGTCGCTCGTGGTGTCCACGCATCTGTTGGGGACTCGCGAGATCGGCGTCATCCACCACACCAACTGCGGCCTGGAGGGGTTGACCGACGACGACGTCGCGGCGCGAACCGGTGTGCACGACGTCGCGTTCCTCGCGTTCGACAACGTCGTCGACAGCGCATGCCACGACGTCGACGCGATCCGTTCGTGCGGCTACCTGCCGGAGGGCGTCGTGGTGTGGGGCGCGGTGTACGACGTTGACACCGGCGAGGTGCGCGTGGTCGCGGAGCCCGGTTGACGACGCTCGACTTCCTCGGCACCGGGAACTTCAGCGCGCCGGGGCGCTACTGGAACAGCTTCGTCCTCGACGGCACGGTGCTCGTCGAGCCGTCGCCGACCGCGCTGCCGAACCTGCGCCGGTGCGGCCTCGGTGTGCAGGCGCTCGACGCGGTCGTGATCTCCCACTTCCACGCCGACCACACGTTCGGGTGGCCCTTCCTCCTGCTCGAGATCGTGTTGCACCGTGACGATCGCCCGCTCTTCGTCGTCGGGCCCCGCGGTGTCGAGCAGTTCCTGACCGACATGCTCGAGCTCGGCGGCGTGCCGAATATTCGCGACGCGGCGGCCGCGACCGCGAACCTCCGGTTCGTCGAGGTCGACCCTCGCGCCGACCATGGTGGGGGTGCATGGCAGGAGGCGGGCGCGCTGCGGTTTCAGGCCGTCGAGGTGGAGCACGTCGACGACCTCGACTGCTACGGCTACCTGTTCGAGCGCGACGGCCGCGTCGTCGGTTACTCGGGCGACACCAGGCCGTGCGCGGGGTTGACGACGCTCGCGACGGCTTCCGACGTGCTCGTCGTCGAGTGCAACGGTGCGCACCAACCCCCGCCCGTTCCCGTCACGCACATGGACCGCGACGCGATCCGCGAGCTGCGGGCCGCCCACCCCGACACGCCGTTCGTGCTCACCCACCTCGGCGAGGACGTCGACGTCGCCGACCTCGGCGACACGCGCGTGCCGAACGACTTCGACCGTATCGAGGTCTAGAACGGGCAGTGGCGGCAGTCCTCGGCGCAGCAGTATCCGCGCTCGGCGAGGTAGGCCGCGGTGAAGACGAACAGGCCGCTGTCGGGGTCGATGTAGCCGTCTTGCCCGTCCGCCACCGCGGCGTCGTGCGCAGCCTGCACGCGGTCGTCGGCGGGTCGCGGGTCCACGACGTGATCGTGGCACCATGCGCGTGGTGGACACGACACGCGTCGACCTGTGGCTGTGGGCGGTGCGCCTGTACAAGACGCGTACCGCGGCTACCGACGCGTGCCGCGCCGGACACGTGAAGGTGAACGGCACGTCCGCGAAGCCGGCGACGCCCGTCAAGGTCGGCGACGAGGTGTCGGCTCGGGTGCACGGCCTGCCCCGCGTGCTGGAAGTCGCGCGCGTGATCGACAAGCGCGTCGGTGCACCCATTGCCGCGGAGTGCGTCGTCGACCGCAGCCCGCCGCCGCCAGAGGACGACGGCCTCGGCGTGTTCGTGCGCGACGCGTCGGCAGGCCGGCCGACGAAGCGCGACCGCCGCCGCCTCGACCGGTTCCGCACCCGCTGACGCGTCAGAGACCGAACGAAGCGAGGAGCTCGCGAAGGTCGGCTGCGGTCGTTGTCGCCAGCGCGCCGCCGGAAAAGCGATCGTCGCCGGTGACGTCTGCGACGGCGGACGCGGGTGCCGCGCGGCGCGGTTCTCCTTCGCGCAGCTCGACCTCGGCGAGCACCAGGCCGTCGAGCGCGTCGTGGAATTCGTCGACGCTCAGGGCCGGCAGTCGCCGGCGCGTCTTCGTGAGCACCGACGCGGGAAGCGCGGCGAGCAGCGCGTACTCCGACGCGTCGAGATAGATGTTGGTGAGGCTCACCTCGTGCGGTGAGCCGTCGCCCGTCCTCACCTTCTGAGCGAGCTTGAACACGACCACGCCGTCCGACTCGACGCGCCGCAGCCGCAGCCGCGTGCCGGTCAGGTAGCGGTCCTCGATCGCGATTGTCGCGGCGACGCCGGCCTCCGCGGGCGAGGCGCGCAACAGCCACCGCTGCTCGCGCTCTCGATGCGCGTACTTGCTCGTCTCCGCTGACCGCTCGATCCCTCGCACATCCGATTTTGGGCGCGCTCATGCCGGTATCCCGGCATGAGCGCGCCCAAAACCGAGAGAGACCCAGGCGATGCGCGGTGCGTGCTACTGTGCAATGCGTAGTAGTGCACAGACGGGAGATGCGGTTGATGGACACGAGCCAACTCCTCAGGGGCGTGCTGGACATGGCGGTGCTCGCGGTCGTCCAAGACGCAGACGGCTACGGCTACGACGTCGTGCGCCGGCTGCGAACGGCGGGTCTGGACGACGTTGGCGACGCCTCGGTGTACGGCACGCTCCGGCGGCTCTACCAGAACGGCGCCCTCACCTCGTACGTCGTGCCGAGCGAAGAGGGGCCGCACCGGAAGTACTACGCGATCAACGAGAACGGTCGTTCGCTCCTCGAGGAGTCGACGAAGACCTGGCGCACGTTCGAAGAGGCCGTCGGGCGTGTGCTCGACCGCGAAAGGCAGGCGGCATGACGATGCGGACGACGACCCCTGAAGTGGACGCGTACCTCGCGGCGGTTCGCGACGAGCTGTCCGACCTCCCCGAGACCGACAGGGCGGAGCTTCTCGACGACCTCGCGCACCATCTCGCCGAGGTGGCCGACACGCGCGACGAGGATGAGCTCGACGAGAGCACACCGCTACGGGTTCGGCTGGGATCGCCCGCCGACTACGCGAGCGAGCTGCGTGCTGCGGCCGGCCTGCCGCCGCGGACGGCAGGCGCGTCGCGCGCCGACGCGACGACCCCGCCCCGGAGTGGGTCGCTCTGGGCGTCGGCCAGGGCCTTTGCGACAACCGTGTGGACCCACCCGCTCGCCGTCTCGGCTCGGGCCTTCGCCCGCGAGCTCACACCCGCGTGGTGGCTCGCACGCGGCTTCCTCGCGGTGTCGGTCGCGGCGTGGTGGACGATCGACGCATACGAGGACTTCCCGATCCCAACCGTGTTCGGCAGCCAGGTGTTCGGCGCGATGTCGATCGCCGCGGCGATGGCGGTTTCGGTGTGGCTCGGGAGGAGAGACGCCCACCTGTCGGTGCGGGTTCGGGCACTCGTGCGCGCCGCGGAGGTGGCCATCGTGGGCGCGACGTTGGTGCTGCTGCCGCAGATCGACGACCGCCTCCGGCGCGTCGCGTGGATCAGCGACGGATCGTCGCAGCCGATGTACGCGCTGCAGACCCCCAACGGGCCGGTGACGAACATCTATCCGTACGCCGCAGACGGCACCCCGCTCGACGGCGTGCTGTTGTTCGATCAGGACGGCCGGCCGCTGCGCACGGAGCCGCAGCAGTGGTGGGCGGACGGTTGCCCCCGCGAAGCCATCCACCCGAGGGCGGTCGACGGCGTGCCCGTCGACTTCTCGTACCCGCACGACTACCAACTCCTGCCGCAACCCCGCGACGTCAGGGCCTGCTTCGCGGATCCGCCGCGCCCGTCGGTGCCCGTGCCTACCGCCGGCGCCCCCACCACGACGACGCCACCTGCAGCTCCCGGAACGACTGCGCCACCCGCGGCGACCGCCGGCTGACCCATGCCGCGCTCGCGCTCGTCGCGGCCGCGGCGGCGAGCTCGGCCATGCGATCGAAGTGCGCGTCGATCTCAGTGGCGAGCGTGTGGACGGGCCGGAGCTGCTGCTCGGCGAAGGTGAGCGCGCGGTCGAGCGCTCCCGGAACGAGCGCGGGGTCATCGACCACGCGCGCCCTCGCCCCCACGACCGCGGCGAACCCGTCGAGCTTCGCCTCGCCCGCCGCGTTGACGAGGACGAACGGGCGACCGTACGCGTGCGCGGTGATCGCGCCATGGAGCGAGCTGCCCACGAACGCGGCGGCTCCGGACAGCGCTGCCGCGAGCTGCTCGACGGTGCTGTCGCGCGGCAGGCGGAACACGCGGCGCCCGAGGTGCGCGCCGAGCGCGTCGGCGAAGGTCGCGTCGCCGCGAGCGCGGCCCGTCGCGGCGAGCACGGGGACGAGGTCGGGGTGTCGCGAGATCGACTCCCTGATGGCGTTCGCCATCTCTCGCGCGAGGGGGACGAGCAGGTCGCAACCCTGGACCACCAGCGCGCCCCGGCCCGAGCGCGGGTAGCGGCCCATCGCCCGGAGGCGGTCGCGCTCGACGGCGAGGTCGGCGGCCGCGTGCACTCGCGGCAGTAGCAGCGCGGAGTCGGGGACGACGGCGATCTCTCGTTCGACGCCGGCATCGACGAGCCGCTGCCGGGAGAACGGGTCGCGCACGGCGACGTACGCCTTCGTCTCCAGCGCGCGACGCACGCGAGCGGCGCACAGCTCGTCGAACGCGAAGGGCACGCCGACGGCGTGCCACATCGTGGGCGTCGACAGCTCGCCAGCCGGCCCGAGTCCTTCGACGAAGAACCGGCTCGGCGCGCGGCGGTTCATCTCGCCGGCGGCGACGCCGTAGACGGGCGCGAGCAGCGGGTCGTTCAGGTGCACGATCTCGCCACCGCCGATCACCACCGCATCGTGCGCCGCGGCGAGCGCAGCCACCCGCTCCGTAGACCACGGGCCGAGTGGCTCGACGGCTACCGGACCGTCGAGCGGCGTCGGGTGGTCATGCCCGAACGGCGAGTAGGCGGCCACGGTCGCGTGCGGCAATCGCCGCGTCAGCTCTTGGATCGCGACGCGGGGGAAGAGGTGGTCGCCGTAGTTGTCGACGTCGAAGGTGCCGAGCAGAGCGATGCGGGGCGGGCGCTCGCGGCGGGCGGGTCGATCCGTCACGATCATGCCCACGCCGCCCTCGACGTGGTGACGAGCGCGACGACCGAAGCGATCACGAGCAGCAGCAAGGCGGCGCCAGCGAACCAATGGGCGACGTCGACGCGTGCGGGGGCGACGGTCAAATGCGCGTCGATCTCGTCGTACACGCTGCGCAGTTCGTTGGTGGTTGCCGCGGCGAAGAACTGCCCGCCCGTGACTTCCGCGATGGCGCGGAGCGCAGCCCGGTTGACCGGCACCGAGACGGTCTGACCCTGGCTCACCACCGTCGCGTCGTCGGTGCCGAACGCGATGGTCGACACGGGAACGCCGGCTTCGACCGCGGCTTCGACGGCTTCCGAGTCGGGGCGGCCGGTGGTCGTCTCCCCGTCGGAGAGCAGCACGATGGTCGAGCTCGGCTCCGTCGTCGCCCCCGCGCCGCGACCCGATTCCGGTTCGTCGGTCGGCACGGCCGCGAGCGCCGTGAAGATCGCCTCGCCCAGCGCCGTCCCTGGCGACAGCTCGAGCCGACGGAGCGCGGCCTCCACGAGCTGCCGGTCGCTCGTCGGGGCGACGAGCACGGAGGGCGACGCGCCGGCGGTGACGAGCCCGACCTCGAACCCGTTCGGGAGATCGCGAACGAAGGCGCGGGCCGCAGCGGTGGCGGCGGTGATGCGATCCGGTTCGACGTCGGTCGCCGCCATCGAATCCGACACGTCGATGGCGACGATGACCGTCGCCCGCTCCTTGGTGGTCTCGCCTGCGACGCTGGGCTGGGCGGCGCCGGCGACCGCGACGGTCGTCACGGCGAGGAACGCCGCGGCGACGGCGTGGCGCCACCAGCCGGCGCGACGGGGCGCGACCCTCGACAGCATCGGCGCCATCGCGAACGCCGCCGCGGCTCGTCGCCTGCGCACCTGGCCAGCGGCGTACGCGACCGCGAGCAACGGCACCACGACGAGGAGGCCCAACCGGCCCGGGTGCGCGAACGTCACGCCAACCTCCCCGCCCATACGAGGCCGAGCGCGCACGCGACGACCAGGAGGCCGCTCGCGACGGCGAGCGCGGCGCTCGTCGCGTCCCGCCGCTCGACGTCCCACCCGACTCGCGTACCGATGTCCTCGTACACCGACCGCAACTCCTCCATCGACACGGCTTCGAAGAACGTGCCGCCGGTCGCCTCCGCCACCGCGGCCATCGTGATCGGGTCGGCCGGCACGCTGACGAACCGGCCCTGCACGGCGACGACGCCGTCGTCGGTCCCGAACGCGATCGTGTTCACCGGGATGCCTTCCGCGGCGGCCGCCTCCGCCGCGACGAGCACGGGACGGCCAACGGTGGTGACGCCGTCGGACAGCAAGACGATCGCGGCGGACGGCTCGTCGCGAGCGCGGCCGTCCTGCGCGGGCGCGGTCGCGCGGATCGCGTCGAGCGCAGCGGCAACCCCGTCGCCGGCCGCGGTGCCCGGCCCTATCGCCAGCTCGCCCAGGCCCGAGATCACCGCCGCGTGGTCGGTCGTCGGTGTCGCGACGACGCGGGTCGTCCGGTCGAACGCGACCAAGCCGACCTCGACGAGGTCGGGGAGGTCGTCGATGAACCCGCGAGCGGCCTCGACCGCCGCCTCCATGCGACTGGGCTCGACGTCGTCCGCGGACATCGATGCCGACGTGTCGAGCACGAGCATCACGGTCGCTGCTTCACGCGCGACCCGCGCGTCGCGGGCGGGTCGAGCCAGCGCGACGACCAAGGTCGCGAGCGTGAGGGCGACCGTGAGCGCGGACGCGTGACGCCGCCACCCGGCGCGCTTCGGCGCGACGGACGCGAGCAGGTCGAGGTTCGGGTACCGGACCGCGCGGTGGCGCCGCCTCCGCTGGAGCGCGGCGTACGCGACGCCGAGCAGTGGGAGCGCGGCCAGCAGCCACAACCAGCCGGGCGACAGGAAGCTCATCGGCGCCGCCTTCGCGTGGCGACGAAGCGGACGACGTCGAGCAGCCAGTCGCGGTCGGTGTCGAGCACGAGGTGCGCAGCGCCCGCGGCACGGACCGCGCGCTCGCGCGCCTCGCGCTGCGCTCGCGCCGCGGCCTCGAAACGGGCGCGCACCTTCGCGTTCGATGTCTGGACCTCGAGGCGCCGTCCCGTTTCCGGATCGACGAGGGTGAGCAGGCCGGCAGGCGGCAACTCCGCCTCTCGGCGGTCCCTCACCTCGACCACCACGACCGCATGCCGGTGGGCGAGGGCTCGCAGCTCGCGATGCCACGGGCCGTCGTCCGCCAGGTCGGTGATCACGACGACGAGGCCTCTGCGTTGCGCGCCGAGCCGCACCCGCCGCAGCGCATCCGCGAGGGGGACCGACCCCGAGCCTTCCTCGGCCCGCTCGCGACGGTCGAGGCGATGGAGCAACGCGAGCACCGGTTGCCGGCCGCTGCGCGGTGGCACGACGCTGACGCCGTCCGCTCCGAACAAGGCCGCACCGACGCGGTTGCCGTCGCGCATCGTGAGGAACCCGAACGCAGCCGCCGCGGCGAGGGCGAGGTCGCGCTTCTCGCACTGAGCCGTCCCGAAGTCGAGGCTCGCGCTCGTGTCGACGACGAGCCACGTCTCGAGCTCGCGATCCGCAATCGTCGTACGCAGGTGGGGCGACGCCATGCGCGCCGTCAGGTTCCAATCCATCCGGCGCACGTCGTCGCCGGGCGTGTACGCGCGACCGTCGGCTGGTTCGGTGCCGCCCCCCGGCACGAGGCCCTGGTGGTCGCCCTGGAGCAGACCGTCGAGCTTGTGTGTGACCAGCAGCTCGAGCTGGCGGAGCCGATCCTCGCGGCGGACGACCTCGGTCGCCGCGGTCACGACGCCCGTGCCTCGATCTCCCCGTCCTGCCCCGGCGCGACCCTCGGTGCGACGACCGTCCGCACGACGCGCTCGACGATGTCGTCGGCGGTGACGCCGTCGGCCAGCGCCTCGTACGACAGGAGCACGCGGTGGCGGAGCACGTCGCGCGCGACGTCGTAGACCTCCTGCGGCAGCACGTAGTCGCGGCCACGGAGGAGGGCGAGCGCCCGCGCACCGGCGACGAGGCCGAGGGTGGCGCGTGGGCTCGCGCCGTGGGCGATCAGCGGGGCGACGTCGGCGAGGTTGTGCTCTGCCGGCGCGCGGGTGGCGAGCACGAGTCGCACGGCGTAGTCGACGACAGCGTCGTGCACGAAGACGCCGTCGGCCGCGGACTGCAGCTCGAGGAGCACGTCCGGCCGGAGGACGCCCTGCGGTGCAGGAGGGGACACGCTCATGCGCCTCACGATCTCCACTTCTTCGCGCGCAGTCGGGTAGTCGACGACGACCTTCATGAGGAAGCGATCGCGTTGCGCCTCCGGAAGCGGGTACACGCCCTCGCTCTCGATCGGGTTCTGCGTCGCGAGCACGAGGAACGGGTTCGGCACGTCGTAGGTGAAGCCGCCGATCGAGACGTGCCGCTCGGCCATCACCTCCAACAGCGCCGATTGCACCTTGGCCGGGGCGCGGTTGATCTCGTCGGCGAGGACGACGTTCGCGAAGACGGGCCCGAGCTCGACGTCGAACGCCTCCTGCGACGGGCGGTAGATCCGCGTACCGACGAGGTCGGCTGGCACGAGGTCGGGGGTGAACTGGATGCGCGCGAACTCGCCGCCGATGACGGTGGCGACCGTCTCGGCGGCGAGGGTCTTCGCGAGGCCGGGTGAACCTTCGAGCAGACAGTGGCCCCTGGCGAGGAGGCAGACGAAGAGCCGCTCGATCATCCGGTCCTGCGCGACGACCACACGCTTGACCTCGAACAGCGCGTGCTCGACGAGCTTCCCGGCGTCCGTCGAGTTGCTCACAGGTCGGATGCCTCAGGGGCGGGAGCGGGTGCAGGCGCGGCACCGCCGCCGGGTCCGCCGCGGCCTTCGCGGTCGCGGTCGCAGTCCTTCTTGCCGTCGCCGTCCGCGTCGCCGTCGACGGCACCTCCGGGGGCGGGTGCGGTTGTGGTCGCGGGGGCGTCGTCGCCTGCCTCTTGGGCAACGGCGATGCCGGCACCCACGCCGAGTGCGGCGAGCGCGCCCACGAGCGCGCCGGCGATGCGGGGGGTCAGGGACATCGGTCCTCCTGGGGTCGGGGCTGTCACGAGGAGCGTGACGGCACCGCCTTTGAAGTTCCTGGGAGCGCGCTGCGGAGTCCGTCAGACGGACAAGGCCGCGGGCACGACCACCGCGAGCGCGAGCGCGCTGCGGACCGCGTGATGGCTCACCGTCGGCGTGATGGCGACGACCCGCAAGCGCGCGGAACGGTATCCGTCGGAGCGCGGGCCGGGTAGGAAGACGGGGACATGGGTGACTTCCTGACCGACATCGAAACCCTCCGACGCCGCGCCCGCGAACAGATCGAGCAAGGCCCCATCACCGCGTCCTACGGGGCCGACCGCGAGCGCGTCGTCCAGGTGCTGAACGAAGCGCTGGCGACAGAGATCGTGTGCTACCTCCGGTACAAGCGGCACTACTTCATGGCGAGCGGCCTCAACGCCCTCCCGATCGCCCAGGAGTTCCTGCAGCACGCGAACGAGGAGCAGGCGCACGCCGACCAGATCGCAGGCCGCATCACCCAGCTCCAGGGTGAGCCGAACTTCAACCCCGAGGGCATGAACACGCGCGCGCACGCGCAATACGTCGAGGGCGAGAACCTCCTCGACATGGTGAAGGAAGACCTGGTCGCAGAACGGATCGCGATCGAGAGCTACTCGGAGATCATCCGCTGGCTCGGCGACGGCGACGTGACGACCCGCCGCCTGCTCGAGGAGATCCTCGCGGTCGAGGAGGAGCACGCCAACGACCTCCTCGGCATGCTCGCCGACCTCAGCCCAGAGACGCCACCGACCGGCTTGCGCCAGCCCTAACGCCTCGCGGACTACGGCGCCAGGGCGGCGGCGAGGCGGTCACCACCTCGCAGCGACCCCGAAGGGCGTTCCCAGAGACCTCCCAGCGCCGGCGCGCATCGTTCGTCGTGAGCCCGAACGGCGGGCTCAGAGGAGGAACCACGATGGACACCACCACCAGCGCCCGCCCGTCACGACTCCGGGCCGGCCTCGTCGCCGCCGGTGCGGCGATGGGCCTCACCCTCGCCGGTCTCGGCGTCTCCGCCGCGCAGACCGACGACGCGCCAACGCCGACCGACCCGCCCGCGTCCGCACCGGCCGCGCCGGAGGGTGCACCGGAGGAGATGCGCCCGCCCGGCGGCCCCGGCCCCGGCGGTCGCGGTGGTGGCGGTGGTCGCCAGGGCGTCGGCCGCGGCGCGCTGCACGGCGAGTTCGTGACCAATGCACCCGATGGCGGCTACCAGACCGTCGCGACGCAGAAGGGCGAGGTCACGTCGGTGAACGCCGCCTCGATCACCGTCGAGAGCGAGGACGGGTTCAGCCGGACCTACAGCGTGAACGACGACACCCTCGTCAACGCGGGCAACGACGGCATCGCCGACGTGCAGGTGGGCGACGACGTCGGCGTGAAGGCGATCGTCACGGGCGGCAACGCCGCGGCCGTCGACGTGCGAGACGGCACGCAGATCAAGGCGCTCCGCGAGAAGTGGTCGCCGCGGCCGGGTGCGCCGGCGGCGAGCAGCTCGACCACCAACGCCTGAAGCCGTCTTCGTCCCACCGCCGGCGAGTGCCGTCGGAGCCATTGGCTCCGGCGGCACCGTCGCGTTCGGGGTCAGTCGTCCGCGGGGCGGACGTCGTCGGTCGCGAACGCGGCGGGCAACACCCGGCCGTCCGACATGCGACGCACGACGTACCCGTCGCCCGCCTGCCCGTCGACGACGAACCCGCGCGCCCAACCGCCCTCGAACTTCGTGCGTACCTCCACCGGCGCGCCGTCAGGCATGTGCCTGCGCTCCACCCTGTCCATCGTCGCCCCCCTTCTTGAAGCGATGGGCCGGGCAGCGACCGCCTACACACGTGCTCGGGTCTCGGAGGTCGCCGCCCGGAACGCGCGCACTCTGCCCTTGTGATCGCCGTTGGGTAACCGCGCCGGCCAGGTTTTGTTGTGGCAGTCGCGTGACGGTCGACGCTGGTGAATTGTTTGCTAAACGCGACTGAGTGGGCCCCGGCGACCACTCGACGGCCGATGCAGCCGCTCCTCGCGGAACGCGTGGGGCGCGTCAGCCGTGGTCGACGCGGCGGACGGCGCGGAGGCCGCCCCAGGCGAGGTCGGCGAGTTGGCGGGCGAGCAGCTTGGGGTCGACGGTGTCGTCGTCGGCGAGCCGTTCGCGCACGACCGCCTCGGCCATGCCGACGATCGCGTGGGCGAGGACGAGCCGGTGGTCGTCGTCGATGTCGGCGGCGATGAGCGCGGCGACGGCGTCGGCGATCATCGCCTCGACCCGGCGCACGGCGTCGGCGAACTGCTCGTCGCGACGAGCCCCGCTCCCGAACAACAGCCGGAACGCGTCCGGGCGGGCGGCGACGACGTCGAGGTACGCGCCGAAGCCGGCCTCGACCTGTCGCCTCGGCCCTTCCGACGTGGTCGTGGCTGAGGCGATGGCGTCGACGAGCTCGCGGCCCACGTCTTCCAGCAGCTCGAGGTACAGCTGCCGTTTCGAACCGAAGTGCTGGTACAGCACGGGCTTCGTGACCCCGGCGGCCTCTGCGATGTCGTCCATCGCCGTGGCGTGGAATCCCGTGGCCGCGAACCTCGACAGGGCGACGTCGAGAAGCTGCCGTCGACGGTGTGCAGCCGGGAGTCGCCGAGCCATGGTTACCGGACGGTAACTCGCGTCGACCGGGGTCGCGCCACTCCACGCCGAGTCCGGAACGTGATCACGCGCGGCTTTCGCGACGTGGAACTTTGTCCCATTCGCGATTTCAGGAAGGAACAGCGTTCTCCGCGCCGAAAACGGAACTGTGCAGCGGCCACCGAAGCAGGAGCCCCAGCGCAGTACGCGGCGCCCTCCGGAGCCGATCAGGCCCGCGCCCGCCGTCCGCCCTGGCGTGACGTTGCTGGCTGCGAAGGCCCGGCGCCGCCGCTTCCGCATCAGCTGAAGCCAGCCGGCCCGAGACGCGATTCTGGGTGCAGAACGACTCGCTAGGCGAGTCTTTCTGCACCCAGAATGCTTTTGGCGGGATGTACGTCGTCGCTAGCTGCGGCGGCGGCGCACCGGCACCACAGCCGGCACGAGCTGGCGCCGGCTGAGGAACAGCAGCGAGCAGCCGAGGGCCACGAGGGCAGCGCCGAGCCTGGCCAGGCCGGTGCTGTCCGCACCCGTCGTCGCGAGGAGCGCGCGGGGTGCGACCGCCGGGGCCGCGGGCGCCGCCGCCACGCCGGCGGTCGTGTCGAGCGCCGTTGTTGCGGCGGCGGCGGGTGCCGCCACCGGCTGTGCTGCGGGAGCGGGCGACGGCACCTGGAACGGGTCGGCCGTGATCACGGACGGCAGCACGTCGGGCGACGAGCTCTGCGTCGACGAACCGCCCGATACGGTCACCGTCTCCTCGACCGGGTCGGTGTCCTCGACGGGCAGCAGGTCGCCATCGCCGTCGCCGCCGAGGTCGCCGTCGCCGCCGAGGTCGCCGTCGCCG
>DASVEG010000047.1:0-3797 GCA_036380695.1 Acidimicrobiales bacterium
GCGCTGGCTCGTTTCTCTATCCGTTCTGGTTGCCGCGTGACGCGCTCCCCGCCGAGGCCCACGCCGGTGACGCGCCCCTCGTCGCCGCGGTCGTCGGCGCACTCGCGCTCGCCGCGGTCGCGCTCGAGGTGCGCAGGGGGACCATGAACGGCGCCACGGTCGCCCTGCTCGGGGTGCTCGGGGCGAGCGCGGGGTTGCTGCGGCTCCTCGACCTGCCGGGGGGCGGCAGCGGCATCTTCTTCCTCGTGGTGCTGGCCGGTGCCGCCTTCGGCGCGCGCTTCGGCCTTCTCCTCGGTCTCGTCGCGATGGCGACGTCCGCGGTGGTCACCGGCGGCATCGGCCCTTGGCTCCCCTTCCAGATGCTCGCCCTGTCGTGGATGGGCGCCGGCGCGGGCGCCCTCGGCGCGCTCACCCGCCGCCTTCCGCCGCTTCCCGAGCTCGTCGCGCTGGCGGCCTACGCCTGGGTGTGGGGCTTCGTGTACGGAGCGATCATGAACCTGTGGTTCTGGCCGTTCACGGTCGGCCAGGGCGACCTCGCGTGGTCGCCTTCGTTGGGATTCGCGGGCACGTTGAGCAGGTACTGGTCGTTCTACGCGCTGACGTCGCTCGGGTGGGACGCGGCGGGCGCGCTCGCGAATGCCGTGCTGGTGCTCGCGACCGGGCGGGCGGTGCTGCCTGCGTTGCGACGGTTCGCGTCGCGCCTCGACCCGGTCGTCGAGCTCGTCGACTGCGACTCGCCGCCGTCGGTCGCGCCTGCCTGAGCGACCACCGAGGGTTTGCGTGCCGCCACGGGGGGCGACAAACAACCCGTGCTGAGGCGCTTGCGACGTGGTTCGCGTTCCGATCCTTCGCGTCCGCGTCGTTCCCGGCGCGAGACGCTCGTCGTGTTCGGCCGCATCGTCGCCGTCGCCTTCGCCGTGCTCCTGGTGATCGCGATCGTGCCGCCCTTCCGCAACGCGGCGGCGCTCGGCGCGAGCAAGGTGATTCTCTTCGTCGCCAGCCCCCTCGCACCGGACATCGACGACTTCGACGACCTGCCGACGACGACGAAGGTGCTCGCGAGCGACGGCAGCACCCTCGCCGAGCTCGACAAGGCCCAGCGGCGCGTGCCGGTGAAGATCGACGACCTGCCCGACCACGTCACCCGTGCGGTGCTCGCCGCCGAAGATCAGGACTTCTACGAGCACTCGGGCATCGACCCCAGCGCGGTGTTCCGCGCGTTCGTGCGCACCGCGCAGGGGCAGACGCAGGGCGGCAGCACGATCACCCAGCAGCTCGCAAAGATCAACTACACGGCTCGCGAACGCACGCTCCTGCGCAAGCTCAAGGAGCTGCTCTTCGCGACGCAGCTCGAGAAGAAGTACTCGAAGGACACGCTGCTGCAGCGGTACCTCAACCAGGTGTACTTCGGCGAGGGCGCGTACGGCATCGAAGCGGCGGCGCAGACGTTCTTCGCCGTGAGCGCGAAGGACCTCACGCCCGCGCAAGCCGCGCTGCTCGCGGGCAAGATCCGCGCGCCAGAGGTCATCGACCCCCGCAAGCGCGAGAAGGAGTCGCTCGACCGCCGCAACCAGGTGCTCGACAACATGAAGCAGGAGGGGTGGCTCGAGGACGACGAGCACGAGCAGGCGCGCGACGAAGACATCGCGCTCGCACCCAAGCGCACCAATGCCGAGGAGACGAAGGCCCCGCACTTCGTCGAGTTCGTCAAACGGGAGGCGGCGACGATCGACGCCCTCGGCGGGTCGGCCGAGTCGCGAACGAACCAGCTCTTCACCGGCGGCTACACCATCGAGACGACGCTCGACCCGAAGATCTTCGACGCGACCGTCACCGCGGTGACGGCCCAGCTCGGGCTGCCGGAGGATCCGGTCACGGCGGTTGCCACCGTCCAGCCCGGCGACGGCGCGATCCGGTCACTGTTCGGGGGTCTCGACTTCGCGAAGACGCAGTTCGACATGTCGAGCCTCGCCGGGCGCCAGGCGGGGTCGGCGTTCAAGCCGTTCGTGTACCTGACCGCGCTGAAGGAGGGCATCGACCCGCGGACGACCTTCGACGGCACGTCGGGCCGGGTGATCCCCTGCTACCGCAAGGACCCGGTGCGCAACTACGACGGCGAGGACGCGGGCGGCCGGATCACGGTCGACGAGGCCATGGTGAAGTCGGTCAACGTCGTATTCGCCGAGCTCGGCTGCCAGGTCGGCACGAAGGACGTGCTCGACACCTCCCACGACATCGGCATCCCCGAGGACGCGGACACCGGCAGGGGCGCCGTTTTCCTCGGCGGCCTCAACGGCAAGGGCGTCAACGCGCTCGAGATGGCGTCCGCGTACGCGACGTTCGCAGCCAAGGGCGTGTACGCCGAGCCGTACGCGATCGCCCGCATCAAGAACGCGGCTGGCAAGGTCGTCTACGAGCGCAAGCCGGACACGAGCGACGTGTTCAAGCCGGAAGAGGTCGGCGTGCTCAACAACCCGCTGCTCGGCGTCGTCGACCGCGGCACGGGTGTCGGGGCGAAGATCGGCCGGCCGGTAGCGGGCAAGACGGGCACGACGCAGTCGAACGTCGACGCGTGGTTCATCGGCTACACGCCGCAGCTCGCCACGGGCGTGTGGGTCGGGTTCCCCGACAAGAACCAGCCCATGTCCCGCGTCCACGGGCGGTCGGTCACGGGCGGGCGCTTCCCGGCCACGATCTTCGCGGACGTGATGCGTGCCGCGCACGAGGGTCTCCCGGTCGAGCCGATCTTCACCGCGAGCCCCGACAGCCTCGATCTGAAGAAGGTGGCGCCGTCCACGTCGGTGACGTCCTCCAGCTCGACGTCATCGAGCTCGACCAGCTCGTCGGTACCGGACACCACGACGACGAGCGCGCCGGGAGCGACGACGACGACGTTGCCAGGGCGCACCACCACCACCACGGCTGCGCCGGCGACGACGACGACGACCAGACCACGCGGCAACACCACGACCACGTCGGCCCCCGCGTCCACGACGACGACCGTCCAGTCCTCGTCGGCCACGACCACCACCGCACCGTCCCCGTAGCCGCCGCGGCGACCCCACCAACGCGTTCCGGAGGCAATAGGGCACCGTCGCGGTGCTCTATTGCCTCCGGAACGAAGGTCTGCGGGGTCAGAAGAGGCGGCGGGGGCGGCCGGTGCGGGGTTTGGCGAACCGGCCGATGCCGCGGTCGCCGACGATGGGCTCGGCGGTGCGGCCGTCGGCCAGCGAGCCGAGCAGGCGCGGGAGGCGCGTCGGCTGGCCGCCGTACCACCACAGCGCGGCGGCCATGAGCAGGAGCAGGGCGACGGCCATCAGGCGCTCGCCCCGGCTCGCGTCGGCCCGGAACGGGTTCCGGAGACCCGTATTCACGATGGGGCGCGGCGTTGGCGGCCTGGCCACGGGCGAGAACGGCTTGTTCACGCCGTCGTCGAAGCCGGTCAGCGCGAGCTCACCGCCGAGGGCGCCGAAGTCCTCGAGCGCGGCCTCGCTCAACGCCTCCTCTTCGAGGAACTCCTCGAGCGGATCCTCGATGACGAAGTCTTCCTCGAGCAGCAGCTCTTCTTCGCCGGCCAGCTCCGCCGCGTTGAGGATCGTCAGCGACGACTCGGTCGGCGGTCCGAACGACATCTGGAAGGGCTTGGCGCCCTGCCCCACGATCGCCACGTCGATCGTGCCGTTCTGGATCATCGACGGCGCGAACTCGAAGACCGCGGCGTCGCCCTCGATGGACGCCTCGTCGGCCGACGAGCAGTCGAACTTGGGCGCCTGGTCGTAGCGTCCGTTCTGGATCGC
>DASVEG010000048.1:0-2033 GCA_036380695.1 Acidimicrobiales bacterium
GATCGCCTCAGACCACACCGTCGTGCTCTACGGCGACCGCAACAACTGGTTCGCGGCCTACACGTACTGGTACCTGAAGTACTACGGCCACGAAGACGTCCGGCTCGTCAACGGGCCGCGCGAGAAGTGGATCGCGGAGGGCCGGCCGATGACGGCGGAGCTCCCGTCGCACCCGCCGGCGGCGTTCCGGGCACTGGCCGGCGACGACTCGATCCGGGCCCGGCGCGACGAGGTCCTGGGCGCCCTCGGCGGCCCGACGCGCCTGGTGGACGTGCGCTCGCCGCAGGAGTACTCCGGCGAGCTGATGGCGATGCCGGGCTACGAGCACGAGGGCGCGCAGCGTGCCGGGCACATCCCGGGCGCGGCCTCGATCCCGTGGGCGCGGGCGGTGCGCGACGACGGGACGTTCCGATCCGCCGACGAGCTGGCCGCGCTCTACGCGGACGTCGCCGGCGGCGCGCCGGTGATCGCCTATTGCCGCATCGGCGAGCGCTCGGCGCACACGTGGTTCGTGCTGCACGAGTTGCTCGGCGTGCGCGACGTGAAGAACTACGACGGCTCCTGGACCGAGTGGGGCAGCCTCGTCGGCGTGCCCGTCGAGCGGGTCGCGGCATGACCGTCCGGCTACTCGCGCTGACGGCGATCGTGCTCGCCCTCGGCGCCGCCGCGGTGGCCCGCGCGAGCCGCGACCACGGCGGCCATGAGGTCTGGGCCGTCGACCAGTCCAACACCAACGGGACGCAGAGCGGGGGAACGCTGTACGTCTACGACGGGCGCCGGATGCGGGACCCCGAGCGCATCGACCTGGGGGCGGAGACGGAGGATCTGTGCCTGCAGCGGACGGGCAGCGCACCCGTGCGACCGCACATGCTCCTGTTCAGCCCGCGGCACTCGCACGCCGTCCTGTCGTTCGTCGCGTCGGGACACGTCGTCTTCTTCGACGCGCGCTCGCGCGCGCCCGTGGAGTGCATCGACGTCGGCGCGCAGGCGCACGCGGCGGTCGCGTCGCCCGACGGTTCCTACGTGATCGTCGCCGACCAGAACGGCAAGCGCGTGCACCGCATCGCCACCGACTACAGCGCCGGGCGGTTCACGCTCGAGCCGGCCGCGACGCTCGACCTCGCGAGCGGGACCACACCGAGCGGCGCGCCGCGCCAGGATCCGCTGCTGCGGCCGGACACGGCGCCGATCTGCCCGATCGTCGACTCGTCGAGCCGGCTCACGTTCGTGACGCTGCGCGGGGGCGGTCTGTTCGTCCTCGACAGCCGTGCGACGCCGCTGCGGATCGTCGCGGAGTACGACCGTGAGACGGTCCACGGCAACGGGTGCGGCGGCGTCGAGACGCGGGGGAAGCTCTACGTCGACTCCGGTGGCGGCACGGCGGCCAACATGGACGAGTTCGACGTCTACGCGTTCGACCTCGCCGACTTCCGCAGCGCGTCCGGCCGGCTGGTCTGCGTGGCGCCGGCGCCGAATGTCCCCGCGCCGAAGCTGGTCGTCAGCCAGGACGATCGCGAGCACGCCGACGCGCACGGCGTCGCGCTGGTCGCGCACGACCGCTACCTGTGGGTGGCCGACCGCGCCGGCAACCGGGTGGTCGTGATCGACACGAGGACCGACCGCGTCGACGGGGAATTCTCGCTGCCCGGCCCGCTCAGCGACGACCCGTCCCCCGACCTCCTCGACGGCTCGCCGGCCGGCGACCGCGTCTACGTCTCGTTGCGCGGGAGCCTGCCGCTCTCGGGCGACCCGCACGCCTCGACCGGCAGCACGCCGGGCGTCGGCGTGATCGAGGTCCGCCACGGCGGCCGCGGCGGCGCCCTGCGGTCGATCGCGCGCGTCACGAACGTCGACGCGACCGGCATCGACCGCGCGGACGTGCACGCGCTCCGAGTCCGCCGGCGATAGCTCGTTGTCCGGGGCAACTCGCTACTTGCCCCGGACAAAGTCCGGGCGTTTGGGTCGGTGAGCGGCCGGCGCGATCAGCGCTTTGGAGGGGCGTGGCAACGGTGAGCGCCGTGGTGCTGCGTGTC
>DASVEG010000049.1:0-16262 GCA_036380695.1 Acidimicrobiales bacterium
CCTGGGGGAGGTACGGCGCCGTCCACGACCATCGTCGCCACCAAGCGCGGCCCCCACGTCGTTTCGAGCTCGGCGCTGAGGATGTCGAAGGGGGGCGGCGACTCGTCGCCCCACGGGTCGACGATGACGCCCGTGGATGCAGCCGCGGACGCGGGCGCGACGGACGCGAGCAAGAGCGCGAGAGCAGCGACCGTCGTGATGACGGGCCGCCGCAAGACGATGCGCGACATGGACATTCCTTTCGATGTGGAAACGACGAGACGAAGAAGGGGCCCCGCCGAAGCGGGGCCCCCTCGTTCATGCAGACGTTCAGGCGTCGAACGTCAGAAGCTGGCGATGAAGTCCCAGCCCGACTGCCGGAACTCGGCGAGCACGGCGTTGCCCACCGCGTCGTCGTCGATCTGGCAGGCCTGGTTCGGGTTCGCGACCCACAGCGGGTTGTCGGGCAGCGTGCCGCCCACCGTCGGGGTCGGGCAGGTCGGGCCGTCGCCGAGCGTGTCGGGCGTACCCGGCGTGACACCCTCGGAGCAGACCTCGGTCGTACCGCCCTTGAAGTTCGTGCAGTCGCTCCACGACGTCGTGCCACCGACGGCGCGCAGGTCGGGCTCGCCGATGAGGCTGAGCGGCACCGTGACCGGGAGGATCACGCTGCGGTCGGCGGTGGTGAGGCCGAACACGTTGGCGATGCGATCGCCCGACGCCGCGAGCTCGTGGACGAAGACGCCGCCAGTGCAGGTCACGTCCGAGATGCGGACGCGCGGATCGACGCTGAGCTCGAGCGTGGTGTCGCCACCGGAGACCGTGCGGGTCATCGAGTAGAGACCAGCCATGCTGGGCTCGGTGCTCAGGTCGTAGAAGAAGAACGCACCGTCGGGCGACGGGTCGTAGTGACCCACCATCGGCGTGTACACCCAGGCCGTGCCGTCGAAGCTGACGTTGACGGCGAGGTAGAAGTAGTACCCGTCGGCCCAGTGGCCGTTCTGGTCGCGGACACGCCCGCCACCGGTACGCGAGCAACCAGAGCCGAGGTTGTCGTTGTTGGTCTGCTTGTCCTTGTTGTGGAACAGGGTGAAGTAGGTGCCACCGTTGAACGTCGCGTCCGAACCGTCGAAGTCGGTCGGGAGGCCGGCGCCAGGAGCGGGCACGACGCCGTTGATCACCATGGTCGACACGAGGCGCGGCCCGGCGGCCGTCTCGAGCTCGACGCTCAGGATGTCGGTCGCCGACGACGAGCCGTCGTTGATGGTCGCCGCGTCGGTGCCGAGGACCCGTACCGAGCTGGTGTCGCGCTGGTCGTTCGGCGGGTCGTTGATCACGCCGCTGGTGGCCGCAGCCGACGCAGGCGAGAACGAAGAGATGAGGAGTGCGCCAGCGGCCGCGACGAGTGTCGCGAGCCGGCGCGTGGACGTCTGAGACATGGATCCCCCTTGAAGAAGAACGAGAAAGAAAAGCGAGGAGGGGCCCCGCCGAAGCGGGGCCCCTCTACGCAAGAACAGGCGATGGTTGTCGCCCGGCTAGTGCGTTGGTGGCCTAGAAGTCGACGGTGAAGCCGTAGCCAGCGGCACGGAACTCGCTGAGGAGCGTGTTACCGACCGCGTCGTCGTCGATCTGGCAGGCCTGGTTCTGGTTGGCCAGCCACAGCGGGTTGTCCTCGAGCGTCCCACCGAAGGTGGGCGTCGGGCACGCCGGACCGTCGCCGAGGGTGTCGCTCACACCGAGCTCGCCGCCGGAGAAGACGACCTGGCCGTTCGACTGCTGGTCGGTGTTGTCGGCGTAGTAGATGAAGCCGCCGACCGCCTTCAGATCGCTCTCACCGGGGACGACGCTCAACGGCACCGCGACGGGGAGGACGACGATCTGGTCGGCCGTGCTGAGCGCCGACACGTTGTCGATGCGGTCGCCGGAGCCGTAGGTGTAGCCGGGCGGGTTGGCGAACGGACCGCTCGGATAAGCGCCCTTGCGGTTGTCCGCACCCTCGGCCGCGATGTCTTCCTTGTGCACGCCGCCGACGCAGAGGGCGTCGGTGGTCTCGACCACGGATGCAACCTCGACGACGATCGTCGTGTCGCCGCCCGAGGCCGTCACCGAAGAGGAGAACTTGCCGGCCATGGCCGACTCGCCCTCGAGGTCGGTGAAGAAGAACGCGCCGTCGGGCGACGGGTCGTACTCGCCGATCTCGGGCGTGTGCGACCAACCGGCACCGTCATAGGTGACGGCGAGGCCGATGTACTGGTGGTAGCCGTCGGCCCAGTGGCCGCCCTGGTCACGCAGGCGGCCGCCGTCGAGGCGGTCGCAGCCCGTGTCGGGGTTGTCACCGTTGGTCATCTTGTCCTTGTTCTGGAACATGACCTTGTACGAGCCGCCGACGAAGGTCGGGTCTGGCCCGTCGAAATCCGTCGGAAGGCCGGTGCCCTCAGCGGGGACCGGGCCGTCGACGACGATGGTCGCCCGCAGCCGCTTCTGGCCGCTGGCGGTCGTGATGGCGTCGAGCGACGCCGACAGGATGTCGGTCGACGGCGAGCCGTCGTTCAACGTCGTGATGTGCTGGTCGGCTACCGCGATCTCCGACGGGTCGAAGTCCTGGCCGACACCATCGCTGATGGTGCCGCTGCCGGTCGCGCTCGCCGGCGTCCCCAGCCCGGCTAGGAGCGAGACACCCGCTCCGATGGCGGCAAGCCGCCACTTGGTCATTTTCACTCTCTTGGTTCCCTCCAGTTGATGCGGCCGGGAGCCCCCGCCCGCTGCCATCCAGGCCGCCCCACCGACGAAGGAACTCGACGTTCGGGCTGGCATCCGCCTGGGCAGGTGTGTGCCTGCAACCCATGGGTACGTCGGCGGCGAGGATTCGGGTCGGTCTCAGTCGGAAATTTGTGACAATCCGACGCGAGACCGCATCAGGACAGGGACGCATGCCGGCCGTTCTGGAGGTGGTGGGCAGGCGCGAGGCCACTCCAGACGCGCGGTCGCACGCCTGCATCGCACCTACCCACCACCTCCCACTACGACGAAGGACCCAAAACGTGTCGGTCGTTCTGCGCGATCGCGGAAAGTTGCACGATCTGTGCAGGTGGGGAGGACGACATCATTGCCCCTCGGGGAGGGGTCCGGCGGGGAACCCTGACCTCCAAACGGACCCCGCGCGGCTTTGCCGGCACCACGTGCAGCCCGCCGCCGACCAGCGCGAGCCGGTCGCGGATGACGGCCATGGCGCGGTGCATCGATGCGCCTTCGCCGATCGCGGTGCGCTGGCCGAGCCCCGCACCGTCGTCACGGACCACGAGGCTGACCTCGTCTGCACCGTCGAGCGTCACGACGACGGTCGTCGAACGCGCCGGGCCTTGCAACGACAGGGCCTCGAAGGCGGCGAGGTACAACGCCTCTTCCACCTCGGAGCCGAGGCCGCTGACGTCGCCGTGGACGCGGAGCACGGCCCCGGTGCGTGTGGCTTCGCCGAAGCTGTGTACCAGCGCCCGCAATGCGGCGACGAGGCCCTCGCTCCTGACCTTGAGCAACGACAACGACGCGCCGACCATGTGCGCTTGGAGCAGGCCCGTGCCGGCCAGCTCCCTCAGCTCCGCGAGCTCGTCGCCGAGGCGGCCGTCGCGGTCGGTGGCGGCAACCTCGCCGAGCCTCGCCCAGAGCTGGCGGAGGGTGCCGCCGAGCGTCTGGTCGAGGTGATCGCTCAGCTGCACCCTGGCGTCGCTGATCTCGAGCCGGCGCTCGGCCGATCGCAGCTCGAGGTGCATCGACGTGCGGGCGACGAGGTCGCCGATGGCGCGGCCGATGGTGAGGAGCAGCGACCTCTGGTCGGGTGACGGCGCTGCGAGCGCGGACGACAGCCGCGCGGTGAGCACGCCGACGGGTCGCCGGTTCACCGGGATCGTCACCGCGATGCGTCCGTCGCGGTCGAGGTGCTCGAGCGCGGCCCCGTCCGGGCTGCGCCGCAGCATCGTCAGCTCGCCAGGCGCGAGGCGGCGCGCGCCGACGGCGTCGGCATCGCGGACCGACCGGAAGGCGGCGTCAACGCACTCGAACCCGGCCCGCCTGCACACCTCACGGTTCAGGCGGTCGAGCACGTCGCCGACCGTCGTCGACCCGTCGAGCAGGTGCGGGACCCGCTCCATGATCTCGGTGACGTGGGTGCGTTGCCTCGCCTCGGCCCTGAGGCGAGCGCGGTCGAGCGTGACGGCAGCCTGCTGCGCGACCGACGCGCACAGGTCGACGGCGTCGTCGTCGAGCGGCCCGCCGTGCACTTCGAGCGAGCCGACGCGTGACGAGCCGACGCCGAGAGGGAACAGCGTCGTCGCGCCGTCGCGGCTACCGGTGCTGACGGTGCACGACGCGCCGTCGACGACCATCGTCAGCGACGCGCCGCGGTGCAGCGTCGACGAGATGACGTCCAGCAGGGCCTCGGCCGCCTCGAGCGGATCGGACGTGGCGACCGACAACGCGATGGCCGACTGCAGCCGCCTGCGGGCGTCCTCCAACACGCGCACGCGGTCAGCCAGGGCGACGGTCTCGATCACGATCCGCACCACCTCGCCCGCGGCGCGCAGGCACGCCGTCTCGTCGGGCGTGAACGTGTGCGGGCTCGTGTAGTCGACGACGACGAGCGCCCTTGCGCCCGCCCGCCCGACCACCGGCGCGGCGGCGAACGACACGGTGCCGAAGGCGTCCAACCACGTCGCAGGCACGAGGTCGCTCGCGGCCGCGTCCTCGGCGACGACGATCTCGCCGGTCGCGAAGACCTCGGCGCGCCGGTGCTCTCCCTGCACCGCGATCGGCTGCATCGTGCGAAACCGGCGGAACAGGTCGCGGCTGGCGCGGCGGGAAGCCACTGCGGCCGGCGTCAACGACCCGCCGTCGACGATGAAGACGGCGCAGCGCTCCGCCGCGAGCTCGTCCCGAAGCACGTCGACGATGCGATAGAGCGCCGAAAGCTGGTCGAGCGGGGGCTCCACCGTTTCCAGCACGTCGAGCAGCCGAAAGGCCCCGCGTGCGTCGCCACCGTTCATGAAAATCCGCCTCCTTGACCCCGAAGGTAAGCGTCACGCGATGTCAACGCCGAGAAATCTCGTACGCCTTAGGTACGAAACGCACCCTATGAACGGGTCGCAGGGTTGACGGACTAGTTACTACTGCCCATACTTGGCCTCACTTCGCGTCCGATCGGCCCACTCCCGATGAGGACGCCCGGAGGTGGGATCTTGAGTCTCGTCGCGGTATCCGTACCGTCTGGCGACCCTGAGGACGCGCGCGGCGAAGCCGCTGAAGCGTTCGACGCCGTCTTTCGCTCCTACGCGCCCCGGGTGAAGGCGCTCGCGGACCGAAGGCTTCCGGGTCGCAATGCGGGCGACGACGTCGTGCAGGAGGTCTTCCTGCGCGTGTATCGCTCGTTCGACGCCATCGACCCGGATCGTCCGATTTGGCCGTGGCTGAAGACGGTTGCGCACAACGTCTGCATCGACATCATCCGTCAGAGCCGCAGGCACACCGACCGCGATGCCGCGCTGGACGACGTCGAGGAGCGCAGCCTCACGTGCGCAAAAGACGACCCGTCCGAGGCACACGCGGCTGCATTACGGCGCGTGAGCATCGAGGCCGCCCTCGCGATGGTCAACCCGCGCCAGCGGCGCGTCGTCGTCCTCAAGGACGTCGAGGGCTGGGACACCGAAGAAGTCGCGCAACTCGAAGGCGTCACCGTTGAGGCGCTGAAGTCGACGCTGAAGCGCGGTCGCCAGACCTTCCGCACGACCTACCTGGCGCTCGCGGCGAAGAACGGCCTCCTCGGCGGCTTCGCGGTCCTGGGTACGTCGCTCACCGCCGCGTTCAAGCGGGTGTTCAAGGCCCGCTCGGCCGACGCGAATACGCTCAACGCGCTCGTGCCGATCGCGAACGTGGTGCCGATCATCGCGGTGCTCGCGATCGCCGGCGGCGCATTCGTGATGTCGGACGCCAGCGGAGGCGCGCACACGGTGGAGCTTCCCGGAACCGGCCGCTCCGGCCTCGCCGTGTCTGCGCGCGACATCAACGACGTGGTGCAGTCCGCGAAGGTCGCCGTCCACGCCCAGACGCCGAGTGGCAGCGTGTCGTTGGACGCCGATCCTGCGACCGGCGCGAAGGCGGCGGCCGAGACCAAGGTCGTGACGCCGCTCGGCGAAGGGGGCAACGTCGAGGCCGAGGCGCGGTTCGATCGCGGTGACGACGTGGCGCGACTCGAGATCGAACTGGCGATCCACGACCCGGAGGGCACCACTCGGGTCAGGACCGGGCAAGACATCCGCTGCGACAGCGCGATCTACGCCGACGCCCGTTGCGCCGCTACGCAGCAGGCGTTTGACGCGATCAGCGACCTCACCGCGCAGCCGTAGCCTTCGCCGCGTCCGCGACGCCCGCTGCGGCCCTGCGAACTACAACTGCGGCAGGCAGGCGGCCAAGAACCCGTAGACCAGGGGTTCGCGCGTGATGTCCAAGTCCTGGCACTCGTTCGTGGTGAACACGGGCACCACCACGCACTCCGACTCGTCGACGATCGCCGTCCCGTTCACCGCCACGTACGCGTACGCGCACAGGTGGGTGATCGCGGACGCGGGCGCGGCGTTGCCCAGCCACGCGGCGGTGGCGATCCCTGCGACGGCTAAAAGTCGGGTGACGCGACGAGGCATGGTCCGAACCCTTTGTCGACGGCTGGTGATAGATACGTCGAAGGGGCCGGGAAGGGTCGGTTTTCGTCGCCGAAAGGGACGAAATTCTCGCGAGCGTCAGCTAGGCGTCAGGTGCGTCTGCGCACCAGGGTCACGCCGTCACGGACCGTCGTCATCACGCACACGACGCGAGCGTCGTTGGCCAGCGCGTGGTTGAACCCACGGAGCGTGCTCGTCGACTCGTCGTCGTCGTCGCTCGGGGGCTGGGCGACCCTTCCGCTCCACAACACGTTGTCGATCGCCACGACGCCCCGGTCGGACAACTTGGGAAGCACGGCTTCGAAGTAGCGCGGGTAGCTCGGCTTGTCCGCGTCGATGAAGACGAGGTCGAACGGGCCGTCGATGGTGGCGATCGTGTCGAGCGCGGGGCCGAGCCGGAACTCGATGCGGTCTCCGTACGGAGACGCCGCGGCATGCCGGCGGGCGACGGCGACTGCAGCCTCGTCGACGTCGCACGTGACGACGCGCCCGCCAGGTGGCAGCGCCGACGCGAGGGACAACGCGCCGTATCCGGTGAACGTGCCGATCTCCAGCACGAGCTGCGGTTGCAACGCGAAGACGAGCATCTCGAGGAACCGGCCCTCGAGGTGCCCCGTCATCATCCGGGCCGCGGCCATCGACGCTCGGGTGTCGTCGGCCAGGGCGGCCATCCACGGCTCTTCCGGCGTGGTGTGCGCCGCCGCGTACGCCTCGATCTCGTCACCAACGATGAAGGACATCGCCGGAACGTATCGCCCGCCCGCATCCCCCCGGGATCCAGGCGCGCGGAGGCTCAACTTCGGAAGCCGGGGGAGAAGATGGCGGCACCCAGGCGCAAAAGGCCGCCGACGTCGTGGATGTCGGTGTCGAAGTACGGGACGGTGGCGGCGACGTCGACGGATGCGGCGAGCTCGTTGCGCTCCTCACCCTCACGTTCGGCGACCACGTGGAAGCGGAGGTAGCTCTCGGCCAGCTCCTTCAACACGCGCTCCACCTGGTCGCGCTCGCCCACGTCTGCCGGGAGTTGCGACGCGACCTCCTGCGGCGAGGCGCACAGGTGCTCCGCGGCGCGCACGGCGTCGTCGTCGAGCAGGTACCGGGGCAGCACCTTGTTGAACACGATCGCCCCGAGCGGGAGCTTCCTGGCCGCCAGCGCCTCGACGAAGAACTCGGCCTCGTCTGCGGGAGCGGCCTCGAGCGTCGTGACGACGACGAAGGTCGTGCGGCGATTGCGGAGCAGTTGCTCGACGGCGCGAGCCCGCTCGACGAAGCCTTCGTACATCGACTGGAACAGGATGAAGAACTCGGCGATGTCCTGCAGGAACTGCGTCCCGAGGATCCGGTCGGCGACTTGGTAGAACGGCTTCGTCGCGAAGTTCACGACCTTCGATCGTGCGGGCGCGACGAGCAGCCGCAAGAACCGCGAAGAGAAGAAGTCGGCCATGCGTTGCGGCGCTTCGAGGAAGTCGAGCGCGTTCCGAGTCGGCGGCGTGTCGACGACGATGAGGTCGTAATTGCCTTCGGAGTACAGCTCGTAGAGCCGCTCCATCGCGATGTAGTCGTGGCTCTGCACGAACCGGCCGGAGATGTTCTGGTACAGCGGGTTGTCGAGGATGCGGCGCGCCGTGGTCGCGTCGGGCGCATGGCGGCGCACGAGGTTGTCCCACGACTCCTTCGTGTCGAGCATCGCCGCCCACAGCTCGCCGCGCGGCGTCACGCCCGCATCCGCGAACGCGGACACCGGGACCTTGCGCTCGACGTTGCCGAACCCCTCGAGCCCGAGGGCGTTGGCGAGGCGCTTCGCGGGGTCGACCGTGAGCACGAGCACCTTGCCGCCCTGGCGGGCCGCGATCGTCGCGGCCGCGGCCGCGGCCGTCGTCGTCTTCCCCACGCCACCGGAGCCACAGAAGATGACGATCTCCCGGGCGGCGAAGAGCGCGTCGAGGTCGGCCGGCATCAGTAGCCGAGCTCTGCGGCGAGCGCCTCGGCGACGAGGCGGGTCGAACGGAGCCCGTGGGCGCGGCTGAACAGCTCTGGGACGTACAGCATTGGCAGGTCGGCCTCGAGCTCTGCCCGCAAGCGTTCGAGGTGCTCGGCGCGCGTTCGACGGAGGGTGACCGCGAGACGGGCTGCGTCGACGAGCGGCCCTGCCGGCGGGCCCAGTGCTGCCGTGAGCGCTTCGCGGCCCGACGCCGACTCGATGCGCTCGAACACTTCCTCCTCGCCCCTCCCGAACAACTCGGGAAGCACGCGGTTGACCACGACGGCGGCGAGGTCGACGTCGGTCTCCTTGCCGATGCGCGCAGCGAGCTCGATGGTCTCGCTCACGGGCATCTCCTCCGGCGTCGCGACGATGCAGAGGCCGGTCCTCGCCGGGTCACGGATGATCTCGACCATCCAGTCGGTCTGCTGGCGGATGAGGCCGACGTGCACGAGCTCGTTGATCGCCTGCGGCGCGCCGAGCTGGCCGACGATGTGACCCGTCGCGACGGCGTCGACGACGACCAGGTCGTAGTTGCCGCGGTCGGCCTCCCACAGGAACTTGCCGATCGTCAGCACTTCCTTCACGCCCGGCGCGGCGGTGGCGACGAACTCGAAGATGCGCGCCAGCGGGCCGATGCGGGCCATCATCGGGAGCTTCAGCTGGAGGCTGAGGTACTCCTTGAGCGACTCCTCGGGTTCGAGCGTCATCGCCCACAGCCGGGGCTGCACCTCCGTCGGCGCGAACCTCGTCGGCGGCACGGAGAAGAACTCGGCCAGGTTGCCCTTGGCGTCGACCTCGCCAACGAGCACCCGCTTGCCGTGTTGCGACGCGAGGAGCGCCAGCGCGGCCGCAACCGTTGTCTTGCCGACACCGCCCTTGCCGGTGACGAACAGCAGGCGCCGGTCGAGGAGGTCGACGGTCACGCGGCGGTGCGGGCGCTACGAGACGGCGAAGCCGACCCGGCGCTCCTCCCGCGGGTTGATCTCGATGTAGGCGATCTTGCCTGCGGGGACGCCGATGGTGCGGCCGCGCTTGTCGGTGAGCCAGAGCACGCCGCCCTCCGCCCCGACGGCGCTCTCGACGTCGGCTCGGACGCGGTCGCTGTCGCCGTCGTCGAGCTCGACCTCGATCTCCTTCGTCGTCTGGGTCACTCCGATGCGGACTTCCACGGGCGCTCCGTCTCCTCGGTGTGGGTGGGCGGGCTCGCCGCCATCGTAGGTGCAGCTTCGTCCGTACCCGCCAGGTCGCCGGAGGCGTCGGGCGCGGTCTCGGGCGCCGGCGACCAGTCGCCCCACCGCGGCGTGCGACGGACGAACAGGAGCCATACGACGCACACGGCGACCGTCGCGAGTGCCGTCCACTGGCTGCCGGTGAGGCCGAGCCGGCGGACGTCTTCACGCAGGAAGTCCTCGATCACGCGGCCGGTGCCGTACCACGCACCGAAGACGACGATGAGGAAGCCGTCGTAACGCGACGCCAGATCGCGACCCCGCCTGCGCAACAGGAGGAGAAGCCCGAGCAACAGCGTCGTGAGCAGCAGGTCGTACAGAGCCGTCTGGTGCACGACGTCGGCAACGCAGGGCGACGCCGTCTCGCCGTCGAGGGGGCACTCGTACCCGAGGAAGAAGTCGGTGGGCTTGCCGAGGTGGTCGGCGACGACGAGGTCGCCGATGCGACCGACGATGATCCCGAGCGCGAGCCCTGGCGCCGCGGCGTCGAGCGTCTTCCACACGTGGAGGCCGAGGCGCCGCATCAGCGGCAGCGCGAGGAGGATGGCGCCGAAGATGCCGCCGAGGAGCGAGATGCCGCCCTCCCAGACGCGGAACACATCGAGCGGCGACTTCGCGTACTCGCCCGCATGGTTGATGACGTACGCGACGCGGGCGCCGATCATCGCCCCTATCGCGGCGCGGATGAGGATCGTGTACACGAGATCCTCACGGATCCCCTTGCGGCGAGCCTCGGGCATCATCAGACGGGCACCGAGGAGGAAGCCGACGGCGATGCCGATGCCGTGGGGCGACACGCGCAGCGGCCCCAGTTCGAGGTGCACGATGGGGTCGTACGAGATCGCCGCGAGGAGCGCGGTCACGGCACTGTTCTAGCCGCGTCCCCGGCCCTGTCCGACCGTGGCGTTACCGTGCGCGCATGGATTTGTCGGTTGCGCATCGAGCCGCCGCGGTCGGGCGCGCCCCGCACGAGGTGTCGCGCCGCGAAGCGCGCGAGGAGCGTGAGCACGAGCTGCTCGCGCCCGGCGCCACGCGTGCGATAGGTGCGGGCAGCCGCACGCGGCCCGAAGACCCCGACCCCTACCGCACGTGCTTCGAGCGCGATCGCGACCGCATCCTGCACTCGCGACCGTTCAGGCGGCTGGCCGGCAAGTGCCAGGTGTTCGTCGCTCCCGAGGACGACCATCTTCGTACGCGGCTCACGCATGCCATCGAGGTCGCACAGGTCGCGGTGAGCGTCGCCCGTCCCGCCAGGCTGAACGTCGCGCTCACCGAAGCGGCTGCCCTCGCGCACGATTGCGGCCACGGCCCAGCCGGCCATGCGTCGGAGGAAGCGCTGTCGCCTTACGTCGAGGGTGGCTACCACCACGCGGTCTACGGTGCCGACGTCGTCCTCGCGCCGCTCAACCTCTGCGCGGAGACGCTCGACGCGGTGCGCAATCACTCGTGGAACCGGCCTGCGCCGCTCACGCCGGAGGGCGAGATCGTGTCGTGGGCCGACCGCATCGCGTACGTGTGCCACGACTTCGAGGACGCGGTGCGCGCCGGCATCGTGCGCGAGACCGACCTGCCGAACGACGTCGCCGACGTCGTCGGCGTGCGCCGGTCTGCCCAGCTCGACGCGTTCGTGACGGCGATGATCGAGACGGTCGCCGAGTGCGGTCACGTCGGCATGCGCACCGCGGAAGCCGACGCGCTCGCGGCGTTCCGTGCTTTCAACTTCGAGCGGATCTACCTACGCCCGGCGTCACTCGAGCAGGCCGACCGCGCGATCGAGCTGATGCGCGCGCTCGTCGAGTGGTTCGCCGCCCATCCGTCGGAGATCGGCGACGGGCCGGCGAGCACCGAGGCATCGCCGGTCGCCGCAGCCGTGCACTACGTGAGCGGCATGACCGACCGGTTCGCGCTGCGGCTTGCGGTTGACCGCCTTGGTTGGGACGTCGCGAAGCTGCCTCGCGGCGTGTGACCACCAGCTAGCGGTACACCTTGCGGCGGAAGACCGCCGCGTGCGACTCGACGCGGTCGAGGAACACCATGCCGTCGAGGTGGTCGACCTCGTGCAGGAGCGCGCGGGCTTCGAACGCGTCCGCTTCGATCTCGACCTCGGCGCCCTCGCGGTCGGTCCCGCGAACGACGACCGACGTCGCCCTCGCGACGTCGCCCGTCAGGTCGGGGACGCTCATGCACCCCTCACGCGCCAGCTCGTCGCCGGCGGTCGCGACGATGACCGGGTTGACCAGCACGATGAGCCCGTGGCACGACCGCGCCTTGCGATGGCCGGTGACGTCGACGACGCACGCACGCCGACCGTCGCCGATCTGGTTCGCGGCCAGTCCGACGCAGGCGGGCGATGCCAGCATCGTGTCGACGAGGTCGTCGAGCAACGCGCGCACGCCGTCGTCGATCGCGTCGACCGGCGTCGTCGGCCGTTGAAGCACGGGCTCGGGAAGCTGCAGGACGGGCCGGACGGGCACGGGCCGTCAGAGCACGTCGGCGTCGGCGGGGTGCAGCCGGCAGGTGAGGCCCTCGGCCTCCGGACCGCTCGTGAGCGCGGCCTCGACGGCGTCTGGCTCGAGGCCCGGGGGCAACAGAACCTCCATGACCATCGAGTACAAGGAGCCCGCCGTGGCCGAGCCCTCGGTGACGCGTGTGGTCACGTCGAGGATGTTCACGTTCGCGGCCGCGAGCCGCGCCGCGACGAGGTGGACGATCCCCGGGTGGTCGGGCCCGTACACGACGACGGTCCAGCGCGACCCTTCGGCTGTCGCGGTCGCCGCGCTCGCGTGCAGTTCGCGGACCGACGCCGTGAGGTCGAGCTCGGCCGTCTCGCTGCCGAGCGCCGCCTCGAGCGCGGCGGCGTCGGTGCCGGCGGGCGCGTCGACGACGAGCACCATCGCGAACTGCCCGCGGAGGATCGACATCGCGGTGTCCTCGAGGTTGCAGCCGTGGTCGAGCAGCACCCGCGTCACCGCGGCCACGATGCCGGGACGGTCGATGCCTATCGCCGTGATCGCGAGCGTGGGCACGGCGCCGGACGCTAGTAGGTGCTCTCGCGCGCGGGCTGCGCCCGAGGCGGGCAAGGGCCGCGGGCCGCGGGTGCCGCGGGCGAGGCGACCGCGACGAGTCGGCCCCTCAGCGGATGGTGAGCTCGGGGCGGTAGACCTGCTTGGGCGCGTTCGACTCGATGAAGGCGGCGACGGCGTCGAACGCGCGAGCCGCCTCGCTGTCGGGGTCGGCCGCCACAACGGGGAACCCCTCGTCGCCTCCTTCACGAAGCTGGGGCACGAGCGGCACCTGGCCCGCGAGGGGTACGTCGAGCTTCTCGGCGAGCAGCGCGCCGCCCGCGGTGCCGAACAGGTCGTAGCGCTTGCCGTCGTCGCCCGTGAACCAGCTCATGTTCTCGATGACGCCGCGGACCGCGAGGTTCACCTTTCGCGACATGAACGCCGCCCGCTGCGCGACGCGCTGGGCGGCGGCCTGCGGGGTGGTGACGACGTAAATCTCGGCGCGGGGCAGGTGCTGGGCCATCGAGAGCGCGATGTCGCCCGTGCCAGGCGGCATGTCGACGAGCAGGTAGTCGGGCTCGCCCCAGTACACGTCGGTGAGGAACTGCTCGAGGTACTTGTGCAACATCGGCCCGCGCCAGATCACGGGCTGGTCGTCGTCGACGAGGAAGCCCATCGAGAACGCCTTCACCCCGAACGCGACCGGAGGGACGATCATGCCGTCGATCACCACCGGGTCCTGCTCGATACCGAGCATCTTGGGGATCGAGAACCCATAGACGTCGGCGTCGAACAGGGCGACGTCGTGGCCCCGCTTGGCCAGCGCCAACCCGAGGTTCACCGTCACCGACGACTTGCCGACGCCACCCTTGCCGGACGCGATCCCGAGCACCCTCGTCCGCGACCCGGGCTCGTTGAACGGGATGACCTTGGCCGCGCCGTGCGCGTGCCCCTCGTGGCCGTGCCCGCCCTGTTCCTGCCCGCTGTGGGCGTGCCCGCCGAGCCGCCCGCGCAGCGCGGCCCGCTCCTCGTCGGTCATCACGGTGAGCTCGACCTCGACGCGCGACACGCCGTCGAGCGGTGCCACCGCGGCCGTCACCCGGTTCGTGATCTCGGCCCGCAACGGGCATCCGGCAACGGTGAGCGCGACGGTGACGGTGACCGCGCCACCGGTGAGGTCGATCGCCTTGACCATCCCGAGGTCGACGATGCTCTGGCGCAGCTCCGGGTCTTGCACCGGACGCAATGCGTCGAGGATCTGGTCTCGAGTCGGGGGCACGGCGGGGGCTCTCTTTCGCTCGGCAGGATCGG
Organism: Acidimicrobiales bacterium; assembly: GCA_036380695.1. Lineage (GTDB taxonomy): Bacteria > Actinomycetota > Acidimicrobiia > Acidimicrobiales > CADCTF01 > DASVEG01. The sequence continues at coordinate 14,213 of DASVEG010000049.1, forward strand.
CGGCGGATTTCTCCTACGCCGATAGGTAGAATATCGGTGTGGAGCGGGTAGCTCGCGAGGGGGACGACGTCTGGGGCGACCAGTTCTCCGCGGTCGTCGCCGCCGTCACCAACGCCTTCGGCGATCCGACTCGACGGCAGATCTACGTGTTCGCACGCGAAGACGCGCGCGGCGTCACGGCGGGCGAGGTTGCCGAACGGTTCTCGCTCCATCCGAACGTCGCCCGCCACCACCTCGACAAGCTGGCCGCCGGTGGCTATCTCGACGTGCACGTCGGCCGCGTCGAGGGAGCAGGCGCAGGCCGCCCGTCGAAGCGTTATCGCGTGTCGGCGAAGGAGCAGCTCGACTTCCCCGCCCCCTCGACCGACCTCATCGTCACGCTCCTCGCCCGCGCGCTGGCGTTGCTGCCGGTCGAGCAGGCGGAGCGGCTGGCCGAGGACGTCGGCGAGGAGTACGGCCGCACGCTCGCGACCGCGATGGCTCCCAACGAACGCAACCGTTCACGCAAGGCGGCGATCCATGCCGTCGCCGACGCGTTCACCGCCCACGGGTTCGCAGCCCACGCCGAGGCGAGGGGCAACGGGATGCTCGCGATCATCAACGAGCACTGCCCGTTCGGCGCTGTCGCATCGCAGAACCCGGTGATCTGCGCGGTCGACCGCGGCATGGTGCGGGGCATGCTTGCCGGCCTCTACGGCGACACGATGCCCGCAACCGAGTCGAGCCGGGCCCTCGGCGACGACGCGTGCGTCACCGTCGTCTGACCGGCTATTGGGCGCGCTCAGGCCGGTATATCGGCCTGAGCGCGCCCAAAACCGGGAGGGCGGCGGCGTGACCCGGCGTTACCTCGACCACGCGTCGACGTCTCCGGCGCGGCCGGAGGTCGTCGAGGCGATGCTGCCGTGGCTGACCGGGGAGCGGGCGGCCGATCCCGGCCGTGTCCACACCGAGGGCCGCATGGCCCGCGCGGCCGTCGAGGACGCGCGTGAACGGGTGGCCGCGCTCCTCGGCGCGCGACCGCGGGAGGTCGTCTTCACGAGCGGCGCCACCGAGGCCATCAACGCCGCCGTCTTCGGCTCGGTGGAGACGACGGGCAAACGGCGGATCGTCGCGCCCGCGGTAGAGCACTCGGCGGTCCTCGACGCCTCCGCGCGCCACGACCTCGTCCGCGTTCGCGTCGACGGCGTCGGGCGGGTCGACGCGGGCGACGTCCTTGCCGCCATCACGGCGGACACCGCGCTCGTGCACGTCCAGTGGGGCAACCACGAGGTCGCGACGCTGCAACCGGTGGCCGAGGTCGTTGCCGCGTGCCGGGCCGAGGGCGTGCTCGTGCACGTCGACGCCGCGCAAGCGGCGGGTCACGTCGGCATCGACCTCGCCGCGCTCGGCGCCGACCTCGTGTCGGTCAGCGCCCACAAGCTCGGCGGCCCCAAGGGGATCGGCGCGCTGGTCGTGCGCCGCGGCATCCGGCTCGCTCCCCTGCTCGTCGGCGGCGAACAGGAACGGGCGCGGCGCGGCGGGATCGAGAACGTGCCAGCCATCGTCGGGTTCGGGCAGGCAGCGGACACGCTGGCGACCGCGCTTCCGCTCGAGGTCGCAGCGCAGCGACGCCTGACCGATCGCGTGCTCGACGCCGCGGCGACGTGGAGAGGCGTGCGCGTGTACGGCGATCCCACCGAACGCCTGCCCCATATCGTGTGCCTCGGCGTCGATGGCGTGGAGGCAGAGGCGGTGTTGCTCGGTCTCGACCAGGCCGGAGTCGCCGCGCACTCCGGCAGCGCGTGTTCGTCGGAATCGCTCGAACCGTCGCCCGTGCTCGAGGCGATGGGCGTCGAGGCGGAGCGGTCGTTGCGCGTGTCGGTCGGATGGTCGACAACCGATCAGGACGTCGACGCGTTCTGCAGCGCGTTCCCCAGCGTCGTCGACCGGCTGCGCGCCCTCCGTTAGGTCAGCCGGGTCACTACAACTAGGAGGGATCGGCGAAACGCGCGGCGCGGTTCGCCCAGCCCGCGGGACGGACGCTTTGGAGGCTGAGGGTGGCGGAACCGCA
>DASVEG010000050.1:0-2264 GCA_036380695.1 Acidimicrobiales bacterium
CGTCGACCCGCAGCGGTTGCGAGCGTCGCTCGACCGCGGGGGTGGGCGCGCCGCACCGGTGGTCGTGCGCCCGGTGACGCGCCCTGGCGCGGGGTCTGGTGGCCCCGAGCTCGAGGCGTTGCGGCTCGCCGTCCACCGGCCGGAAGACGTCGCGCCGCGACTCGAAGGCGTGCTGTTCGCCGACGAGGTGAACCTCGCGGCGTTCGAGGCCTTGTGCGACGCGGAGACGCTCGCGGACGCCATCGCGATAGCGCCTCCGGAAGCGGCCGAGGTCATCCAGCGCCTCGCGGTCGAGGACGTGCTCGACGTCGACGCGAGCGACGTGGTGCTCCGGCTCGTCGATCTCGCCGCGCGCCGCGCGCGCGACGATCTCATCGCCGAAGGCAAGGCGGGCGACTGGAGTGCGTACGCGCCGACGATCACGTGGCTCAGTGGCGCCATCGACGCCCTGAACGAACCGCAAGCCGGAACAGACACGATGGACCAGTTGGTAGCCTGGCTCGTGCAGTTGCGGCAGGAGCGGGCGTGAGCGGGAGCACTCCGTCGCTCGCGTGGGCCGACGGTGGAGACGACATTCCCGCGGGGATCCCCGCAGACGAGTTCCGCATGCTGCTCGCCGCGGCGCGCGCACACGGCGAGCTCACGCCGGACGATCTGATGGGCGTGTTGAAGTCGGTCGAGCTCACGCCAGAGCTGATTCTGTCGGTCGTGGAACGGGTGCAGGCCGAAGGCATCAAGTACGTCGACGACGAGCCGTCGCCCGCAGAAGCCGAAGCCGCGCTGGCCGAGGCGGCCGCCGCGCTCGCGCAGGCGGCGAAGGTGCTCGGTGACGTCACGGTCGTCGAGACGATCCCGCTCGACGACGACGACGTCGAGATCGACGCCGTCGTGATCGACGATGCGCCGGACGTCGTCGAGGCCATCGACGTACCACCGGTCGCCAAGCGCGCCGCGCCCGCAACGCGTGCCACGACGCGCCCGCCATCGAGCCGTCCGGCCGCGAAGGCGCGAGCGTCGGTGGGCGACGACGATCGCGGTTGGTCGACCGACTTCGTCCGCATGTACATGCGCGAGATCGGGCGGGTGCCCTTGCTCACCGCCGAGCAGGAGGTCTCGCTGGCAGAACGCATCCAGCGAGGGCTCATCGCGCAACAGGAGACGAAAGAGCTCACCGAGAAGCACGGGTCGCTCGACGTGGTCCCGTCTGTCGACCGCATCCGCCTGCGGCGCGCGATCGCCGACGGCGACGATGCGTCTCAGTCGTTGATCAACGCCAACCTTCGCCTCGTCGTGTCGATCGCGAAGCGGTACCGCAGCCGGCCTATGCAGTTCCTCGACCTGATCCAGGAGGGCAACCTCGGGTTGATGCGCGCGGTCGAGAAGTTCGACCACACGAAGGGGTTCAAGTTCTCCACGTACGCGACGTGGTGGATCCGGCAGGCGATCACCCGGGCCATCGCCGACCAGGCGCGGACGATCCGCATACCGGTCCACATGATGGAGACGATCAACAAGGTCTCCCGCGTGCAGCGCCAGATGTTGCAAGAGCTCGGTCGCGAACCGACGCTCGACGAGCTCGCCAAGCGGGTCGACATGACCGAAGAGCGGGTGCGCGAGTGCCTCCGCATCAACGAGGACACGACGTCGCTCGATCAACCGGTCGGCGACGAGGAGGACTTCTCGCTGTCCGACGTGATCGAAGACCGCGACGCGATCGTGCCAGCGGACGCCGCCGCGCGCACGATGCTCAACGAGGCGGTCAAAGAGGTGCTCGCGCAACTGTCCGAGCGCGAGCAGGAGGTCATCCGCCTGCGGTTCGGCCTCGACGACGGGCAGATGCGGACGCTCGAGGAGGTCGGCAAGGAGTTCGGCGTCACACGCGAGCGCATCCGCCAGATCGAGGCGAAAACGCTCGCGAAGCTCCGTCACCCCATCCGCTCGCAGCGCCTACGCGACTACCTCGACCCCGAGTAGCCCGCGTCACCGCCGGCAGCCGCCTCGCGCCCCGGCCCCCTCGCGCCCCCGCCGCCTCGCGCCCCCGCCCCCGCCGCCCCGCCGGCCTGCCGGCCGCGTCCCGCCGCCCCGCCGGCCGCCCGCCGCTCGCTTTTTCGCAGTTGTCCGCGCCTGGCGCGGGTCGAGTGCGAAAAAGCGCGTCCCGCCGGTACCCGCCGGCCCCCGCCCGCCGACGAAGGCGCGTGCCGCGTCCCGCCGGCCTCGCGCCGCCCCGCCGGTACCCGCCGGCCTTCCGGCCGCGTCCCGCCGGC
>DASVEG010000051.1:0-8592 GCA_036380695.1 Acidimicrobiales bacterium
TTCGGCTTTTGTGCACCGTTGGCATCAAATAAGCGCCCATCGGTGCACAGAACGGTTCAGCCGCTGGGCGTCAGCCCTGGTAGAGCCAGATCCAGTTGCCGCTCGGGTCCTTGACCGCGGAGGTGCGGGGCATGCCCTCCAGGTCGCGGGGCGCCATCACCTCGGTCGCCCCGGCGGCGATGGCCCGCTGGTGGGCCTCGGTGAGGTCTTCCACCAGCAGCCCGAAGGTGGTGGCGCCGGGACGGTCGCCCTCCTCCGGGCAGACGAGGTGCAGCAGGAAGAAGTCAGCCTCGCCGTACTGGCTGAACACGAACGACGAGTACTCGGCATCGCCGGTGCGGCGGGTGACGTCGTAGTGAAAGCCGAAGGCCTCCTGGTAGAAGGTGAGCCCGGCGTCGACGTCGTCGACGGCGAGCTTCAACTGGACGGGGCGTGCTCCGGTGACGGGTGCCATGGGAATGCCTTTCTCGAGGTAGTAGTCGACCGTGGCGAGACGGTCTGCGAGCTCACGCTCCTGGCGTTCGAGGCGCCTGCGGTGCGACCGCAGGAGGTCGGCGGCGACGGCGCCCGACTCGTCGGACACCGCCGCGCACACCTCCTCGACGGGCAGGTCGACCCACCGGAGGGCACGGATCAGCCGCGCCGACTGCACCTGAGACCGCTGGTACCGGCGGTAGCCGGTCGAGGAGTCGACCTCCGCGGGCGTGAGCAGGCCGACGTCGTCGTAGTGGCGCAGGGTGTGGATCGAGAGGCCCGTCAGCTTGGCAAACCGCCCGATGGTGATGAGCTCGTCGTCAGCCACGGGGTGAGCATGAGCCATCGGGTAACCCGAGGGTCAACGGCTTTTGTGAACGAATGGCGCACCATGATGCGCCATCGGTACACAAAACGGATCACGGGAGGGTGAAGACCTCGGGGCCGTCGTCGAGGATGGCGATGGTGTGCTCGAAGTGGGCGGAGAGGGAGCCGTCGGCGGTGACGACCGACCAGCGGTCGTCGAGCACCCGCGTGCCCGCGCTGCCGGCGTTGACCATCGGCTCGATCGCGAACACCATGCCGGTCTTCAGGCGAGGCCCTGGCGTGCCGGGCCAGTAGTTCGGCACCTGCGGCTCCTCGTGCATCGCGGAGCCGATGGCGTGGCCCACGTACTCCCGCACGACGGAGAACCCCGCCCCCTCGGCGACGAGCTGGACCGCCTGGCCGATCTCGTGCAGGCGGTTGCCGTCGTGCATGACGTCGATACCGGCCCACAGCGACCGCTCGGTCACCTCGAGCAGCTTCTCGGCCTCGGCAGAGACCCGGCCGACGGGGGCGGTGTACGCGGCGTCGCCGTGGTAGCCCTCCACGATCGCCCCGCAGTCGATCGAGATGATGTCGCCTTCTTCGAGGACGACGTCGTCCGACGGGATGCCGTGCACGATCATCGAGTTCGGCGACGCGCAGATGACGGCGGGGAACGGCGGGTGGCCGTAGTTGAGGAAGTTCGACTTCGCCCCGCGGCGTTCGAGGACGTCGCGGGCGATGCGGTCGAGCTCGCCGGTCGTCACGCCGGGGCGGATCGCCTCCCGCGTCTTCTCGTGCATCTCCGCGACGACCTTGCCGGCCCGCCGCATCTTCGCCAGCTCCGCCGCGTTCCGCCTCACGCCGCCGCCTCCCGACCCCCAACGACGCGTTCTGGGTGGACGAACCCGGACTGTGCCCGGGTTCGTCCACCCAGAACGAGATGGGGGACGTGGGTGAGGGTGCGCGGGTGGATCACAGGGGGCGCCTGCGGCCGTCGATGGCGCGGACGAGGCGGTCGAAGACGCCGTCTGGCGACCCCAGGCCGTCGACGGTGACGAGCTTGTCGCGCTCGAGATACCACGCGATGAGCGGCTCGGTCTGCTCCTCGTACAGCTTCAGCCGCCGCTTGATCGCCTCGGGCTTGTCGTCGTCGCGCTGCACGACCTCGCCGCCGCAGTGGTCGCACGTCCAGTCGATGTGCGGCCGCTCGGTCGTCGAGTAGATCGCGCCGCAGACGCTGCACACCCGCCTGCTCGCCAACCGCTCCATCACGTGCTCGGTGTCGACCTCGAGGTCGATCGCCATGTCGAGGTCGCGGTCGGCGCCGAGGATCGACGCCAGCGCCTCGGCCTGGTTCGCGGTGCGGGGGAACCCGTCGAGGATGAACCCGCGCATGGCGGTGTCCTCGTAGTCGAGCCGCTCCTGGACGACGCCGATCATCACCTCGTCGGGCACGAGCTCGCCCGCGTCCATGAACTCCTTGGCCTTCTTGCCGAACTCGGTGCGCGCCCGCGCCGCGGCCCGGAGCATGTCGCCGGTGGAGATGTGAGGGACGACGTAGTGCCGCGCAAGGCGTACGCACTGCGTGCCCTTCCCGGCGCCTTGCTTGCCGAGGATGACGAGTCGAACTCCAGGTACCACTACCAGGGAGCTACTTCCGCAAGAACCCGTCGTAGTTGCGCATCATGAGCTGGCTGTCGATCTGCTTCATCGTCTCGAGGGCGACGCCGACCGCGATGAGGATCGTCGTGCCCGCGAACGGGAAGTTGTCGATGTCGGCTGCGGCGAGCGCGATGGCGGGCAGCAGGGCGATGAACGCGAGGAACAGCGCGCCCGGCAGCGTGATCCGGTTGAGGATCCCGGCCAGGTGGCGCTCCGTCGGCGGCCCCGGTCGGATACCGGGGATGTAGCCACCCTGCTTGCGGATGAACTCCGACTGTTGGTGTGGGTCGAACTGGATCGCCGTGTAGAAGTACGCGAAGGCGACGATCAGGATGCCGTACAACGCGACGTACGTCGCCGAGCTCGGCTGGTACAGGTTGTCGTTCACCCAATCGCGCACGCTGACGCCCCAACCCGAGTTCGGCAGCACGTTGCTGATGAGGATCGGGAACTGCAGGAGCGAGCTGGCGAAGATGATCGGGATGACGCCGGCCTGGTTCACCTTGAGCGGGATGTAGCTCGACTGGCCGCCGTACATCTTCCGGCCGACGAGCCGCTTGGCGAACTGCACCGGGATCCGGCGCTGGCCCTGCTCGATGAACACGACGGCCACCAGCACCGCGAGCACGAGGGCCATGATCACGATGAAGAGGGGCCAGCCGGCCTGCGCCCTGACCTGGGCGCCACCGGCGGGTAGGCCGGAGACGACGCTCGCGAAGATGATGATCGACATCCCCTGGCCGATGCCGCGCTGGGTGATGAGCTCGCCCAGCCACATCACCATGGCGGTGCCTGCCGTCATCGACAGCACGACGAGCAACACGCGCGGGACGGTGAACTCGGGGATGAGGTCGATGTCCTGTAGGCCGCCGCCGAGGAAGCCGGGCGCGCCGCTGTGGAAGGCGAACGCCAACGCCGTCGACTGCATGATCGCGAGCGCGACCGTCACGTAGCGCGTCGCCTGGGTGATCTTCCGCTGGCCGACGGCGCCCTGCTCGCGCCACTCCTCCAGCTTCGGGATCACGACCTGCAGCAGCTGCATGATGATCGAGCTCGTGATGTACGGCATGATCCCGAGCCCGAACACGGCGAACCGGGTGAGTGCCCCGCCCGAGAACAGGTTCAAGAACCCGAGGACGCCGCCGCGCTGCGACTGCTCCGACAGGTTCTCGACCGCCTCGAAGTCGACGCCCGGCGTGGGCACGTGCGACCCGAGCCGGTACAGCGCGATGACCGCGAGCGTGAACAAGATCTTCCCGCGCAGGTCCGGGATCTTGAACATGTTCTTGAGGTTGGAGAACGTCCTACGCAACGAGGCTCCTCCCGACTGACGGTGGTCCGCCCCGTCAGCGGTTCATGTGCTGGTTGCCCGAGGCCGGCGGACGCCCCTGCCCCCACGGCGGGGGAATCACTTCGACACTACCGCCAGCCGCGCGGATGGCCTCTTCGGCCGACTTCGAATACGCGTGCGCCTTGACGGTCAACTTCCTCGACAGCTCCCCGCGGCCGAGCACCTTCACGAGCCCGTGCTTGTGCACGAGACCCTTGGCGCGCAGCGTCTGCGGGTTCACCTCGTCGCCCTCGAACGCTTCGAGCGCGTCGAGGTTGACGACGGTGTACTCGACCCGGAACGGGTTCTTGAAGCCCTTGAGCTTGGGGACGCGCATCTGCAGGGGCAGCTGCCCGCCCTCGAAGCCCGGCTTGATGTTGTTGCGAGCGCCCTGGCCCTTGGTGCCGCGGCCCGCGGTCTTGCCGCCCTTGCCGCCGATACCGCGGCCGACGCGGCGCTTCGCCTTGCGCGACCCGGGGGCCGGCTGGAGGTCGTGGATCTTCACCGTTCTTCCTCTCGCCCTACTCGGCGACTTCCTCGACCCGCACGAGGTGCGGGACGCGGTCGATCATTCCTCGGATCTCGCGGCGGTCGGGCAGCGTGTTCGTCTTCCCGATGCGGCCGAGACCGAGGGCGCGGAGCGTGCCGCGCGTCTTCGGCTTGCTGCCGATGGCCGAACGGACCTGCGTGACCTTGAGGTTCGCCATCTCGCTCATCCCTCGGACTGCGCAGCGGCGCGCTTGGCGCGCTGCGTCTCGTTGTAGGCGCGGAGCACGCCACCGGGCGTGACCTCTTCGGGCGACTTGCCGCGCATGCGCGCGACCTCGTCTGGCCGCTTGAGCGACTTCAGGCCGGAGATGGTGGCGTGGGCGACGTTGATCGCGTTCGACGAGCCGAGCGACTTGCAGAGCACGTCGTGGATGCCGGCCATCTCGAGGATGAGGCGGGCGGCGCCTCCGGCGATGACGCCGGTACCGGGGGCCGCGGGCTTGAGCAGCACGCGGCCTGCACCGGCCTCGCCGATGATCGGGTGGGTGATCGTCGAGCCCGCGAGGGGGACGTCGAACACGTTCTTCTTCGCGTTCTCGGTCGCCTTCTGCAGGGCGATCGAGTGCTCCTTGCCCTTGCCGTAGCCGAGGCCGACGCGGCCGTTGCCGTCGCCGACGACGACGAGCGACGTGTGCGAGAAGCGCCGGCCGCCCTTGACGACCTTCGCGACGCGCCGACCGCGCCCGATGGGCCGCTCCTGCAGGTGCATGTCGCCGTCGCGGTCGCGGCCGCGGCCGCCATGCTCGCCACGATCGCGGCCGCCGTAGTTGGTTCCTTCGCGCATGCCCATGGTCAGAACTCCAAACCGGCTTCGCGAGCCGCGTCAGCGAGGGCGGCAACCCGCCCGTGGTACTGGAAGCCGCCGCGGTCGAAGACGACCTTGGTCACGCCTGCGGCCTTGGCCCGCTCGGCGACGAGGCGGCCGACGGACTGCGCCGCGGTCTTGTTGCCCGTCGCGCCGCCCTTGAGGTCGGGCTCGAGCGTCGATGCGGCGGCGAGCGTGCGACCGGCGCGGTCGTCGATCACCTGGGCGACGATGTGCTTGTTCGACCGGAACACGGCGAGGCGCGGACGGTCCGCGGTGCCCGCGACCTTCTTGCGCACGCGGTAGTGCCGGCGCGCCCGGCCGACCTGCTTGTCCTTCGTGGAGAAACTCACTTCGCTGCCTTTCCGGCCTTGCGTTGCACGACTTCGCCGGCGTAACGGACGCCCTTGCCCTTGTAGGGCTCGGGCTTGCGGATCTTGCGGATGTTGGCGGCGACCTGGCCGACCAGCTCCTTGTCGATGCCCTTCACGATGATGCGGGTCGGCTGCGGCGTCTCGAACGTGACGCCCGCGGGCGCCTCGACGAACACGGGGTGGCTGAACCCGAGCGCGAGCTCGAGGCGCGTGCCGCCCTGTGCGGCGGCGCGATAGCCGACGCCGACGATCTCGAGCTCCTTCACGAAGCCCGCCGTCACGCCGACGACCATGTTGTTGACGAGGCTGCGTGTGAGGCCGTGCAGCGCGCGGTTCTGGCGCTCGTCGTTCGGGCGCTCGACGACGAGCGTCGACTCCGCTGCGTCTCCGCTCTCCGCCGCGGTGGCGTAGCGCACTTCGATCTCGCCGGGGAGGTCGCGCTCGAGCGTGCCCTGCGGACCCTTCACCGTGACGCGCCGGCCGGCCAGCGTGACCTCGACGCCGGTGGGAACAGGGATGGGTGCCTTGCCGATGCGGGACATGTCTCGCTCGCTCCTACCAGACGTAACAGAGGACTTCGCCGCCGACGCGCGACTGACGAGCCTCCTTGTCGGTCATCAGGCCACGGCTCGTCGACACGACCGCGACGCCGAGCCCGCCGAGCACGCGCGGAAGGCGGTCGGCCTTCGCGTACACACGCAGGCCGGGCTTCGACACCCGGGTGATCCCCGAGATCGTGCGCGAACGCTCCGGGCTGTACTTCATCGTGATCGTGAGCGTCCGGCCGGGACGCCCTTCGTTGTCGGCGGCCGAGAAGTCCTCGATGTAGCCCTCGCGCTTGAGGATCAGCGCGAGGGCTTCCTTCAGCTTCGAGGACGGCATCTTCACCTCGTCGTGCATCACGACGTTCGCGTTGCGAATGCGGGTGAGCATGTCGGCGATCGGGTCGGTCATCGTCATCGCGTCAACCCCCCGCTCACCAAGATGCCTTCGTCACGCCGGGGATCTCCCCCGCGTGCACCATGTCGCGAAGGCAGACGCGGCAGAGCCCGAACTTGCGGTACACCGAATGCGGGCGACCGCACCGGCGGCACCTCGTGTACGCGCGCACCTTGAACTTGGGCTTGCGCTGCTGCTTCTCGATCAAAGCCTTCTTCGCCATTACCTCTTGCCCTTCTGCGTCTTGGCTTGCGGACCGCGTTGCGGCCCGCGGCGGCGCTGCTTGCGCGGCGGCGCGGCGGCGAAGCCCTCGTCGCCTTCCTTCTTGAACGGGAACCCGAAGGCGTCGAGGAACGCCCTGCCCTCGGCGTCGGTACGCGCCGTCGTGACGATCGAGATGTCCATGCCTCGCGGCTGGTCGATCTTGTCGTAGTCGATCTCCGGGAAGATCAGCTGCTCGGTGATGCCGAACGTGTAGTTCCCGCGGCCGTCGAACGAATGGGCCGGCAGGCCGCGGAAGTCACGGATGCGGGGGATGGCGACGGCCACGAGCCGGTCGAGGAACTCCCACGCCCGGTCGCCCCGCAGCGTCACCTTGGCGCCGATGGCGTTGCCCTCGCGGAGCTTGAACCCCGCGATCGACGTCTTCGCCTTCGTGACGTGCGGCTTCTGGCCGGCGATCAGCGTGAGGTCCTTGACCGCGTTCTCGAGCAGCGACGGCTGCTGGGTGGCGCGGCCGACGCCCATGTTGATCACGATCTTCTCGAGGCGGGGAACCTCCATGATGTTGGCGACGCCGAGCGTCTCCTTGAGCTGCGCGCGGAGCTCGTCGTCGTAGCGCGCCTTGAGGCGCGGCTTCGTGCGCGTCGACATGGTGGCGGTCATCAGCTGCGCTCCCTCACCGGCAGGTCGCCCTTGCACTTCTTGCAGATGCGGACCTTCCGGCCCTGGTCGTCGAACCGGTAGCCGACGCGGGTCGCGGCGTTGCACGAGCCGCACACGATCGCCACGTTCGACACGGGCAACGGCATGTCGCGATCGATGATCCCGCCCTGCTGGGTCTGGCGCGTCGCGCGCTGGTGCTTCTTCGCGATGTTGACGCCGTCGACGATCACCTTGCCGGCGTCGGGGAGGACGCGCATGACCTCGCCCTCCTTGCCGCGGTCCTTGCCCGTGAGCACGCGGACGCGGTCACCCTTGCGAATCTTGAGACCGGACATGTCAGAGCACCTCTGGTGCGAGAGAGACGATGCGCATGAACTTCTTGTCGCGCAGCTCCCGGCCGACGGGGCCGAAGATGCGCGTGCCGCGGGGTTGCATCTGGTCGTTGACGAGCACCGCGGCGTTTTCGTCGAACTTGATGTAGCTGCCGTCCGGGCGGCGCTTCTCCTTGGCGGTGCGGACGACGACGCACTTGACGACGTCGCCCTTCTTCACCGCCGCGCCCGGGATGGCGTCCTTGACCGTGGCGACGAAGAGGTCGCCGATGGAGGCGTACCGACGACCCGAGCCGCCGAGGACCTTGATGCACAAGACCTCTTTGGCGCCCGAGTTGTCGGCCACCTTGAGCCGCGACTCCTGCTGGATCATCGGGCCCGCTCCAGGATCTCCAGCAGCCGCCAACGCTTCTGCTTCGACATCGGGCGGGTCTCTTGGACGCGGACGCGGTCGCCGACGCGCAGGTCGTTGTTCTCGTCGTGCACGTACAGCTTCTTCGTGCGCTGCACGGTCTTGAAGTAGCGCGGGTGGCGGACGCGCTCCGTCACGGTCACGACGGCGGTGCGCTCCATCTTGTTGGAGCTCACGATGCCCTCGCGGACCTTGCGGCCGTTCTCGCGGGTCTGGGTCTCGGTCTCGGTCTGGTCGCTCACGACGTCTCCTGGGCCTCGGCCGCCTCAGCTGCCTCGATCTCCCGCTGGCGGAGGATCGTCTCGATGCGGGCCACGTCCTTCTTGGTCCGGCCGATGCGGGCCGTGTTCTCCTGCTGTCCGGTCGCGAGCTGGAAGCGGAGCGTGAACAGCTCCTCGCGCGCTTCGCGGAGCCGGCTCATCAGCTCCTCGTCGGTGAGGTCGCGGAGCTCGGCGGCCTTCGCCATCAGACCACCACCTCGTCACTTCGCACGACGAACTTCGCCTTGATCGGCAGCTTCT
>DASVEG010000052.1:0-9938 GCA_036380695.1 Acidimicrobiales bacterium
TACGTCTAGGCGGGGCGGGCTACTTCGGCCCGAGCCTGCGTTCGAGGACTCGGAAACCGTCCTCGCCGTTCTCGCCGATCACGCAGTCGACGGTGCGGCGGCCGGACTTCCAGCTCTCGGGCTCGATCGGCAGGAACGCGCTCGTGACGGGCGCGCGGAACGCTCCGGCGTACGAACGGGCCAGTTCGGTGCACCGCGCGCCGACGAGTGGCTCCCACGCGGACAGGTCGTCGCCGGGGAACTCCTGCGCCCGGCCGGAGACGTCGACGTGGCCGGTGACCTCGAGGGCGTGGGGCTTGTCGCACGGCACGGTCACGCCCGCCTCGATGCCGCCGGACATCGCGTCGAATCCGAGGCACGACCCGCGGGGAAGGTGACGATGGCGGTCGGCTGCGGATACCGCGCCGGTGTACGCGGTGGGCGTCGTCGCCGTCACCAGGGCGCGCTCCAGGGGCACCCGCGCCAGGCCGCACGCCACCGTCCTGCGGCCCTGGGCCCACTCCTCGCGCGTCGGCCGGAGGCCGGTCAGGTCGTAGGCGCCGTAGCGGTCGAGCAGCGCGCCGAGGTGCGCCTCGGCCAGCTCGTAACAGGTGGACGAGCTGAACGCCTTCGGCCACCCTTCGCCCTTCGGGTAGGGCATGTCTTTCATGACGAACGAGCCGGTGACTTCGAGGAAGTGGGGCTGGTCGCACGGCACGGCGCGCGACTTCGACTCGAACCCGCCGCCGGCACTGGCGTCCCACGTCACGCAGTCGCCTGCCTCGTAGACGGGGTGGTCTCGCACCGGGTCGCGGTCAGTTGTGCTGGTGGGCGTGGTCGACGTCGTCGGCCCCGCGGAGGCGTCGGTCGTGGCCACGCGCTGCCCGTCCGTCGAGAACGGGCCGAGGCCGAAGACCAGCAGGGGTCCGAGCAGGACGGCCGCGACGAGGCCGACGCCAGCGGCGACGCCCGTGATCGTCTGCGAGCGCCCGGATGCCATTGCGCCGAGGGTACCGATGCGGCGCGCCGCCCCCGACGAGATCAACGCACGTTGGTCTCTGGGCCTCAGTCGGTGCGGGTCAGGTGCGCAAGCACATCCGCCACGAACGTCGCTGCGTCCGTGGCACGCTCGAGGTGTCCGCCCTCCACCACCTCCACCACCCAGCGCGATCCTGTGCTCGGTACCGCGCGCACGAATGACTCGACGGCACCTGACCGTACGACGAATAGCCCCACGTTGCGCATCTCGGTGAGCAGTTCCTCGGCCGCGACTGTCGCGTCCCCATGGGGCACGACCGCCATGCCGGACTTCTTCGCACCCCGCCACCCCTTGTGTGGTTCAAGGAGTTCCTTGACCCGCCGGACGGTCGACGCGTTCACGCCTGGCCCTCGTTCGTCGCCCAGCAAGGCGGCGATGCCTTCCCGTAGACCTGTGAGGGTGATTGCGGCATCGCTACCGCGAAGGCCTGAGTCGAGCACCCGCCGCCATCGCTCCATGGTCTTCGTATACGTCGCGCCAAGACCACGGACAACGTTGGACAGGACTCTCTCGTCGTTCAGCACGTCGAAGTCCGCGACGGCCGCGACGGGAACCCCGAGGGCGACAAGCGCGCCAGTGACCAACGGCAGCCGATGCTTGCTACCTGCGAACGTGAACATAACGTCGGGCCGCGTCAGATCGCCATCGGTGGCAGGGTTCTTCGTCGCGACAGCGCTGTAGAACGATGAGTCTGTGTCGCCCTCGCAGACCACTACCGCCTCATGGAAGAGCCCGTCGAGTGCCCGTGAGAATCGCAGAAGGGGGTCGGACCAGATCTCCTTGAGCCGTTCGGGCGGCAGGACGCGAGCCGACGTGACACCTCTCTCGCGCGACAGCCGGACAATGACGACTCGGCCGTGACCGCCCTCTATCAGACCGAGCAGTACGTCAAGGCTGTGGGTCGCCACCACCAGCTGTCCGTCATCCGAAAACGAGCTCAGGTAGCGGCCGAGGAGCCGAGCTTGTGGGGGATGGAGAAATGCCTCGGGCTCGTCAAGCAGCGTGAGTGGGAACCTCTCGGTGAGCAGCCGGAGCATGACTCCCGCGAAGCTGCGGACGCCGTCGCTTTGCCACTCGATCGTCGGCAAGCCGACGAGACGGTCGACAACCTCCCGCGGCGCGAGCCCATGGTCTGATTGTGTGGCGAAGTCACTTTGGCAGTAGTCGCGCGTGACTCGCAGCAGCACGTACGGTCCCCAAGCATCGAGGATGAGTTGTTCCTTGAATGCGGCGTAGAAGGCGGCTCGCAGCTTCTCCAGCAGCTGAGGCGACGTTGCCACGAGTTGCATCGGGTCGTCGACCGGGTCGCCGGGGTTGGGCCGCGCGGGACTGCGGAGGTGGTTGAGACGGGACTCGCAGAACAACCCCCGCACTAGGTGCTCCGCCAGTAATCCAAAGCGGGCGTGCTGCCAGGAGCTCAGGAGGTGATCCATGCGGTGGTCGGGACCGTTCAGGGTGCGAACGACCCGCATTTGGTGTTCATCGATCCGCGTTTGGCGGTTCTCCTCGAGCCAGACGCGAAGCTCATCCGCGGAGAGTTGCACCGAGACGTCCACGTCCCGCAGGACGTAGGCGTGATCCGGTAGCAGTGACTCCTGGCGCTGGAGTGAGAGCGCCATCAACGTCTCTCGCAAAACACGCGACTTGCCGCTGTTGTTGGGGCCCACAAGAACGACTACATCAGCGTCAGCAACATCGACTTCGTCGCCGCTGTTGAAGACGAGTCGTCGGAGCCGAAACGGCATATCCACGCCGCGACGGTAACGGACGGGTCGGCCTGCCGAACATCGATACAGGCTGTTGAACGGCGACGTTCCAATCATTTTCGAGGCTGACGGTTGCGGATTCCGCAACCGTCAGCCTCGAAAGCGTGGGTGGGGCCGCGCGGGGGTCACATACCGGCAGCGCGCGCGGGCCATGATCCCCGCCCATGGACGCGTGGATCCTCGACGAGTCGCCAGGGTCGTACCGCTTCGGCGGGATCGAGGCGCCGCGGGTGGGGCCCGAAGACGTGCGGGTGCGGGTGGTCACCAGCGCGCTCAACCACATGGACATCTGGGTCACGAAGGGCCTGCCGAGGCCACACACGCCCCACGTGCCGGGCGCCGACGGCGCAGGCGTCGTCGACGCGGTCGGGGAGCGGGTGACCGGGGTCGCGGTCGGCGACGAGGTCGTGCTGAACCCCGCCGTGTCGTGCCGCCGCTGCCCGACCTGCCTCTCCGGCGAGTCGCCCCTGTGCCGGTCGTTCGGCATCGTCGGCGAGCACCGGTGGGGTACGCACGCCGAGCTCGTCGTCGTGCCAGCGCCCAACGTCGTCCCGAAGCCTGCTGGGCTGTCGTGGGAGGAGGCCGCGGCGTATCCGCTCTGCTACCTCACCGCGTGGCGGATGCTCCGGAGGGCGCGGCTCGTCGCGGGCGAGACGATGCTCGTCGTGGGGGTCGGCGGCGGGGTCTCGTCGGCCGGCCTCGCGCTCGGGCTCGCGGCGGGCGCCACGGTGTACGCCACGTCGCGCGACGAGTCGAAGCGCCAGGCCGCCGTCGCGCTCGGCGCCGCGGGCGCGTTCGACTCGGCGTCCGACGATGCCTGGCCGGTGCGGGCCGAGGTCGTGTTCGAGAACGTCGGCGCGGCCACGTGGGACCGGTCGCTGCGCGCGCTCGCGCCTGGCGGCCGCCTCGTCACCTGCGGCGGCACCGCTGGCTCGAAGGTGGAGATCTCGCTGCCCCGCCTCTTCTTCAAGCAGCACGAGATCATCGGGTCGACGATGGGTTCGTACGCCGAGTTCGACGAGGTGACGCGGCTAGTCGCGGCGCGCAAGGCCGCCGTCGTCGTCGACGAGGTGGTCGACGGCCTCGACCGCTTCCCGGCCGCGCTCGACCGCCTGCAGGCGGGCGCCCAGCTCGGGAAGATCGTGGTCCGCCACTGAGCCACCAGCACCTGAACACGGCAAACCGCTCAGAACGTCGATCGGGCTGCCGACCGACAACAGGTGCACGCCTCATTTCGCCGCGCCCTCGCCTTCGCAACCGTCGCCGTCATCGGCGTCGCCACCGTCGTGGCCGTGCCGCCGCCCGCAGCCGCAGAGCACGGCACCGTCGACGGGTTCGTGTTCATCGACGACGAGCCCCACGGGTCGCAAGAGGCGTACTCGACCGAGGACGGCACGCCCTTCTCGGTCCACAACACCGGCAACGAGCTGCTCAGCGTCGAGACCGGTGACAACTCCGGCCTTCACCTCACGTTCGTCATCCCGGGCGGGATCGAGCCGGGCACGTACGCGCTCGGCGAGAACTACGGCGACCCGCGCCTCGGCGTCATGGCGGCGAAAAACTCGTGCTATTTCCGCGTCGGCACGTTGACGATCCACGAGTCCACCTACGCGGGCGGGGTCTTCACGAACTTCGCGGCGTCCTTCGCGGCCAAGTGCGAGTACGCCTTCGACGACGTGCGGGGCGAGGTGCGGATCAACTCCGACCGGCCGGTTCAGGGCAGGCGCCTCACCGGCGTGACCGACTTCGGCTTCGTCCGTGTCGGGGAGGAGTCGGCGACGCGCCACACCATCGAGAATCCCGGCCGCGGGACGTTGGAGATCGACGAGATCGACCTGACCAGCTCCGTCGACTTCGGCGTCGGCGAAGACACGTGCACGGGCGCGGTGTTGGCGGTGGGCGAGGAGTGCTCGTTCGTGCTCGTCGCGCACCCATCGGCTGCAGGGCGGCGCACCGCCGAGCTCATCCTGCGCGACTCCATCACGCCAGAGGGACGCCACGTCGGCGTCCTCGTCGACGGCGAGGGTCCGAGCATCTCGGTACCCGACCTGATCTTCGGGGCTCCGATGTTCTTCGCGGACAACGGTCCGTTTCGCTGGTACGTCGACAACACCGGCGCCGTCACCGAATCGTTGCTCGAGCTCAACGTCGTGGACGGCGACTGGAACGAGTTCGCGATCGAACCCGGCTCGTGCATCGA
Source organism: Acidimicrobiales bacterium (assembly GCA_036380695.1). GTDB lineage: Bacteria > Actinomycetota > Acidimicrobiia > Acidimicrobiales > CADCTF01 > DASVEG01. The sequence goes on from DASVEG010000052.1 coordinate 4,985, forward strand.
CGGCGGCGGCAACCTCGTCGACATCGCGGGCGGCGCGCACTGCTGGTTCGACGTGTGGCTCACCCCGTCGGCGCCGGGCACCCACGCCATGACCGTCGAGTTGGTGACCGCGTCGGCGAGCTACCAGCGACGGTTCTCGTACACGGTGTTGGCGCCGCCCGCCGAGGAACCGCCGAGGACCGGCTACTGGATGGTCGACTCGAGGGGGACGGTCTACGCCTTCGGGGACGCCAAGCACTTCGGGAATGCGCCCGTCTCGGCCCCTGCGGTCGACGTCGAGGCGACGCCGAGCGGCAACGGGTACTGGGTGGTCGACGAGAACGGCGCCGTCCACACGCGCGGCGACGCGCGGTACCTCGGCGGCTCGCCCCCGCTCGCGGCCGCCGAGCACCGAAGCACCCGACCGAGTCCCAGGCCGGCCGACAAGGTGACGTCGATCGCCGCGACTCCGGACGGCGACGGCTACTGGCTCTTCTCGGCGCGCGGGCACGTGTTCCCGTACGGCACCGCGCAGTTCTACGGGGCCATGGGCCATACGCGCCTCAACGGCCCGATCCTCGACTCGATCCCCACGCCGAGCGGAGAGGGCTACTACATGGTCGGGAGCGACGGCGGCATCTTCACGTTCGGCGACGCCGCCTTCGAGGGGTCGATGGGCGGCACCCCGCTGAACGCGCCCGTGCAGTCGCTCGTGCCGGATCTCGACGGTTCGGGCTACTGGCTCGTCGCGAGCGACGGCGGCATCTTCGCCTTCGAGGCGCCGTTCCGCGGCTCGATGGGCGGCACGCGGCTCAACCGTCCGGTCACCGGGATGGTCGGCTACGACGACGGCTACCTCATGGTGGGTGAGGACGGCGGCATCTTCACGTTCGGCGACGCCCCGTTCCGCGGGTCGCTCGGCGCGAACCCGCCTCCCGTGCCCGTCGTGAGCGTCGCGCCCCTGCTGTACTGACGGGCGCGCCTTTACCCCTTGTGGCGCTCGACGTCCTGCTGGTCGGCGTCGGGATCGGCCTTACGCTTGAGGAACGAGAACCGGCCGTCGGGCTCGAGCAGCGCGAGCTCGACCTCGGCGAGGTCGTCGATGCCCTGGTTGCGCGCCGCCTCGTTGAGGTCGTCGAGGTGCACGCGGTCGAGCTTCATCATCTCTGGCAGCGGCTCGCCGTCCCTCAGCACGACGAGCGGGACGCCGTCGAGCAGGCGCCTCGCCTTCGACCAGCGGTAGCTCGACGCGGACGCGATCAGCGCCCACATCGCCACGGTGCCGACCGCGATCGTCGCGCCGGTCAGCGACATGTCCTCCTGGGTGACGCCCTGCTGCGCGAGGTCGCCCATGACGAAGAAGAGGATCAGGTCGAACGGGGTGAGCTCGGCCAGTTGGCGCTTGCCGGTGCCGCGGATGATGAGCCACAGCACCCAGAAGACGACCGTGGCGCGGACGACGATCTCCATCAGGGCATCACCGTCGTGCGCCACCGGATCTCGGCGACCACCGTCCCCTCGTCGTCGACGACGCGTGCCCAGCCGGGCCTGCCCCACTGCGCCGCCGGCTCGATCCGCGCGTCGAACGACACGTTGAACACCGGCGCGTCTGGCGGGTCGAACTCCCACCGGAGGGCGCGGTCGGTCGCGGTCGCCGCTGCCGGGTCGGGGTCGAGACCGTTCTCGTCGAACAGGTCGAAGTAGGCGGGGTCGACCTCGATCACGATGGGCTCGGTGATCGGCTCCCCGTCGGCGCTGGCCACTTCCAACGACCACGGCGTCGCGAGACCGGGCCGGGTGACGCGGGCGTAGGTGACCGTCAGGTCGAAGCCGTCGCCGCTCGCCGACTTCTCGACCGTCCTCACGCCGAACGCCCCGACCGCCGCGGCGAGGAGGAACAGCGAGAGCGCGGCGACGAACACCCGCCGGAGCACGAGTTCGCGGCGCTGGAACCGCCCCTCGTCGAGGGGCGGCGCGGTCGGATGCACGGCCGCCTCAGACGTCGCCTGCCCCCAGCCGGTCGTCGCCGCCACCAGCGAACGTCGCCCGCCGCGCGCCGTTACCGTGCGTGGGGCGATCAGCGCTCACGGGGGTCGCCCTTCCCCCGGGCGGCGCGCCGTAACCTCGCGGCCAGTGCTCTACACCGCCGAGGAGTTCACGCCGGACGAGCAGGAGATCCTGCGCCGGTACTTCACGAACCTCGACCTGCCGGTGTTCGCCCTCGTCAACCTTCCCGAGGTCGTGAAGGGCGCGCTCTTCGCCCGGTACTCGCGCTCGCCGAAGAGCCTGCGGCGGTTGTTCCTCGACGAATTCGTGGGCGAGCTCGACATCGCCGGCGACGCCACCATCGATGCGACGGTGGGCCTCAAGCGGGCAGAGGAGCTCTACGACCGCGTCTTCATGGAGTACGGCGACGACTCGGTCGCGCAGCTCGGCGGCGTGCACCTCGCGTGCGAGCAGGCGTCGAACGTGCTGACGAAGGTGCTCGAGTGGGGGCGCCTGATGGCGTACCTCGAGCAGTCGACCAGGTACATCGCGTACGACGAGCGCGTCGAGGGCCGCTACCGCTACTACCGCGACCCGCTGATCATGGGCTCGCCACTCGGCCTGCGCTACATCGGCGACCTCGACCGCCTGTTCGACGCGTACGCGGAGCTCGTGCCCGTGCTCGGTGCCTACTTCGCGGCGCGGTACCCGAAGCAGCCAGGTGACTCCGACTTCGTCCACCGCCAAGCGATCAAGGCGAAGGCGTTCGACGCGGTGCGCGGCATCCTGCCCGCGGCGGCGCAGTCGAACGTCGGCATCTACGGCACCGGCCAGGCCTACGAGCAGTTGCTGCTCCGCATGCGGGCCCACCCGCTGCCCGAGGCTCGCTCGTACGCCGACCTGATGCTCGAAGAGCTCCGCAAGGTGATCCCGAGCTTCCTCAAGCGGGTCGACCTTCCCGACCGCGGCGGCGCGTGGTCGGCGTACCTCGAGACGAACCGCAAGGCGATGCAGCACGTCGCCGCCGACCTGCTCGCCGCGGCCGCGGCGGAAGCGGCCGCCATCGCGGGCGACGGGGGAGCGCAGCCGGTGACCGCGGTCGACCTCGTCGACTTCGACCCCGACGGCGAGGACAAGCTCGTCGCCGCGATGCTGTACCCGTTCTCGCACCTGCCCGAGGACGCGCTGCTGGCCCACGTGCGCTGCATGTCGACCGACGACAAGATCGCCGTCGTCCGGGCCTACGCGGGGGAGCGGGGCAACCGCCGCCATCGCCCCGGCCGGGCCCTCGAGCGGGTCGACTACCGCTTCGACGTGTTGTCCGACTACGGCGCGTTCCGCGACCTGCAGCGCCACCGCATGCTCACGATCGAGTGGCAGTCGCTGTCGACGAGGCACGGCTACGTGCTGCCCGAGGCCGTGGTGGAGGCCGGCGCCAGGGATCGCTTCGAGCTGGCGATGGAGCGCTCGGCGCGGCTGCACGACGACCTGTACGCGACGTTCGGCGACCCGCAGGCGGGCTACGGCGTGTCGCTCGCGTACCGCATCCGCTACGTCATGCAGATGAACGCTCGGGCGGCGATGCACCTCGTCGAGCTGCGGTCGGGGCCCCAGGGCCACCCCGAGTACCGGTTCGTGGCCCAGGAGATGCACCGCCTCATCCGCGAGCGGGCCGGCCACCACGCGGTCGCCGAGCTCATGTCGTTCGTCGACTACTCCCAACCCGAGCTCGAGCGCCTCGAGTCCGAACGCCGCGCCGAGGCCCGCCGCCAGTCTCGGTAGCCCTTCCGTTTTGGGCGCGAAAGGAGCCATATACGGCACTTTCGCGCCCAAATCCGAAGAGCGGCGCTCAAGCCGCGGACGGCCCTTCCCGAGAATGTTGGTGGAGGGGTTGTTGTGACTGGTGTGAAACGGGTACCGTCGGACGGGGCGGAGAGGGGAGACCTCTCATGAAAGCTGCGCGCCCGCTCGTCTTGCTCACCGTGGTGTTGGCCCTCGGCGGGGCAGGGACCGGCACGTACACGTTGAAGTGGGGCGACACGCTGGGTCGGGTCGCGAAGAAGTTCGGTGTGCCGATCGAGTCGCTGACGGCCGCCAACAACATCACCAACCCGAACAAGGTCCGCGAGGGCACGACCCTCACGATCCCCGACAAGGCCGCGGCCCAGGTGGCGGTGGCCAAGCCGATCGCCGCGGTCGGGGGCGGGACCAAGGTCCACAAGGTGGCCAAGGGCGAGACCCTGGGGTCGATCGCCCGCAAGTACAAGGTCACCGTCGACGAGCTCAAGCAGCTCAACAAGATCACCAACGAGCGCCGCGTCCGAGACGGCCGCGAGCTCACGTTGCCGGCCTCGGCGGAGGGGGCACCGGCGGGGAGCAGCCAGGGCTCGGCGCCGAACCGACCGCAGCCGCTCTGCCCCGTGCAGGGCGCAGGGAAGTTCGACTTCTCGAACAGCTTCGGCGCTCCCCGCCATGGCGGTCGCAACCACGCGGGCAACGACATCTTCGCCAAGCGGGGCACGCCCGTCATCGCGTCGGTGACCGGCACGCTCAAGCGGGCCGACGGCTCGCGAGCGGGCCTCGCCTACTACATCGAGGGGGAGGACGGCGTCACCTACTACGGCGCGCACCTCGACTCGATGACGGTCGCCGGCGGTCGCGTCGAACGGGGTCAGAAGCTCGGCACGGTCGGCACCACGGGCAACGCCCGTGGCACGCCGCCCCACCTGCACTTCGAGGTCCACCCCGGGGGCGGTGGCGCCATCGACCCGTACGGCTACCTGCGCGCGTGGTGCACCTCCACCCGTTAAGCGAACGCGAAGAAAACTTCGAACGTCGCTGACCAGTCATAACGCGCGGTCTCGCAGGTGGCTTCGCCCAAGCCCCGCTTGACGCGCTTGCGCCGCCGCGCCATAACTAGCGACGGTCCTAGCGCCCCACTCGCCAGGTCGTGGGCCTCTCGGTCGGTTCGCCGGTCGGGAGGGGATGA
>DASVEG010000053.1:0-7823 GCA_036380695.1 Acidimicrobiales bacterium
GACGCGCATCTTCTTCATGCGAGCTCCTTTGCTCGTCTGCGTACGCCGAGCCGGCGTACGACTCGTCCGGTATGTACGAATCCGGGCGGCAGACGGGTCGCGGTGATCGGTGTGAACTTTTTCGGCGGTCGCGGTCGACGGCCTCAGCCGAGGACGAGGTCGGCGTAGCGGTCGGCGGCGGGCCGGGGTTCGCCGTCGATGGCGTCGGCTGCGGGCCGGACGGACAGAGCCCCGGCGGGTATCCCGGGATCGGCAGGATCGGCCGGACCCACAGGGTCGACGGGCTCGACCGGGTCGACGCCGGGATCCGGGATCGTGTCGACGATCGGTGCGACGAGCCCGGTGACGAGGTCGACGTAGGGCTGGACGAGCGGTGCCGGGTCGAGCGGCGGCAGCGGACCGAGTCCTTCCCCGTCGTTGTCGACCAGCCCTGGGGGAAGCTGGGGCACCCCGACGACGACGCCGGGCAGCTCGGGCAGCAGCGGGGCGCCTCCCGGTCCCGGCGGGGGGTCGGTGGCGCCCGGACCTCCGACCGACGGCGTGTGCGAGCCGATGTCCTCCGGCACCACCAGCGCCGAGGCGGGGTCGAACGAGAGGCGCTCGGCGGGGTCCGCAAGTGCGGTGGGTGGCGCGGCGTCGGGCGCCCCGCCGAGCGCGATCACGACGACCACGACCGCAGCCGCGGCGGCCGCACCAGCGGCCGGGGCCACGGCGCGAGGTGCAGGCATGGCGAGCAGCCGCAGGCGCCGCGCACCGGCACCCGTCACCCCGCCGCCGAAGATCTTGCCGAGCACGAGCACCAGCCGGGCCCGCGCGCGGTGCAAGCGAACTGCGTCGCGCACCGCCTCGCGCCGGTCGCCGTACGCGACGTCGCCCGCGGCGACGACGGTGGCCAGCGCGGCCCGGTCCGCTGGCCGCAGCGCACGGATCGCCCGCAGCGCGCGGGCGAGGTCGAGCCGCGCGAGCACCGTCGTCTCGACCCCCGGCTGCGCGTCGTCGCACACCGGCTGTTCGGGCGTGTCGGGGAGGACGGCGAGCGGCGTCTCCCGGCGCGACCGATCGATCACCACGCGCAGGGCGACGGTGTAGGTCCACCTCGCCAGCTCGTCGACCGACGTCACCTCCGGCCGGGCTCGCCAGGCGCGAGCCGCGGCCTCCTGCAGCGCCTCCTCGGCCATGTCGGCACCCACACGCCGCCGGCGCAGCCCGCTCAGCACGCGCCGCGACACCTCCGGCCACGCCGCTTCGAAGTCCTCGACGCCGAACGCCGTACCTGTCCCCACCGTGCCCACCTCGATGCGGGCGATGCCCGCTGCTCCCTCCCTATGAGTTCTACGTGCGCATCGCAACACATCCTTCGGAGGAAAAGACGGGCGCGGCCGGCGGGGTTTCCAGCGGCCTCGGGTGGGACGCGTGCGCCCGGGCTTGCCTCTGGCCAGAAACCCACTTCCTCGGTGGGTTTCTGGCCAAAAGCGCCAGTTGTTCGAGCGCCGGCTAGAGGCCGTCCGCTCGTGTCTCGTGGGGGTACGCGCCGACCATCTGGACGACACGGGGAGCCGCGGCCTTCGCCTCGAGGTCGCGGAGCGTAGGCGTCGCCGCCAGCAGCTCGTGTCCGCGGTGCTCGGGCATCAGGTCCATGTGCAGGGTGCCGTCGGCGGCGACCCGGGCGACGGCCATACCGTCCTCCTCGATCACCCAGAAGAGGTCGCGGTCGTACGCCGTCACCATGCTGTCGTCGCGGAGGAAGAGCACCACCCGGCCGAGGGACTCGAGCCCGGCCCGCATCGTGGCGAACCCTGCGGGTCCGTACGACGGGAAGACGACCTCGATTTCCTTCGGTGTCGAGGACGCCAGCCCGCGTTCGACCTTGACGGTCGCGTGCGCGGTCCACCAGCGCGCCCGCGAGTCGCCGAAGTCGACGGGGATGCCGGCTGGGGCGTCACCGTTGGTTACCCGGAATCCCTTGCCTCGCCTGACGTCCACGATCTCGCCGAGGACGACGTGCGTCGCGACGCCCCCGACGACCTCGCCGGTGGCCCTGGCATAGGACACGTTCGGGAGCATCTCGTCGAGCGTGCGGTACCAGCCGCCGTCGGTCGCCTTCGCCAGGGATCGCTCCAGGAACAGGTGGGCGACCTCGTGGCGTGCCTGCGCGGCGGAGACGTCCGGGGCGTCGACCGAAGACCGAGTGCACGCACCGCCGAGGATCGTCACGGCGACGAACGCAACGATGGCTGCGGACGCGTGCCTCCGGGTCATGTGCGGGTGAGCCATCAGCATGCACCCCCGATGCGGCCAGAGAACCGCGTCCACTTGGCGACGTCACCAGGCGCAACCAGCACCATGTTTCCGTCGTCCTGGATCTTGAAGTGCGCGCCCGCACACACCGGGCCGCTGGTGTTGGTGGCCCACACGGGCCACTCCGCCCACCCGTCGTTGGCGTACTGCACGAGGTTGCCGTCGCTCTGCATCGTCAACCGGTTGGCGTACGGGTTGTTCATCCCGTTCGACCAGCACACGTTGTTCGGGCATCCAGGGCCGTACTCGACGAGGTTGCCATCGCCCTGCAACCACAACGTGAACATGCCGTTGGGCGACGTCACCGCCTGGTTCTCCACGAGTTGGCTCGGCAGGTGGAGCTGCGAGTTCGTATGCAGCACCCACGACCAGCCGTTGATGTGGGCGAGGTCGTGCCAGTTGATGTTGTCGGACTGGAACTGACCCTGATGGATGCAGGTATTCGGCGCTGGGTTTTCGTGCTTGAGCCCGACGGTGTGGCCGATCTCGTGGCACGACACGGTCCGTCGAGCGAGGTTGTTGTCGGCGACCTGGAGATCCCACCAACTGAGGTCGTAGCGAACCTCGTGCTTCTCGCACGTGTTGGCAGACGTCAGGCTCACGCAGACGGCGAGCCCGACGGTAGCCGCGACGTTGGGCGGTTGCGGGTGCCAGGCCTGGCCGCAGAACGTCGAGTAGTTCTCGTCGTAGACGACGACGTCGGTGGCGGAGGACGCGGTGCTGAGCGTCGTGGTGTCGATGCTGGTGGGGCCGTACACGCTGTTCTGGGCCCAGTCCTGGTGGATCCGGACGCTGTCGGTGAGTGCCGAGTAGTAGAACGTGTGCGGGTTCGGATCCTGCTTGTTGATCACGCCGTTGTAGGGCGTGTTCCCGGTCGACGTGCATGCCATCCGCCCGCCGCTCGCACCGGAGTAGTTGGTTGCTTGCGAGACGTCGGCGAGCTGGACGTTTGCGCCGGCGATCAGCAAGACCGTCACGGCGAGTCTTGGGAACAGGCGGCGTGGCCGCGCCGCTGAGCCCCCCGAAACGTGGCGCGCGCGAACGCGCCCGGAATGATTCACTCTCGAGCTCCTTGCGATGAGTTGGCGCTGGTGACCCAGCGATCACGTATGCGTGGCGGCGCGCGGAGCGAGACTGAGCGTCGATTCCGGACCCCGCCTGTCGTGCGCCTGGAGGTCCAGGCGCGTGGTTCCGTCAGTGCTCGTCTGGCGACCTCCCCCCGACGTCGAACCGGTCGTTGGCGGTCACGGCCCTCACCCAGCGCCAGGGGAGAACGGATCGGAGGCGCGCGGACCGGCGGGCTCGAATCCGACGAATTCACGCGGCTGCGACGCGCGGTAGGCGAGGCGGTACGGCAGTGCAGTGGGGTTCGCGAAGCCGGCGCCCCCCCAGGTGATCGTCGGGGCGAAACCGGACGCCAGCCGCACCTGGTCGAGCGCCGTCTTGAGGCGACTTCTCGTGACCTCGTCGCCGAGTGTCTCCAACGCGGTGACGATCGCCCGGACGGCGAGGAAGCCACGGATCGCCTGCTCCTCGAACGCGGCGGCCCCAACGAGGTTGCGGTAGTCGACGACGTCGGGCGGCGCGCCGTCGACGGGAAGCGTGTACGGCGACCACGCGGATATCCCCTCGCACCGGTAGCCGCAGAAGGACGCGAACCCCGCGCTCGCCAAGGTCGAAATGGCACCCGTTGGCGTCGTTCTCGCCGACTCGCCTCCGCTGTCGAACCACGTCGACGCGACGCCTGGCAAGGTCGCGAACGCAATGAAGTCGCAGCCGGACCTGCAGACCTCATGGAGGGATTGCACCTCGGACGCGTACGAGCCTTGACCGCCTTCGAGTCCGTACTCGGCGACGATCGTCGCGCCGGCCCGCGATTCGACGAACCCACGCAGCGCGTCCCGCGCCTCGGATCCCGGCGTCCAGTACTCCTGGTACACCACCGCGAAGCGGCGTGCGCCGCCGTCGTAGGCGCGCTGCGCCATCATCCGCGTCTGCGCCGCAGCGGTAGATCCGAGCGGCCAGGTCCAGTCGGATTCGTGCTCCGCCCGCGCCAGCCCGCCCGTCAGGGCCGGTAGACCCCGGTCGATCGCGCCGTTGTACAACGCAGCGGTGAAGTCGGGGTCTTCGATGCCAGTCACGAACGCGAGGACGTCCTGCCCGGGCGTGTAGTTGTCTGGCGGCGAGATGGCGTCGAGCGCGCCCTCCTCGCCCACGACGAATCGCACCGTGCGGCCGCACACCCCGCCGGCGTCGTTGACGGCCTTCCCGTACGCCTCGGCTCCGGCCCGCAGCTCGCGCGACCCGCGCACCCAGATGCGAACCTCGTTTGCCCCGACACCGGCGGCATCCGTGGTGCGCGGTCCGCGCGGGCAACGCGCGGTAGCCGTCGACGGTGCTTCCCCGGGGAGGGTGGTGGCCGGCGACGCGGTCGGCTGCGACGGCGACGCGCCGGCGGGGTTGGCGGCGCTGGCGGCCGGCGTCGTCGTGCTCGACGGCACCGCACTCGCCGGGTCGGTCGGCGGAGGGCCGCCTCGAACGGTGGTGGCCGTCGGCTCGTCCGCCGTACGGATGCGGCGGCTCGCGCCGCCCTCTCCGGCGGTGACCCCCACGGCGACGGCGACGATCATCGCCAGGCTGCAAGCGGCCGCGCGCCGCAACCGGCGCGTGCGAAACGCCGCGGCACGCCGCACGACGTCCTCGATCGGCGGCGCCGGCACCAGCGGGCGCGCCACGAGGTCCGCGGCGAGATCGCGGAGGTCAGACATGACGCGCCTCCAGTGGCTCTGGGTCGTCGGCGAGCACTCGTCCGAGCGTGCGGCGCGCATCCGCGAGTGCCGACGACACGGTGCTCCTCGTCACGCCCATGACGGTCGCGATCTGCTCCTCGGTGAGATCGGCGACGAAACGAAGGACGACGGCGGTTCGCTGGCGATCGGGAAGCTCGCGGACGGCCGCCCACGCCTCGCCGGCCGGGGCCGGCACCGCCGAGACGCGCGGTTGGCGGAGCAGGAGCCGCTGCTCGAGCCGCTCGCGACGGGCTCGTCGACGCAACACGTTCAGGGCGACGCGGTACGTCCAGCCGTTCGGCGACTCCATGCGACCGACGCGGTCCCACCTCGCCAGGGCGCGCGCGAATGCCTCGTCTGCGGCTTCCGTAGCAGTGTCGAGATCGCCGGTGACGAGCAAGAGGGCCGGAACCAGGCGCGCGTGCTCTCGCCGGTACCACGACTCGAACCCGCCGTCGGTCGCTACCGCCACGACACATTCAAGTCACGGCACGCCCGGATTGCCGGGTTCGCCTCGCGAGTTTCCGCGCAGCGCCGCTCAGGGCTCGCTCGGCGAGACGTGCGCGTCTCAGCCGCGGTACTCGCGGCTCATGTCGCGCGGAATCGGCTGGTGGGGTTCCCGCCGGGATCATCGTGCACGTCCGCTCGGAATGACCGTTCCGGTGGCGACCTCCTTGGCGCCCTCCAGGAGCCACAGCGAGGTTCCGACCTCGACCGGACGAGGCAAGAGGTCGGCCGCCCACAGACGAAGCCGGACTTCGGCCTGCTCGCCCGGCTGGACACGGTCTGTGCCGACCAGCTCCACGTTCGCGCCGAAGACGGAACCGCCGTCTGTGGGCGGTGATGCCCTCAAACCTGCAGACGCACCTCCAGCCGCTGGCGCGTGGGTGGGTGACGGTTCGAGCCAATCGGATGCGACCCGGAATCACGGCTTCGCTCATGGCAGTGGTCGGGGTGGGAAGTACCTCTCGGGGAATGAAGGTGACCTTGCCTTCGCGGCCGATCGTGTCGACCCACACCTCGGGATCGGCGATGACTGCCGCTGGGAACTCAGCCGCGGGGAGATGGAAGCCGCGAGCGCTGCCGCAACACCGGCCCCACGACGTGCCGCGCCTAGCCAGGCGCATCCGGCGGCTGGTCCCGAAGAGCCGCGTGGTGCATTCGGCCCGACACGTCGTCGAAAAAGCCGAGGAAGCAACCGGGGCCCAATCGCGCTCGGAGTGCGCTAACCAGCGCAACAGCCCAGTCTCGCCACAGCCGTGAACCCGGCCGAATCTCGAAGACGACTCGAAATCCTTCATCAGATGGACTCGACACCGGTTCGGCAGCGAGATCCTCTGCCATGTCAACGGTCGAGAGGGCGTTCCGCCAGTCGGCGAAGGCGAGGGCGGGCATCGGGCGCTGACCCCGCGCGGGTCCGGCCGCAAGCAGCGCGCTTACTCGCCGAGCATCGGCTTCAGCAAGTGCCACAGAGCTTCGTCACACGCGTCGTCGACGGCGATCTCGCGGTCGACCGGTTCGTACGACTTGCCTCGCCATGCGCGGCCCTGGATGCGAGCACGCCACCCCGAATATTCGGGGTGGCGCTCGCAGGTTGTGGGCCGACGACCGGACTTGAGGAAGTGAAACGCAGGTCCGGGCACGACCGCCGTGACGCAGGCTTGGTACCGCTGTTCGCCGTCGAGGAAGCCGGTCGCGGTATTCGCCGTGCCACAGGACAACTCGGCCGTCCGTGTCTCGCCGTCCACGTTCGTCACCGTGACCGTGTAGTTGGCGATCAGGGGCGGTGTACTGACCGTCGGCGACCGCGGGTCGTCATCGCCGGCGCTCGAGCCATCGCATGCCCCGCTCAGCACCGCGGCGAGTGCGACGAGCGGTACGACGGCTCGGCGCATGCTCAGGGCCAATCAACCGGCAGTAGTTCCATGCCCGGCAACCCGCCGTCGAACGGGCCGAAGCCAGTGTACGGATAGCACTCGATGGGCTCGGGCGGACAGGGAGACTCTGTCTTCATGTCCATATGGAACTTGTATCCGAAAGCAGGCGATGTCTCGGGCGCACCGGCCACTTCGAGGAGCTGGGTGGCTCGAGCGTCGTTGACTGCCGTGTGCGTGCCACGCCAGTCGACGCCGTACACGCGCCCTTGCCCCAAGAGCGCAACGGTGTATCGCTCAGGGCACAGGGACTGCGACTGACTGAGCGAGACGCCGTACTTACTGAGTGAGATCGACCGCGACCCGCACGACCGCTGATCGAAACCCTGGAGGGGATTGAACTCCTTCATCTGCGCGGCCCCGTAGCTGTGGGCGACAGTGACGATCCTCAACCTCCAGCCGTGGGCGACGTTCGTCGCGGCCGCGAAGCTCTCCGCCCCGGCGTGCTTTTGGCCATTCTCCGTGACGCCCCACTTGCGCTTGTAGCACCCATACAGCTGCACCTCCCCGTTGCTGGTCTGCTCACCCGGGCACCCCTCATCGAAGTATCCACGGTCAAGATCCGGATTCTCTGCGGCCGTGCGACGCATCAGCTCAACCTGTTCGATCGCCTCGATCGGGTTGGTCCCCGCGAGCAGCTGCTTGATCAGAGCAAGCTGGACACGTGGGCGCTCCTCGGCTCGGTTGTCTTGGTCGATTACCGAACCTAAAGAGGGGTCAGCCCATGTGCGCGTCTTTCGCGCCACCCCCTCCCGACCACAGCGCAACGCCTCACCAGCGACAACGCGACCCACCGCGACAC
>DASVEG010000054.1:0-25050 GCA_036380695.1 Acidimicrobiales bacterium
CCGCGCGACCGCGGCGATGAGGAACATGCCGGCCGCACCCGACACGAGCCCGGGGAGGGCGACTGCGGTCCGCCCGAAGCGGTCGGCCATGCGACCGCTCACGAGCCGGACCGCGAGGATGGTGAGGGCGAACGTGACGTACAGCCCGCCGGACGAGCCCATGCCGATGGATCGTGCGTACAGCGGCGCGAACGAGGAGATGGCCGTGTACCCGACGGCCACGGTCAGCAGGACCATGCCAGGAGCGACGGCCGTCGGATGGATCCACCGCCTCCGCGCGGGCGGGGAGTCTGCGCCAGAGACGAGGGCCGCGCCATCGTCGCTCGCCGGCTCGGGCAACTTCGTCTCGGTGAGGAGCGACGCGAGCCCGGCAGCGACGACCGCGGACGCAGCTGCCGCCGACCATGCCCACGCGTACCCGCGCGCGCCGACCAGCGCCTCGCCCAGCGCGGGCCCCGCCGCGAAGCCCGCGTAGAGGAACAGGCTGAATCGCGAGATGTACTCGGCGCGGTGCTCCTCGGGCGCAAGGTCGGTCGCCACGGTGGCCGCTCCGGTGTAGAACGCCGCGCCCGCGATGCCTTGGAGCAGTCGCAGCGCGATCACCGCGCCGAGCACCTTCGCCGCGAGCAGTCCGAGGGCGGTCACGGCGACGAGCACGGGAGCCAGCCGAAGGAACCACACCCGGCCGAGCTGGTCGATCCTCCTGCCGACCCACGGCCGGAAGACGACCGCGGTGAGCGAGAAGCAACCGACCGCGAAGCCGACCGTGGCCTTCGACCCGTGGAGCTCGTCGCTGACGAACAACGGGAGGGCGGACAGGAACACGCCCATGGCGAGGAAGTGGAAGAAGGTGCACCCGCACAGCAGCCAGAACCGGGCGCGCACAGGCATCGGGTCATCCTGTCCGAGCGGTCGCGGGTAGCGGCAATCCGTTGCGCTGCCGCGCGCGAAACTGCGGCCGTGGGCGCGAGCGACACGACGGTCTGGTTCAACCCGAGCTGCTCGAAGTGCCGGGGCGCGCGCGACTTGCTCGGCGAGCGTGGCGTCGAGGCCGACTACGTGCGCTACCTCGAGGACGCGCCGGGTCGCGACGACCTCGTTCGGGTGATGGGGTTGCTCGGGATCGACGACCCGCGCGAGATGATGCGAACCGGCGAGCCCGTGTACGCCGAGCTCGGCCTCGCCGCCGCCGACCGCGAGCGCCTGCTCGACGCGATGGTGGAGCACCCGATCCTCATCGAGCGCCCCATCGTCATCCGCGGCGATCGCGCGGTCATCGCCCGCCCGCCGGGGCGGTTGCTCGAACTGCTCGACGAGTAAACTCGGGCGTATACAGCCAGCTCCTCGCCAACTTCTCGACCGGCCAGCCCGGCGCGCCGCGATCCTGCGGGCCGCAGCTCGCGCGTTCGCGGAGAAGGGCTACGCGGCGACGTCGATGGAGGACGTCGCGGCCGCGGCGGGCATCACGAAACTGATCGTCTACCGCCACTTCGACTCGAAGCAGGCGCTGTACGACGCGGTGCTCGAGCAGGTGGCCGACCGCATGCGGCACGAGTTCCTGAGCGGGCTGGAGACCGAACGACCGGGGTCGGGCGCGGTGCACGCGCTCCTGGCCGTGGCGCGGGAGGACACGGCGGGCTTCACGTTGTTGTGGCGCCACGCGTCCCGGGAGCCGCAGTTCGCCGACCACGCGGACGCGATCCGCAAGCGCGGCGTCCGCATCGCGGAGCGGCTCCTCGCGCCCGTGCCGTTCTCGTCGCCGAGGGTGCGCCGGTGGGCGGCGGCCACGATCGTGTCGTACCTCGTCGACGCGATCCTCCACTGGGTCGACGAGGGCGACCCCGCCCGCGACGGCGAGGTCGCGGGCTTGCTGGCTCGGTCGCTTCCAGGGGTGATCGCCGCATGGGCCGTCACCGAGGCGTAACGATTCTCCCGAGGTAATCGAACACACGTTCGAGTACGCTGGCCCCGTGCGCTGGAAGCTGGTGGAGGAGGAGGACGGCGCGGGGCAGGGCGCGTTGTTCTCGGAAGAAGAGATCGTCGATCGCCACGTGGGCACCGGCGAGTACCGCGGCCTCGAGTTCCTGCACGTCCGGGCCAAGCGGATCGTCAACGAGGTGCCAGCCGCGGCCCACCTCCCGTTCCGATGGACGATCAACGCGTATCGGGGCTGCAGCCATTCCTGCGTCTACTGCCTCGCGCCCGACACGCCAGTGCTTATGGCCGACGGCACCCACCGGCCGATCTCCGAGCTGGCGCCGGGCGACGAGATCGTCGGCACCGCACGTACGGGCGCCGACGCCTCCGAGCGCCGCTTCGTGCGCACCGGGGTCGTCGCCACGTGGCGCACCGTGAGGCCGGCGTGGAGGGTGCGCCTCGCCGACGGCACCGCGCTGGTGGCCAGCGGCGACCATCGATTCCTGTCGACGAGGGGCTGGAAGTTCGTGACCGGCGACGGGTGCGGCGCGGGCGACCGGCCGCACCTCGTGCCGGGCGACTCGCTCGTAGCCAGCGGACCCTTCCCCGAGCAGCCGAAGCACGACGACGACTACCGCCGCGGCTACCTGTGCGCGGTCGTTCGCGCGGTCTGCACCGACCGCCGGGTGTGGGTGCGGCGCTCCGCCTACCTCGCGGCCGCCGGGGTTGCCGACCCGCCCCACCCGAGCCGCGGTGCGCGCATGGCGGGGCTCATCGGGTGGCCAGACGAGCCGACCGAGTCGTGGCGCAAAGGTTTCCTCGCCGGGGCGTTCGACGCGGAGGGCACCTACGCCGACGGCGAGCTTCGGCTGGCGACGGGCGAGGATACGGCGGCATGCGTGATCGCGGAGTCGCTCGCCAGCTTCGGGTTCGACCTCGCGGTGAGCGCGGACGACGGCGGCCCGTATCCCGTCACCATCGCTCGGGTGCGCGGCGGCCAGCGCGAGCACCAGCGGTTCTTCCACCTCGTCGACCCGGTGATCACGCCCCATCGCACGCTCGCGGGCGAAGCACTGGACGACGGCGTGCGCGCCGGGCAGCGGGTCGTCGCGATCGAGCTGTTGGGGGTCGACATACCGATGTGCGACATCACAACCGGCACCGGCGACTTCGTCGCCAACGGCGTCGTTAGCCACAACTGCTTCGCGCGCCCGACGCACGACTACCTCGGGCTGAACATCGGCTCCGACTTCGACTCGAAGATCGTGGTCAAGGTGAATGCCGTCGAGCGCCTCCGCGCCGAGCTGTCGGCGAAGCGGTGGTCGGGCGATCCCATCGCGATGGGAACGAACACCGACCCGTACCAGCGGTGCGAGGGCAAGTACCACCTCACGCAGGGGATCATCCGCGTGCTCGGCGAGCGCGCCAACCCGTTCTCGATCCTCACCAAGTCGACGCTGATCCTGCGCGACCTCCCGCTGCTGGCCGAGGCGGCGGCGCGTACCGACGTGCGAGTCAACTTCTCGATCGGGACGCTCGACCCGGAGGTGTGGAAGGCCACCGAGCCCGGCACGCCCCACCCGCTGCGGCGCGTCGAGGCCGTCCGCAAGTTCAACGACGCTGGCATCCCGTGCGGCGTGCTCGTAGCGCCGCTCATCCCCGGCATGTCCGACTCCCGCGAGCACATCGACGCCGTGGTCGCCGCGTGCGTCGACGCCGGGGCCGTGTCGATCATGGGCATTCCGCTCCACCTCCGGAAGGGCGTGAAGGATCATTTCATGGCGTGGTTGCGCGGGGCGCGCCCCGACCTGGTCGCCGAGTACGAACGGCGCTACCGCGGGTCGCACCTGCCGAAGGCCGAGCAGGAAGCGATCGGCGCGCTCGTCCGCCGAGCGCGAGCGGAGGCCGGGGGCGATGGCATCCCCGCAGGCAACCCGACGTCGCACATCGACGTACGCGCCAAGCGGGCGGACGCCGCGGGGCAGGCGGGACCGGTCGCAGAGGCGGAACCCGAGGCCGCCCAGCAGACGCTCCTCTGAGCGCTCGGCGTCAGGCGCGGGGCGTCGCCCAGCCGACCAGGAAGAACCGTTCGGTCGCGGCGACGTGTGCGTCCCACCCCAGGCCCGCGAGGCGCTGCTCCAGCTCGTCCGGCTCGTAGTACAGCTTCACGACCCGGTAGGTCGCGCCGGACGACAGGTCGGTTCGCACCTGCACCGGGTCGTGCTCGTCCGGGCGCCGTTCGAAGCTCGGATACACGCCGTCGTTCCATCGGTTGTCGAGGAGGATCGCCCGGCCGCCAGGGCGTAGCGCGCGGCGCACGTTGGCCCAGAACGCGTCGAACAAGTCCGGCGGCACGTGCGACAACCAGAACGAGAAGAACACGACGTCGAACTCGCCCGCAGGCGGTTGCCATGCGAAGGCGTCGGCCTCGACGAAGCCGACGCGATCCGCCATGCCGGCGGCCTCGAGCTTCGACCGGTTGATCGCGATCGTCTCGGGCGCGGCGTCGACCGCGACGACCGAACTTGCGATGGGTGCGAGGCGTGCCGTCCACAATCCGGTGCCGCTCGCGTACTCGAGGACCCGCGGCGACGCACCGCCGGCGAGTACCCAGTCGTCGGCCAGGGCCTCTACCTCCGCGACCTCGCGATGCCACATGGCCTGCTTCTCGGGCGGTAACTCGTACTGGTGGGTGCGATGCCACCAACGGTCGTACTCGGGGGCGCGTTCGCGGTAGTAGGCGATCTGCTCTTCGAGGAGGTCGTCGGCCATGTCCGAGCCTCGCGCGCCGTTCGTAGCGCGGGCACCTCGATACCTTGAGTGCGTGCGGCAGCAATTGAAGTCGAACGACCCGTGCTGGTGCGGTAGCGGCCGCAAGTTCAAGCGCTGCCACAAGGTCGCGAGCGAACGCATCCGACCAGGACGGGTCAGCGCCATGCGCGCCGTCCCGCCCGAGATCGGTAGACCGCACTACGCGGACACGGGCGAGGTGGTGCGCTACGACGAACCCCCGGTGCGGAAGCCGGACGTCATCGAGCGGATGCGTGTCGCCGGCCGCATGGCGGCCGAGATCCTGCAGGTCGTCGGCGCGGCCGTACGGCCGGGGATCACCACCGACGAGCTCGACGCCATCGCCCACGACGAGCACGTGAGGCGCGGCGCCTACCCGAGCCCCCTCAACTACCTCGGGTACCCGAAGTCGGTCTGCACCTCGGTGAACGAGGTGATCTGCCACGGCATCCCCGACGACCGCGCCCTGGCCGAGGGCGAGATCGTCAATGTCGACGTGACGTCGTACGTCGGCAGCGTGCACGGCGACACGAACGCGACGTTCGCGGTCGGTGCGATTGACGACGAGAGCGAGCGGCTCATTCGCGTCACCCGCGAATGCCTCGAGCGCGGGATCGAGGCGGTCCGGCCCGGCCGGCCGATCTCCGCCATCGGCCGCGCCATCCAGCAGCATTCGGAAGCGAACGGGTTCGGCGTGGTGCGCGCGTTCATCGGCCATGGGATCGGCGAGCAGTTCCACACGACGCCGAACATCCCCCACTTCTACGACCCGCGCGTGACGACGCCGATGGAGCCCGGCATGACGTTCACCATCGAGCCGATGATCACCGTCGGCGACTGGCGTCACCGCATGTGGGACGACGGGTGGACCGCGGTCACCGCCGACGGCCGCCGCACCGCTCAGTTCGAGCACACCCTGCTCGTCACCGACGACGCCGCCGAGATCCTCACCCTGCCCGCGTGATCGTTTTGTGCACCGTTGGTCGCTTTCTATGGCCCAACGGTGCACAAAAGGCGTCAGCCGAGGAGGTCGGCGACGAAGGTTGTGACCGGGGGTTCGGCGACGACGATGGTCTGGGCGGTCGCGCGGGAGCAGGCGATGGCGAAGCGGCGGCGTTCCTCGGCGCGCCAAGCGGCGTCCCGCTCGTCGTCCTGCGGCACGTCGGGGCCCCCGAGGAGGTGGTGGTCGAACCACCGGTGACGCGGGCGCGGCGCGGGCCACCGCCCGTCGGACGCTCCGGTCACCACGACCGTCGCCCATTCGCGACCCACGGCCGCCGCCACCGTCTCGCGGGTGACGACCTCCGCGTCCGGTCGTGAGCGCAGGACGGCGGCGACCACGGCGTCCGACCCGTCCTCGTCGACGATACGAAGCGCGGGCGGCGCCGGCCGCCGCAACGGCTCGGCCAACACGACGTCGTTCGCGGGGTCGACGCCGAAGCGGCGCCCGAGCTCGTCGAGGTGCTTGCCGGCGCATCCCGCGGACGACCCGATCGCCGCGTCCGGGTTGCCCGCGACGGTGACGTCGCCCCCTGGACCGGCGAGCTGCACGAGCAGCCGCGCCATGGCGAACATCGCGTTCTGGTAGTCGTCGACGACGATGGCGTCGAAGCGACTGCGTTCGCCGGCCAACACGTCGGGCGACCGCAGGACGAGACTCGCGCCGACGAGGGCGCCGGCTCCGTCGACCGCCCCTTCGTCGTGCAGGGCGTCGAGGTAGCGGCGGGTGAACCGCGCCAGCTCCTCCCACTGGCCGAGCTCGCCCGCGGCTTCGGCGTGCACGAACAGCTCCTCCTCCCCGAGGAACGACGCCTGGTACCGCTGCACTGTCCGGGCCACCTCGCGGGCGAACGACGGATCGCGCAGCTCGCCGTGCAGCAACGGCCACTGGGCCGCACCCTCGGCGGCGAGCAGGCGCCGCACCACCCGTTCTTGCTCCTCGTTGGGGAGCACGCGGCGACGCGGACCGTGCCTGGCGAGCAGCTCCGCGGCGAACGCGACGAAGTCGCCGCGCAGCTCGAGCACGCTGCGGCCACCGGCCACGAGCGCGCCGACGCGCGCGACGAGCGCCGCCGTCTTGCCGGTGCCGAACCCTCCCACGACCCGCATCGGCCCGCCCTCGTGGTCGACGACGGCTCTCTGCTGCTCGGTGAGCTCGTGCACGGTCGTGTGTTGTAGCGCGCGGCTTAGGGTCGGCCGGCATGAGCGCACACCGCGTGGATGGGCAGAGGGTCGCGGTCGTCACGGGCGCGGCGTCGGGGATCGGCTTGGCCACGGCGAGGCGGCTCGCGAAGGATGGCGCGCACGTCGTCCTCGTCGACCGCAACGGCGACGCGGCCGCGGCCGTGGCCGGCGAGCTGGGTGGCACCGCGGTGACTGTCGACGTCGGCGACACCGCCGACTGGCAAGCCGTCGTCGAGGCCGTCGCCGCGCTGGGTCGCGTCGACATCGCCTATCTGAACGCGGGCGTGACGACGCAGCAGCCGGACATCACCGCGCTCACCGACGAGCAGTACCGGCGGGTGCTGGGTGCCAACGTCGACGGCGTCGTCTTCGGGCTTCGCGCCCTCGTGCCGGCGATGGAAGCCACCGGTGGCGCGGTCGTCGCCACCGCATCGCTCGCGGGCGTGATCCCGTTCCCGCCCGACCCGATCTACACGGCGACCAAGCACGCGGTTGTCGGGCTCGTGCGCAGCCTCGTGCCCCAGCTCGGGGCGAAGGGCATCACGATCCACGCCGTGTGCCCTGGCATCGTCGACACACCGCTCGTCGGGCCGGCGCGCGAGCAGCTCGTCGCCGCCGGCTTCCCGATGATCTCGCCAGACGACATCGCGGCCGCGGTGATGGCGTGCATCGGCGGCGACTACCCGAGCGGATCGTGCGTCGTGTGCCAGCCGGGCCGCGATGCGGTCGCGTACGAGTTCCGCGAAGTCCCCGGCCCCGGCGGCGTTTTCGCCGGGCGGCGCCCGCCCGGAATCGGGTCGAGCGAGGGCTGACGAGCTAGAGCAACGCCGCGACGGCCTCGAGCGTCTCGTCGACGTTCTCGAACGGCACCGCGACGAACTCCGTCGCGCCGTTGTCGACCATCCGCTTCACCTCGTCCTGCACCACCCGGCGCGACCCGACGATGGCGACGTCGCCAGGACCGGCTGCGCCCTCGCGGTCGAGCATGGCCCGGTACGACGGCAGCACGCCGTAGATCTGGAAGCCCTTCGCCGCCCGCTCGCGCGCGCCGCCGATGTCGTCGGTGACGCACGTCGGCAGCGCGGCGACGACACGAGGTGCCGGCCGCCCTGCCTCTGTCGCGGCCTTGGTGATCGACGGGACGATGTGGTCGGCGATGGTCTGCGGCCCCGTCATCCACGTCACCGTGCCTTCGGTGAGGCGACCGGCGATCGCCAGCATGACGGGGCCGAGCCCGGCGACGAGCACCGGCAGGTGGAACCCATCTGGCAGGCGGATCTCGCCCGCCGCCTTGACGACCTCGCCCTGCGCAGCGACCTTGCCGTCGCGCACGAAGGGCAAGAGCGCTTCGAGGTACTCGCGCATGAACCTGGCCGGCTTGTCGAACGACAGGCCCCACATGTTCTCCACGACGACCTGGTGCGACAGCCCGATGCCGAGCGAGAGACGGCCGCCGACGGCGATCTGGGTGTTGATCGCCTGCAGCCCGAGGTGCATGGGGTGGCGCCCGTAGATCGGCACGACCGCGGTGCCGAGCTCGACGCCGGGTACCTCGCGGCCGGCGATCGTCAGCATCGTGAGCGCGTCGAGGCCGAACACCTGCGGCGTCCACACGGACGCGAAGCCGGCGTCCGCGGCACGCCGTACCTGCTCGACGTAGGCGTCGAGGTCGGCGGCGCCCCCACGCGTCCTGCTGCTGTCGACGAACACTCCGAGGCGCATGCGCCCGACCTTAGGGTCTGACGGGGAGGCTCAGTTGACCCGGCCGGCTCCGACGAGATCGCGCCGGTAGATCGACGCGTAGCGCACGGGCGTACCCGTCTCGCTCGCCTCAACCATCTGGCCGTCGCCGACGTAGATGCCGACGTGGTGGATCGGATCGCCGTAGAACACCAGATCGCCAGGGCGCAGGTCGCTGATCGCGACACGGCTCGTCGCCGACCACTGCGCTCGCGACGAGTGGGGGAGATCCTTGCCGCCCGCTCTCCACGACCATTGCGTCAGCCCCGAGCAGTCGAAGCTGTCCGGGCCGTCGGCGCCCCATTCGTACGGCTTGCCGATCTGGCGCTTCGCCTCCGCGACGGCGGCGTCGGCGCCGGCGGCAGGAGGCGGCGGGTTGCCGGTCGGGGCTGGGGCGATCGTGGTGGTCGTCCGTCGCGCGGTCGTCGGCGTGGCCGTGCCAGACGGCGACGCCGTTGGCCGCGCAGTCGTCGTCGTGGCCGCGGCGCGGCGGGCCGCTTCCTCGCGCGCCTGGCGGGCGGCGAGCTCGCGTGCCTGTCGCGCAGCGAGCTCGGCCTGGACGCGGCGCGCTTCCTCTTCGGCGCGGCGCCGCGCCTCCGCAGCCACGAGGTCGGCCAGCTCGCCCTTGACCTGCGCGAGCAACTCCTCGTGGTCGCGCTGGACCTGCTGCGCTTCGGAGCGCCGGGTCTCGACGGCGGCGAGCGCGTCCTTTGCCTCCGCCCGAGACCGGTCGAGCTCTTCACGCTGCTCCTCCAGCGAGAGCCTCACGGCGCGCAGCGCGTCGAGCGCGTCCGCGAGCTGACCCGTGATCGCCTTCACGTACTCGCGACGCCGGGCCAGGTCGTCGGTCGACTTCGTCTCGACGAGCATCGCGAGGGCGGGCAGCGCTCCACCCCGCATGTACGACTCGACGGCCTGCTCCTTCAACCGGCCGCGAACGACGACGGCGCGCTGGTTGGTCGTGCGTAGCGCCGACGTCGCCGCGGTCACCCGGGCCTCGACCGCGTCGGCGTGCAGGCGCGCCTCGTTGTACTCCTCGGCCAGCTCGCTGATCCGTTGGCCCTGGGCGGCCAGCTCGCGGCTGATGCGTTCCGCCTCGGCTCGCTTGTCCGCGATGGGGTCGGCCCCGGCGGAGGGAACGGCCGGGACGGCGAGCGTGCACGACAGCACGAGGGCGAGGGCGAGAAGGGCGCGGCGCATTGGGGGGAAGTGCGCGTCTTGGTTCCTAGCGGACGCTCCAGAGTACCGTCCGAAGCCATGGCGAAGGACGACGTGGAGTACCGCATCGAGCACGACACGATGGGAGAGGTCCGCGTCCCGAAGGACGCGAAGTGGCGCGCGCAGACCCAGCGGGCGGTCGAGAACTTCCCGATCTCGGGCGTGCCCATCGACCCGTCGCTGGTGCGGGCGCTCGCGGCGATCAAGGGAGCGGTGGCCGCGGAGAACGCGCGCCGCAAGGCGATCCCGAAGCCGCGCGCCGAGGCGATCCAGGCCGCTGCCGCCGAGGTGACGTCGGGACGATGGGACGCCGAGTTCCCCATCGACGTGTTCCAGACCGGCTCCGGCACGTCGTCGAACATGAACATGAACGAGGTGCTGGCGACGCTCGCCGAGGGCCTGCTCCCCGACGGCGACAAGATCCACCCAAACGACGACGTGAACGCGCCGCTGTCGTCGAACGACATGTTCCCGTCGGCGATCCACATCGCCGCGGCCGTGTCGATGCAGGACGATCTGCTGCCCGCCTTGCGCGTGCTCGCGTCGTCGTTGCGCAAGAAGGCGAAGCAGTTCTCGAAGGTCGTGAAGTCCGGGCGCACGCACCTGATGGACGCCGTCCCCGTCACCCTCGGCCAGGAGTTCGGTGGCTACGCCGCGCAGATCGAACAGGGGATCGAACGCGTCGAGAACGTGATCCCGCGCGTTGGCGAATTGCCGCTCGGCGGGTCGGCGACCGGGACGGGGCTCAACGTCCCGAAGGGGTTCGCAACGAAGGTCATCGAGAAGCTGGCCGCCGACCTCGGCGTGCCGTTGACCGAAGCGCGTGACCACTTCGCCGCGCAGGCGGCACGAGACGCGCTCGTCGAGGCGTCCGGCGACCTGCGCACGATCGCCGTGGCGTTGACGAAGATCGCGAACGACATCCGGTGGATGGGCTCGGGCCCGCGTACCGGGCTGTCGGAGATCTTCCTGCCCGATCTCCAACCCGGCTCGTCGATCATGCCGGGCAAGGTCAACCCGGTCATTCCCGAGGCGGTGACCCAGGTCGCGGCTCAGGTATTCGGCAACGACGCCGCGGTTGCATACGCGGGCTCGCAGGGAGCGTTCGAGCTCAATGTGTACCTGCCGGTCATGGCGCGCAACCTGCTGGAGTCGATTCGCCTGCTCGGCAACGTCAGCCGCGTGTTCGCCGAGAAGTGCATCGACGGCATCGAGGCGAACGTCGAGCGGTGCAAGGCGTACGCCGAGTCGTCGCCGTCGATCGGCACGTCGCTCATCCCGCAGATCGGCTACGAGAAGGCGGCCGAGGTCATCAAGGAATCGACGAAGACGGGCCGCTCGATCCGTGAGCTCGTGCTCGAACGGGGATGGATGACCGACGCCGAGCTCGACAAGGTGCTCGACACCCTCGCCCAGACCAAGGGCGGTGTGCAGAAGTAGCTCGACGCCGCCGCGTCAGCCGAGCGCGGGTGAGCCCTGGAAGGGGCCGGGATCCTTCGCCGCGGGGAACGCAGGCGAGCTCCACGACATGGCGCGAGCGAGCGCGTCGCAGACCCTCCGCCAGTCGGCCGGGTGCCACCCCTCGGCGGCGTTGACCACGTGGCCGCCGAGGTCGACGTGCACGAGCGCCGGCAGCCGTTCGAGCCCGAACGACTTGATCGCCTCGCGCTCCGGGTCGACGAACGTCAGCACCTCGCTCGCCATCGGGCCGAGGAACTGCTTCGCGTCGCGCTCGTCGGCCGCGATCAGGATGGCAACGCGGCAATCGGCCTGCTCGAACGTCTGGATCACGCGCGCCGCGGTGGGCAGGATCCACGAGCTCTCGTTGGTGTACGGGTCGAGCACCACGAGCAGCAGGTGGAAGGTCGTCAGCAGCTCGTCGACCGTCCGGCTCGCCCCGTTGAGCGGCTTGAGCGCGAGCTCGGGCGAGGGGTCCGTTGCCACGGGCCGAGAAGGTAGCCCAGCTACTCTCGACCGAGCGAAGTCCGCAGCGGGCAAAGGGAGGGCGCGTGGGCGTCACGTCGACCGGCTACAAGATCGTCTTTGTCCTGCACCTGTTGAGCGTGATCGTGGGGTTCGGCGCGGTCGCTCTGAACGGCCTCTACGGCGCCGAAGCGAAGAAGCGGAAGGGCCCCGGTGGGCTCGCGATCGGCGAGGCGAACCACGCGGTCAGCGACGTCGCGGAGAAGGTCGTGTTCCTCGTGCCGATCTTCGGCATCGGGCTCGTCCTCATGAGCGACGAGCAGTGGACGTTCGGGCAGACGTGGGTGTGGTTGAGCCTGCTGCTGTACGTGATCGGCGTGGGCGTCGCGCACGCGGTGATGATCCCGTCCGCGAAGCGCATGAACGCCCTCGCCGCAGAGCTCGTCGCCGCCGGACCGCCCCCGATGTCCGCCGGTGGTGGGCCAGCCGGGGGGCCGCCGCCGCAAGCGGTGGAGATGGAGGCCATCGGCAAGCGGCTCGCGATGGGCGGCGGGTTCCTCAACCTGATGCTCGTCGCGGTCGTCGCGTTGATGGTCTTCAAGCCGGGCATCTGACCTTCGCCGGGGGCCGCATCGGGCGGTGGCGGCGGTAGGGTCGCCCACAGTGTCCCCGCACCCGATCGAGCGACTCCGATGGGTGGCGCGCGCGCAGGGCGCGGGGCCGAGCGTTCTCGCCCGCGAGGCCGCGGCCGCGCTGGCTTCGGTGGGCGACGACCCGGCCGCGCTGGTGACGGGTTGCCGGCGGATCATCGAGCGCCATCCCGCAGCCGGTCCGCTTTGGTGGCTCGCAGCGAGGATGCTGGCGTCTGGCGAACCCGTCCACGAGGCGTGGGCCGCGGCCGAGGAGATCGACGGCGACGAGACCGCGGGCGTGCTCGCCGCGCACCTGCCGGACGACGCGACCGTGACCGTGCTCGGGTGGCCGGAGCTCGCGGCCGACGCGCTGCGGAGGCGGGGCGACGTCGAAGCGCTGGTCGTCGACGTGAGGGGCGAGGGTTCGCAGCTCGTGGGGGCGCTCGAGGCGTCCGGCATCGATGCGTACGACGTCATGCAGCCGGGCCTCGGCGCCGCGGTGCAGGAGTCGGCGATCGTGCTGCTCGAGGCCGAGGCGGTCGGCCCCGCGTCCTTCGTCGCGTCGTGTGGGTCGCTCGCGGCTGCCGGGCTCGGTCGCTCGCTCGGGCGCGAGGTGTGGCTTGTTGCAGGTGTCGGGCGTGTGCTGCCGGGACGGCTCTGGGACGCGCTCGCGTCCCGTGTCGTGGGCGCCGACGACCCGTGGGATCTCGACGTCGACATCGTGCCGCTCGAGTGGGTGACGACGGTCGCCGGACCCTCTGGTCCGCAGCCGGTCGAGGAAGCCGTCCGTCGCGCCGACTGCCCGATCGTCCCCGAGTTGTTGCGGTGGGAGAAGTGAGGCGTTCGTGAGCCGTCGCGATCTCATACGGATGACCGGCGACGAGGTCGACGCGTACCTCCGTGGGCGGCACACGCTCGCGGTCGCGACGCACCGTCCCGGAGGCCGGATCCACCTCGTCGCCATGTGGTACGGCTTCTTCCCGGACGGGACGCTCGGGTTCTGGACCTACGGGAAGTCGCAGAAGATCGCCAACCTGCGGCGCGATCCGCGCATGACGGGGTTGGTCGAGACGGGGGAGACGTACGACCAGCTCCGAGGCGTCGAGCTGTCGGGGCGCGGCGTCGTCGTCGACGACCGCGACCTCGTTCTCGGCATGGGCGAGAGCGTCTGGGAGCGTTACACCGGACCGGTCGACGACGCCGCCCGCGGGGCCGTCGCCTACGCCGCGCAGAAGCGCATCGCCGTCCGCTTCGACGTCGACCACGTCGTCAGCTGGGACCACTCCAAGCTGGGCGGCGCGTACTAGGGACCTCCGAACCGGCCGCCACGCGCTTTTTCGCGCTACCACCGCGCACGGCGCGGGCTACTGCGAGAAAGCCCTGGGGTGCGGGCGCGGGTAGGTTCGCCGGCATGGGTGAGATGGTCGAGTTCGCGAGCAATGGCGGCAGCGCGGCTGGGTACCTCGCGGTGCCCGAAGGCGAGCAGGGGCGGGGCGTGCTCGTGTTGCAGGAGTGGTGGGGGCTCGTGCCGCAGATCAAGGGCGTGTGCGACCGGCTCGCGGGCGAAGGGTTCACCGCCCTCGCCCCCGACCTCTACCACGGCGAGATCGCGGAGCACACGGAGATGGACAAGGCAGGCGAGCTGATGAACAGCCTGCCGCCCGACCGCGCCGCCCGCGACATGGGTGGCGCGATCACGTACCTGCTCGGTCACGAGTCGACCACCGGCGACGACGTCGGCGTCATCGGCTTCTGCATGGGCGGCCTGCTCACGATGGTGATCGCGGCGATCGAGGGTGATCGGGTCCGCGCCGCCGTCCCGTTCTACGGCGCGCCGCTCGATCCAGCGCACGCGCCCGACTGGAGCGGCCTCACCGCGACGGTGCGCGGCCACTTCGCAGCGGACGACACCCTCTTCCCGCTCGACGCGGTCAAGGAGTTGGAGACGAAGCTGAAGGGGATGGGCAAGGACGTCACGTTCGAGGTCCATCAGGGCGTCGGCCACGCGTTCGCGAACGAGCACAATCCCATCGGCACGCACGACCCCGAGGCAGCCGACCGGGCGTGGACCGACGCGGTCGCGTTCCTGCGCACGACGCTCGGCTGATCCGTCCGACGCCGGGGCGAATTTCGTCCCCGCGAACCTGGCTTCGTAGGATCGGCGCATGTCCGAGCGCTCCCGCAGCCTGCCCCGCCGGTCGTGCCTCTCCGTCCCCGGGTCGAGCGAGCGGTTCCTCCAGAAGGGCCCGACGATCCCGGCGGACATGACGTTCCTCGACCTCGAGGACTCGGTCGCGCCACTCGAGAAGGAAGGCGCGCGAGCGAAGGTCGTCGACGCGATCAAGAACCTCGACTGGGGCGACCGCGTGTTGTGCGTCCGGGTGAACGCGTGGGACACCGAGTGGACCGTCTACGACGTCATGGAGGTCGTCGGGAACGCGGGCCCCCGACTCGACGAGATCATGCTGCCGAAGGTGCAGTCGGCGTCCGAGGTCGTCGCCATGGACCTGCTCCTCACCCAGGTCGAGAAGAAGGCGGGGCTGCCGGAGGGCCACATCGGCATCGAGGCGCAGATCGAGACCACGCGCGGCCTGATCAACGTCGAGGAGATCTGCGCGGCGTCGCCCCGGCTCGAGACGATCATCTTCGGCCCTGCGGACTTCGCGGCGTCGATGGAGATGCCCGTGCTCACGGGCGGCGTGCAGATCGCCGACTATCCGGGCGACCACTTCCACTACGTGTTCTCAAAGATCCTGATGGCCGGTCGCGCCAACGGTCTGCAGGTGATCGACGGGCCGTACCTCTACGTGCGCGATCCAGACGGGTTCCGTGACTACTGCAAGCGCACGCGCACCCTCGGCTACGACGGCAAGTGGGCGCTGCACCCCGACCAGGTGACGATCCTCAACGAGGTGTTCTCGCCGACGCAGGAGCAGTTCGACCGCGCGTGGGACATCCTCGAGGCGTACCGCATCGCCACCGAGGACGAGCGCAAGGGCGCGGTGATGTTCGGCGACGAGATGATCGACGAAGCGTCGCGGAAGATGGCGATCAAGTTCGTGAGCCGCGGCGAACGGGCGGGCCTGAAGCGATCAGAGACGTCGTCGTAGAGCACGCGGGAGTCGCCGCGCCGACGGTCGACTGCGTCATCCCGGCGCGCAACGAGTCGGCGACCGTCGCCGACGTCGTCGAGGTGTGCCGGGCGTGCTCGTACGTGCGCCGGGTGATCGTCGTCGACGACGGGTCGTCGGACGGCACGGGCGAACTGGCGGCAGCCGCGGGCGCGTCCGTCGTCCGTCGTGAACCCGGCCCCGACGGCGAGGGATCGAAGGCGCACGCGATGGCGGCCGGCGTTGCCGCAACGGACGCGGAGTGGATCCTGTTCGTCGACGGCGACCTCCTCGGGCTCACGCCCCGCCACCTCGACGACATCTGCCGGCCCGCCGTCGAGGGACGGTGCGCGATGTCGCTCGGGACGTTCGACTACGGGATCTGGAACCCGCTCGTGCTGCTGTTCCCGCCGACCACCGGCGAACGCATCGTCCCCCGCTGGGTCTTCGAGGCGATCCCGCCGCAGAAGCTCGACGGCTACACGATCGAGGTGATGATCAACGAGGTCATCGCCGAGGGCCGGCTGACGACGGTCGCGCGCGTGATGCGCGGCGTCACGCACCGCACCAAGCGGGACAAGTTCGGGCGGTTGGAGGGCTGGAAGCGGACGTGGCGCATGTTCCGCGACCTGTGGGCTCTCTGGGGCGTCTGCCGCAAGCGCACGTACTGGTTCTACCTGCGCGACCTCACGATCGAGCGCTGACCGACTCGTCGGCCCGACTGCCGATGAGCGATCATGGGAGCGTCCATCTGGGGGAGGGCTCGTGACGGGATTGCTGGTGGCGTCTGCGGTCGTGCTGGCCGCGGCGCTTCTCGCGTGCGCATACGTCGTCGCCGCCAAGCGCCAGGCGGCGCCGTCCCGGGAGCTGGCTCGGGCCGTGCGCCTGCTCGACCGGATCCTCGCCTACGACGACGCCGTCACCGCGCTGCCGTCCGACCTGCGCGAGGAAGCGAAGTCGGTCACCGCCGCCTTCTACAAGGAGCTGAACCCGTGAAGCGCACCAGAGCGATCGTCGTCGCCGCCGTCGTCGTCGCCATGTTCTCGGGCGGCGCCTGCGGCCGCCAGGGCAGCGAGATCAACGAGATCGGCCTCATCTACGAGGGTGGCGCGACCCAGGACAAGAAGTTCAAGGGCTTCCTCAAGCCGGGGTCGACGTGGGAGTCGGTCGGCTGGGGTTCGAAGGTCTACCGCTACCGCATCGACCAGCGTTCGTTCATCGCCGCGCCCGAGGGCAAGCAACGCGACGTCGGGCCCGTGCAGATCGTCACGAACGACGACGTCCGCATGCTCGTGGAGTTCCAGATGTACTTCAAGCTCCACTGGAACGACGCGAAGGTCATGCGCCAGTTCCACGAGAACCTCGGCGTGAAGACGCAGGCGTGGACCGACGACGGCTGGGACCAGATGTTGAACGAGTACTTCGCGCCGCAGATCGAGCGGGCCCTCGAGGCCGTCGGGCTCAAGCACAACTGGCGTGACCTGTACGCGTCGGAGGAGGCACGTGTCGCGTTCCAGAACGAGGCGGTGCAGCGCGTGAAGGAGAACCTGCGCGAGGTGATCGGCGTCGGCGCCGACTACTTCTGCGGACCGTCGTACACCGGGGAGACCGACAGCGAATGCGGCGAGTTCACCTTCACGGTGGGCAAGCCGGAGCCAGCGAACCAGGAGATCATCCGCGCCATCGAGGCCGAGCAGACGGCCGCCGCGGCCACGGTCGCGCAGGCGCAGGAGAACGCGCGCATCGCCGCGCAGGTGGAGGGCGAGCGGCAGGTCGTCGCGATCTACGGCGCCGAAGGAGCGATAGAGCGCGAGCGCAACGCGGTGCTCCGCTCGGCGATCGAGAGCGGCAAGGTGACGCAGATCATCATCGACAGCAGCGGCCGCGCCACCGTGCCCCAGCCGAGGTAACGCCCGGGCCGCACCCAGAACGCGAAGGATGTTGGCTGCTAGCGGCGCTCGGCGAGCACGACGGCGAGGTCGTCGTCGAGGTGACCGCCCACGTGCTGCAGCACGAGCTCGAGCAACGCATCGACCGCCAGGGGAAGCTCCGGCTCGCGCAACGCGGCGTTGGCATCCTCCAGGACGAAGAACTCGCCGCCCGCTCCACGCGCCTCGACGAGGCCGTCGGTGTACACGAGGAGTCGTTCGCCGACCATGAACCGGTACGTCTCGATCTCCGGGACCGGCCCGAGACCCAACGGCAGCTCGGTCGTCTCGCCACCCAGGCGGTCGAGGGTGACGGTGCCGACGCGAAGGGGCGGGTGGTGCCCGCAGTTGACGATGTGGACCAGCTCGTCGTCGGCGAACTCGATCAAGATCGCGGTTACGAACTGCTCGTCGTCCGCCTGCGCGGCGACGCGCTCGTCGAGCTCGCGCGCCAGCTCGGTGAGCGTCGGGCTCGCGAACACCACCTCGCGGAAGCAGCCCATCACCGTTGCCGCGAGCCGAACCGCGTCGAGCCCCTTGCCCTGCACGTCGCCGACGAGCAGCCGCACGCCATGGGGTGTGTACGCCGTCTCGTAGAGGTCGCCGCCGATCAACGCGTTCTCCGCAGCCGAGACGTAACGCGCCGCGAACGCGATAGGGCCGAGCAGCGGCGGCGGTGGGCGCAGGATCGCCTGCTGCGCGACCTCGGCCACGCGCACGATCCGAGCCATCGCGGCGTCGCGCTGCATGCGTTGGCCCGCGCCCCATACGGCGACGGAACTGGCGGCCACGACGACGCTGATCCGCACGAGGTGGTCGCCCGTCAGGAAGATGTCGTTGGCCTCGCCCAGCGCCACCGACACGACGACCGCGCACGCGGCCACCACCGCGGTCTGCGCCTGGGACGCCGCGATCGACGCGATGAGCGGGCCGAGGATCGTCAGGCCGATGAACACGAGCGACGTCGACACCGCGCTGTCGATGAGCCCGACCGCGAGCACCACCACGATGCCGATGAACGCCGACGTCGAGCCTGGCGGCCTCGATCTTCCGGCCTCGACGGGCTCTTGACCGGTCAAGCCCCCATCTTCACCCCTGAGCCGGCCGCGCGGATCAACGGACCATCAACACATGCCGCTCATGGGCGGGACGGCGGCGCGGGAGGGTCAGGCGGCGCGGGAGGGTCAGGCGGGGCAGGCGGGGCCGGCGGCACCGGCCTGGCTCCCGTCGCGGCGGAGGACAACGCCGGGTAGGCGAATCCGCACTCCTCCTCGGTGAAGGCATCGACTCGTTCGAACGCCGCTGCGGTCTCCGGCGTGCCGGACGCGTCGGGAAATTCGCCCGACCGTACGGCCGCGATGAAGGCCAGGTGGTGGTCGGTCACCACCTGCAGGTCGGGTGCGATGGCGTCCGGCGCGGCTTCACGGATCGACCGCACGGCCGCCTCGGCGTCGCTCGCCGCCTCGCCGAGGTCGCGCTCGAACCGTTCCACCCGCGCTCGTGCCTCCTCCTCGCTCATCGAGTCGTCGATGTTCACGCCGGCACCTCCTTTCGTCGCGGCTTCCGCGAGATCGGCGACGGCGTCGCAGTACGCAGTCCCACTCCCGGCATCCTGCGAGCACGCGGCGCCCAGCGCCGCCGCGAGCACCCACGCCACGCCGACGGCTCCGACCCGGGTCGGCCTCACCGGCTCGCCCCGGCCTCGAACGCCGTGCGCACCGCCGCGCCCACCGGGTAGAACGACACGCTCGCGCCAGACGGCGCGCGTGGCGGCGCCTCGCTCGCAGGCAACGTCGACGGCGAGGCTCCTGCGCCCGCTGTCGCGCGGATCCCGACGCGCACCGTCGACCCATTCGCCGCGTCCGGCGCGAGGTCGCCGAACGTCAGCGACCGCACGTCGCCGCCGGCATCGACGTCGGCGACGGCGGTCCATCGCTGCCCGTCGGGGCCGGCGGTGACGAACCGGTACCGCGTCGCCGCCGCGCCGTCGACTTGCACTGCGCCGACGCGGGCGACCGAGCGTGCGTCGCGGAGCAGGCGCGGCAGGGCCCGCCCGTCGAGGAGGACCGCGGCGAGCGGGCCGCCGTCGCGCTGTCGAGCCCGTTGCCACGATCCGTCCGGCGTGCGCACGGCTGCGCCGTCTGCGGTGGCGTGTACGGCGAACGCTGCCTGCGAGTCCGGGACCGCGAGCGTCCCGCCGACGGGCCGCACTGAGCCGGTCAGTGCCGCGCCGCCCGACGCGTTCACGACGCCGGTGGCCGTGACCCGGACACCGAGCGACGCCTGCGCGGGGAGACGTGGGGCGGGAGGCGCCGGTGGTGTGCCCTGGTCGGGAGGCGTTCGAGGTGCAGCCGGAGGCCGCGTTGCCGTCGGGGCTCGCGGCGCGCTGGGCGGCGCCGACCCTCCGCGACCGACGTTTGCGAACATGTCGTCTACGGCGTCGGCCATCCTTTGTTCGCCCTCGCGGATGCGAGCGTTCATCTCCTCCTCGAACGCAGCGACGTCGGCTTCGAACGCAGCGATCATCTTCTGCCACTCGCGTTCGAGGTGGCCCCGCATCTCCTCGGGCGCCGCGGCGTAGTTCGGTGTCCCGTCGTCGCGGACGTCGACGGCTACCTCCGCCGTGGCGTCCACGGTGACCTCTGCGGTGCCGGCCTCCTCGAGCCGGCTCGCCGCCGAGATCAGGACGGCCTTGTCGGGGTCGACGCTCGGTTCGCGGCCGGCGACGAACACGCCCGCGACGATCAACACCACGGCCGCCGCCGACGAGAGGGCGGCGCGTCGCATCGGGCGCCGGCGCCGCAACTCCACGACCTCCCCGCCCGCATGCAGACCCGCGGATCGCGCCGCGGCAACGGCAGCGACCGTGCGCTCGGACAACCCGGCGGGCGCGATTGCTTCGCGCGCCGACTCGGCGAGCGTCTCGAGGTCGGTGAGCGCGTGCGCGAACGACCGGCAGGCTGCGCACTGCTGCAAGTGTGCGTCCACACGGTCGTCGACAGGCGCGCCGCCTGCGAGCGCGTCGCGGCAGACGTCGTGGGTGATCGTCATCCCAGCTCCCTCTCGTCCGGCTGCAGTGCCGTGGCCAGGCGCGTGCGGGCGCGCGCGTAACGCGAACGCATCGTCGAAGACGGCGCACCGGCGACCGCGCCGGCCTCCTCGTGGCTGTAGCCGAGGACGCCGACGAGCGTGAACGCGACGCGTTCGTCGTCCGGCAGCGACGACATGGCTGCGTCGAGGCTCAGCCGGTCGTCGACCGAGTGCTCACGTGCGAGGACGGCGTGGGCGTCGGCCTCGCACGCGGCGTCGAGCGTCACGACGTCGACGTGCGCCCGCCGCCGCCCGTCGAGGCACACGCGATGGCAGATCGTGTAGAGCCAGGTCGTGATGGCGGCGTCGCCGCGAAAACGACCCAGCGCGCGGTATGCCTTCACGAACGTGTCCTGCACGATCTCCTCTGCGGTCGCGTCGTCGGCGACCATGCGGCGCGCGAACCGCCACACCGTGTCGGTGTGACGACGGACGATCAGCTCGAAGGCGTGGTCGTCGCCCCGCTGCGCGCGCGCCACCAGATCGCGGTCATCCACCATGTGTCCCCAGCCTGACCGCCGGAACCATTCCGGCGCTGGGTTAGACGCAGGCCGCGCGCGATCCGTCCTCGCCTGCCCCGGAAAATCTCAGGCCGCGGCGCGCTCGAGCAACCGGCGGGCGATGACCTTGAGCGCGAGGATCTCGTCGGCGCCCTCGAAGATCGACAGCACCCGCGCGTCGAGGAAGTACCGAGACACGGGGAACTCCTCGGCGTAACCCATCCCGCCGTGGATCTGCAGCGCCTCACGGGTGACCCATTCGGCCGCCCGGCACACGTAGGCCTTCACCATCGAGGCCTCCATCGTGCCCGTACCCTTTGCCATCAGCCGCGCCACCTCGTACATGAATTGGCGCGACGACTGGATGATCGCGGCCATCCGCCCGAGCTTCACTTGGGTGAGCTGGTAGTCGAGGACGGGCGCCCCGAACACGATGCGGTTGGCCGCGTAGTCGTACGCCGCTTCGTACGCGGCTTGCATGACACCGACGGCGCGGGCCGCCGTCTGCAGCCTGCCGTTCTCGAACCCCTCCATCTGCAGGTAGAAGCCACGGCCGACGCCCGACTCTGCGCCGATCAGGTTTTCGGCAGGCACGACCCAGCCGTCGAACGCGACCTCGTACGAGTGCATGCCGCGGTAGCCGATGGTGTCGATCGCGCGGCCTTCTATCTTGCCGCCGGTTCCCTCTTGGGTGAACTCGAACCCGTGGCCTTCGCCGCGCGGCTTGGGCACCACGAACAGCGACAGTCCGCGGTGCTTCTTCGAGCGGTCGGGGTCGGTGCGCGCGAGGAGCATGAGCACGTCGGCGCGGGCCGCGAACGTGCACCACGTCTTCACCCCGTTGATCGTGTAGCCCGAGCCGTCTGCGGTTGGCGTGGCCGACACCTTGACCGCGCCCGCGTCCGACCCGAAGTCGGGT
Source organism: Acidimicrobiales bacterium (assembly GCA_036380695.1). Classification (GTDB taxonomy): domain Bacteria; phylum Actinomycetota; class Acidimicrobiia; order Acidimicrobiales; family CADCTF01; genus DASVEG01. The sequence continues at coordinate 21,952 of DASVEG010000054.1, forward strand.
TCGGTGACGGCGACCGCGTTCATGATCTCGCCGCTCGCGAGCCGCGGGAGCCACTCCTGCTTCTGCTCCTCGGTGCCGCCCCGCACGAGGGCGCGGGTGAGGATCTCGGGGCGGGTGATGAGCGATCCGCCGACGCCGAGCGACCCGCGCGACAGCTCTTCCGTGGCGACGACCATCGCCATGTACTCGCTCTCGCCGCCGGCCGAGAAGCCGCCGTACTCCTCCGGCACCGACAGCCCGAACGTGCCGAGCTCGGCGAGGCCCGCGATGACGTCCTCGGGGATGTCGGCGTTGGTGCGGTGGATGTGCTCGGCGACCGGTCGGATCTTCTCCTCCGCGAACCGCCGGAACGAGTCCTGCACCATCTCGAACTCGCCGTCGAGGTGGCGCGGGCCCTGCTCGCCGGCGAGCGACGCGACGAACACCGGGTCGCGGTACGTGCGCACGAACGAGAGCGCGGGCGCGAGCGCGTCCTCCGTCGTCCCCCACTCGGCCTCGCGTGCGACCGATCGCACGACGAGGTCGTGCACCGCGTCGGCGACGAACGCGCATGCGAGCCTCGCCTCGACCTCGCCGTTGGCGCCGTAGGCGAGTACGGCTCGGGCGATCTCGATGCCGGCGGCCGCGTGCGCGATGTCGTAGGCGATGCTCTGGTTCGCGTCGACCCCGCCGTTCGCCGCGAGCTGCTTCACGGCCCCGTCGACGACGCCCTTCGCGATCTCGACGGCGTTGGCGGCCGCGGCGAGGTCGGCGGCGGGGAGGTCGGCGGTAGCGCTCACGGGTGGCGAGGCTATTTCCCCGCCTCCTTCTGGGTGGAATTTCCCGGACTGTGGCCGGACTGATCCACCCAGAACGAGGTCGGGGGGGAGGGTCAGGCGGGGCGGCGGGCGACGACGGTGACGAGTGGGGGGAGGACGACGGCGTCGTCGCCGGGGTCGACCTCGGTGAGGACCTCGAGGTAGTCGCGCACCGGTCCGGGGCCGGCACCGGCGGGCGCCTCGGCCCAGGCGTCGACGATCTCGAGACCGGCGTCGAGCACGAGGCGGGGGAGGACGGCGCCGACGTCCGCGTCCTTCGCGTCTGGCATCGACAGCGGCCGGCCACCGACCCGACCGCCCGAGGTGATCGGCTCCTGCGCGACCACCCAGCCGCCGGCGCGCACCGCGGCGCCCATGCGTTCGAGCACGCGCACGGGGTCGGCGACGTGCAGCAGCAGGAACCGGCAGAACGCGAGGTCGACGGGCTCGGGCAGCGTCAGGTCTTCTGCCGCCTGCGTGATGGCGATGACCTGAGCGCCGTGCTCGGCCGCTTGGCGGGCCACCACGTCACGCGCCTGCGGGTCGTTGTCGACCGCGTAGATCCGCCCGTCGCGACCGACGATCTCGGCGAGCGCGACGCTCACGTCGCCACCGCCCGCACCGACGTCGACGCACCGCCACCCCTCACGGAGCCCGAGACGGTCGAGGGCGGTCACCAGGGGCCGGCGGTACACGTCGTTGCGGAGACCCAGCTCGATCACGGCGTCGACGCTAACGCCGCGCCCGTAGCATCGCCGCCGTGACGCGCACCGATCCCGCTCTCGCCGACGAACTCGTCGCGACCATCCGTTCGTGGGTCGAGAAGGAGGTCGTTCCCGTCGCCTCCGACCTCGAGCACGACGACACCTACCCAGAGGCGCTCGTCGACGGCATGCGCGAGATGGGGCTCTTCGGCGCGACGATCCCGGAGGAGTACGGCGGCCTCGGCCTCGACACGGTGACGTACGCGCGCATCGTCGAAGAGCTCGCCGCGGGGTGGATGTCGCTCACCGGCGTGGTGAACACCCACCTCATCTGCGCGACCCTCATTCGCCTGCACGGCAGCGACGAGCAGAAGGCGACGTGGCTGCCGCAGATGGCCTCTGGCGAACGCCGCGGGTGCCTCTCGCTCTCCGAGCCGGACGCGGGCAGTGACACGAAGAACATCCGGTGCAAGGCCACGCCGGACGGCGACGAGTACGTCCTCGACGGCACGAAGATGTGGGTCACCAACGGCGAACGCGCCCGGATCGTCGCGCTGGCGGCGCGCACGCCGGAAGGCGTCACGTGCTTCATCGTCGAGAAGGAGCCGGGCAGCCGCTTCGAAGGCATCGCGGTGTCGAAGACGATCGGCAAGCTCGGCTACAAGGGCATCGAGACCGTCGAGATGACCTACGACGGGCATCGCGTGCCGGCGTCGTGGGTGCTCGGCGGCGCGGACGCCGGCCTCGGGCGCGGTCTACCGCAGTTCCTCTCCGCGCTCGAGCTCGGGCGCGTGAACATCGCCGCGCGCGCGTGCGGCGTCGGGCGGGCCGCGTTCGAGGCGTCGATCAGGTACGCGCAGCAGCGCCACACCTTCGGGGTGCCGATCGCCGCGCATCAAGCGATCCAGTTCAAGCTCGCGGACATGGCGACGAAGCTCGAGGCTTCGCGCCTCCTCACCCGGTCGGCGGCCGAGAAGTTCGACTCCGGCGAGCGAGCCGACGTCGAGGCCGGCATGGCGAAACTCTTCGCGTCGGAGTCGGCATTCGAGATCGCGACAGAAGCCATGCGGGTGCACGGCGGCTACGGCTACACGACCGAATTCCCGGTCGAGCGGTACTATCGCGACGCCCCGCTGATGATCATCGGTGAGGGCACGAACGAGATCCAGCGGCTCGTCATCGCCCGCGGCCTGCTCAAGCGTTACGAGCTCTGACCCGACCCCGACGACGCCTTCGCGACACCAGCGCCAGCGCCGGCCAGCCAGTGCTCGAACTCGATCGCCGGCAGCGGCTTCGACACGTGGTGGCCCTGGATCATGTCGCACCCCAAGCCGTGCAGCGCGTCGAGCATGTCGAACGACTCGACGCCTTCCGCGACCACGCGGAGGCCGAGCTCGTGGCCGAGGCCGATGATCGTCTGCACGACCGCGGTGCCCTGGCCGCGCGCGAGCTCCTGCACGAACGACCGGTCGATCTTGAGCTCGTCGACGGGCAGGCGCTTGAGGTACGCGAGCGACGAGTAGCCCGTGCCGAAGTCGTCGATGGCCAGGGTGACGCCCATGCTCGACAGCCGGTTCAGGATCCCGACCGTGCGGGCC
>DASVEG010000055.1:0-6253 GCA_036380695.1 Acidimicrobiales bacterium
GGAGGCCGCCGAGATCGACGAGCGGGTCGCGCGGTACGGCGAGCGCGGGTCCGGACGGAAAGATCTCGAGGCGCGGCACAAGCGTGAGCAGAGGCGCGTGCGGGCCGACGAGCTGCGATTCGGGCTCGCGACGGTCGCGTCCGTCTACCGCGAGGTGCTCGTCGCCCCCGGCGGCCTCGGGTCGCACGGCGTGTCCCGCAAGGGCGCGCTCGCCGCGTTGTCCGCCCTCGACGCCGCGGGCGAGGCCATCGTCCGCAACCCGAACGAGGCCCTCCTCGTCCAAGGCCTCCTCTGCCGCCTCACCGACGCCGCCGTCGACTGACCCGCCGCCACTCCGTTCGCGCGCCGCGGCCTCGTCCGCGCGCCGCGGCCTGTTCCGCGGCCGCCGCCCGCCCGGGGCGCCTCGGCGCCGCCGCCCCGCTGCGCCGCGGCGCCCTCCCGCCCGCCCGGGGGCCGCCGCTTTTTCGCAGTAGTCCGCGCCCTGCGCGGTACTTCTGGGGGAAAGCGGGTGGCGGGGGCGTGGCGGGGGCGGTGGCGGGGGCGTGGTGGGGGAAAGCGGGTGGCGGGGGCGTGGCGCCGCCCGCGCCGCCCGCGGCGGAACCCCGGTCGGGGCGCGTGCGAACCTCGGTCGGCGCCGCGGCGGAACCCCGGTCGGGGCGCGTGCGAACCTCGGTCGGGGCGAGTCGGAACCCGGTCGGGGCGGGGGGACGCCGCGGCTACCATCGCTGCCGGCGGAAACGCCAGGCCCGAGTAGCTCAGCCGGCAGAGCAACGCACTCGTAATGCGTAGGTCAGCGGTTCGATTCCGCTCTCGGGCTCCACGTCGTTCGACCCACGCACCGCCCCGCATGATGGCGGCGTGGTCGAGCGGGTTCGGGTCACGTGCAGGCACGGCTCCTCCCCGGCGTGCGTGCCGAGCGGGTGTGCTAGCGCCCTCGGCTGGCGCGATCATCGAACGCATGGCTGACCGTGACGACGTCAGGCGCATCGCGCTCGCGCTACCGGGAGCGGTAGAGGTCGACGGTCGGTTCGCGTTCGCCGTCGAGGACCGCGGCAAGTCGAAGGAATTCGTCTGGGTCTGGATGGAGCGCGTCGACCCGAAGAAGGCGAGGGTCCCGAACGATGCCGTGATCGCCGTCCGCGTCGCGAACGCGGCGGAGAAGGCGGAGCTGCTCGCGGCCGACGCGGTGAAGTTCTTCACCGAGCCGCACTACAACGGGCACCCGTCGGTGCTCGTGCGACTCGGTGCAGTCCCCGCGGGCGAACTCGCCGAGTTGATCACCGACGCGTGGCGGTGCCAGGCACCCCGCGCCGCGGTGAAGGCCTTCGACGCGTCGGCCTGACGCGTCCGGCCTCGGGGTAGGGACGCTGCATGACGCGCTGCTTCGCCGTGGTCGTACTCACCCTCGCGATCAGTCTCGTTGCCGCCCCCGCAGCCGCTGACGTCGATTCGACCGTGGTCATCGCGCCCTCGGCGACGATCATGCGCGCCGATCGCGCCGTGCTCACGGTGCCGGTGACGATCTCGTGCGACGTGATGGACGGCCCCGCGACCGGGACCCTGGAGGTCACCGTCGTGCAAACGACGGGCCAACGCGTGGTGACGGCGACGAACACCGTCGCGGTCACGTGCGCCGACGCCCCCGCGACATACGACGTCCGTCTCGCATCGGCGGGCGGCGTCTTCCGGCCGGGGTCCGCGGTCGTGACCGCCGTCCTCGTCGCCGAGAGCACGTTCGAGGAGCAGGTGTGCATCGAGCACCCCGACCACGGCACCCAGTGCAACACGTGGTCGGGAACGCAGCGGTTCGAGGACTCCGAGACCGCGACGGTCACGCTGGGCTGACCAAACACGGCCCCCACGGGCGCGTCGCCTAGTGACGACGGGCACAGGCGCGCAACGCGCGCTTCCGAAGTGTCGTAATGGTGACTCGTTGTCCGATCCCGACGCGACAAAACCCCTGCAGAATGGCCCGTTCGGGTGGTGCCGCGCGTAGTCATCGTCGTACACTCGATCTTGGCGGGTGGGGATAAGGACAATGCTCCCTGGTCGTCGCGTTCGTACACGCGGGTCCCGAACGCAGGACATGTTCAAGGCGGGACCCTCTACGAGAGGGAAGCAATGCGTAGAGCACTCTTCGTTGTTCTCGCTGCGGGAGCGTTGCTAGCTGGTCTGGTCGGGATCGCGTCGCCTGCGGGCGCGCTCGGTCCTGTCGATCTGGGCGCCTCCGTTGCGGCTACTCCTACGGCGGTCTCACCTGCGGGCGGGCTCGTCCACTACACGGTCACCTTCGTGAACGACGGCCTCGTGCCGGCGACCGCGACGCTGACCGACGCAACCGACAACGGCACGCTCGCAGACGTCAACGGCGTGGGGCCGTCCGACGCATGCGCCGTTCCGGCCGTCGGCACGTCCGACCCGACGATCACCTGCACGGTCACCCTCGCGGCAGGCGCGTCGAAGACCATCGAGGTCGTCATCGCCACGCCGACGACGGCGCCGGCGCAGGTGACGAACACGGCGACCGCCGAGCTCGCCCCGAGGCAGCTCGACCTCGTCGACGTCAACGTCGCGAACGACCAGGCGGTCGTGACGACCGCGGTCACGGATCCGACCCCGACCACGGGTGCATCGGCGTTCGTGCCAGAGGGCGGGACGCTGTCGTACAAGACGCACACGCTCACCGTCGTCGACGCCTACAACGAAGGCGTCGTCCCGACGATGGCCGACGCGATCGTGGCGCCCGGCACGATGTGCGGCCCCAACCCGTGCAAGACGGAGGGCCTCCACGTCGAGTTCGACGAGGACGAGCGGTTCGCCGGCCTCACCGAGGTCGACGTCAACTTCAGCCAGGACGACCCTTGCTTCGGCCTCGGGAACGCCACGTGCTACAGCCTGTGGTTCCGCAAGCTCTCCACCGACCTTCCCGAGCCGCTGCTCGCATGCGGCCAGGAGGAGGAGAACGACCCGTGCCTCCTGCGTGCCTACAAGGACGGGCGCGGGTTCCACCAGGTCGTGAAGATGGAGACCGACGACCCCGACCTCATGCAGACGGTCAAGAGCCTGGGGTCGGGCACCAACCGCTGATCCCGTAGCACCCGGTCGCAACGCGACTGCGTACGGCCCCCGCCCGGCACCAGCCGGCGGGGGTCGTTCGCGTTCGACGTCGGTGCCGTGACACGGCCAGGCGACCCGGTCGTACACCAGGCATGTGCAACCTTCGGAGAATCGCCGTCGTCGCCCTGCTCGCGGCAGCCGCCCTCGTGCCCGTCGTGCGACCCGCCGCAGCGTCGCCTGCCCAGTGCGTGGTGCAGGGGACGGTGGTCACCGCAGCGCCGCTGTTCTATCCGGCGATAGGACCATTCAGCGCGGGCGCGTTCGACCTCGGCGGCGTCACGTGCATCCCCTTCCACGCCGCGACCTTCAACGGGCAGATCGGTGGCTGGTGCGGCCTCGCCAACGCGTTCGGCGTGCTCAGTGGGCACGGATTCGTCGCCGACCTCCGCGGTGGCGAGCTCGTCTTCAGTGGCACCGTGGTCGGGAGGCTGACGTTCACTCCCGACGCGACATCCGGCGAGTCCTGCGTGAGCGGTGCCGACCGCTTCCTCGTGACGGGGACGCTCACGCTCGTCTGACCTGCCCGCGCGTCAGCGCGTCAGCGCGTCACCGGGTCTGTGCGTGGAGCGGTGGTGCCGGCGGTGCCTCCACGCCAAGGCTGGCGAGGATCGTGGCCCGCTCGCGGCGGGCGGCGTCGTCCTGCTGCAGCCCACCGAGCTCGGACACCGCGCTGAGCACCTCGAGCGCGAGCGCGACGTCGTACGACGCGCCGCGCTGGCGCGCGGCGGCGAGGCTCTGGTCGATCTCCGCCCACGCATCCTCCAGGCGGCCGGCCGAGGCGGCGGCGCACGCGCGCAAGCGGTGGATCATCGACCGCATCTCCGACGAGCTCGACGAGATCTCCTGCGCGAGCACGTCGGCGAGCAGTGCCCCGGCGCGATCGACGTCGCCGCGGTGCAGGAAGCACTCGGCGAGCCACGTGTCGACCTCCACGAGCCGCGCCGTCTGCCCGTAGGAAGCGAAGACCTCGCGCGCCTCGTCGAACAACGCGATGGCGCCGTCGTGGTCGCCGCGCCGCAAGGTGACGCGTGCGAGGTAACGGGTCGCGAGCGCGAGCCCGAGCGGGAAGCGCAACGACCGCCAGACGTCGACGACCTCGCGGAGCATCGCGTCGGCCTCGTCGAGCCGGCCCTGGTCGGCGAAGATCTCGGCGACGTTGCCGACGCTGAGCGCGGCGTCGACGACGTCGCCCATCTCCTCGAACGTGGCACGGGCCCGGTCGTAGAGCGCGAGCGCCTCGGTCCACCGTCCTTGCCAGTACGCGACGGCGCCGAGGTTGTTGAGCACCATCGCCGCGCTGTCGCGGAGCTCGAGCCGCTCGTACAGGGCGAGCGCCTTGCGGGCGTAGGTGCCCATGTCGGGCGCGCCTGTCGCCGTCTTCACCGAGTCGATCAGCACGTTGGCTTCGGCGCGCGCGTGGCTATTCCGGCCGATGCGCGCCATCTCGATCGCTTCCTCGCACCACCGCAACGCCGCCCGCAGGTCGCCCTTCCGGTAGAACGCCGTCGCGTGCATCGTCAGCAGGTGGGCGCGCTCGAACGCCGCCTGGCGACCCTGGACGCCGTCGAGCAAGCGCAGCCCTTTCTTCACCCACCGCGCGCTGCTCGTCGCCCGGCCGAGCCGTTCCGCGATCTGCGCGTGCCTCGCGCACACGGCCGCCATGCCGACACGGTCGTCGCCCGACAGCCTCCGCAGCGCGCGATACGCCGCGTCCGCGTGCTCGTAGCGGCCGACGAGCTGGCGCGCCTTCGCGAGCGACGCCCATGCGTCGGCCAGCTCGCGACGGGTCACCGTGTCGGGGCAGCGGCGTGCCGCGGCGATCGCCCGCTCGTACAGCTCGCACGCTTCGTCCATCGCCCACTTCGCGTGCGCGCGCTCGGCTGCCACCCGCGCGTACGTCCAGCACTTTTCGAACTGCTGCGCGTGGAAGCAGTGGAGCGACAGCACGCCGGCGCGCTCGTCGGTCGACGGCCCTGCGGTGCGCTCGATCACCTGGGCGGCGCGGGCGTGGAGCACCTGGCGCTGGCGGAAGGGGAGCGCCTGGTACGCGACGTCGCGCACGAGCCGGTGGCGGAACCGGAGGCGGCCGTCGCGGGTCACCTGCACGAACCCGTGGAGCCGGGTCGCCGCTACGCGGCTCGCCCGCAACGCCGCGTCGGCGACGACCTCCGCGAACAGCTCCGGCTCGAAGCTGTCGCCGAGGACCGCGGCGTGCCGCAGGAGGCGGCGGTCGCCGGGCTCGAGCCCGTCGATCTGCGCGGCAACGACGGCTTCCAACGAGTCGGGCAGCTCGTCGGTCGACCCGCGCCGCGCCATCCGGACGAGCTCTTCGAGGAACAACGGGTTGCCCTCTGCCCGCTCGAGCACGGCGTTGGCGACGTGCGGCGGCAACGGCGAGTCCGCGCCGGCCGCGGCGACGAGCGCACGCGAGGCGGCAGCGTCGAGGCGGCCGAGGCTGATCTCGACGGCACCGGGCGGCGCCGTCGTCTCCGCGGCATCCGGCCGCCGCGTGACGCACACCGTCCACGGCCGGCCTTCGATCGCCGACGCGAGATGGAGGAGGATCTCCGCGGATGCGCCGTCGAGCCAGTGGACGTCGTCGAAGGCGACGACGGCTCGGCCGGGCAGCGCAGCGGTGAGGAGGTCGGTGACGACGTACGCGATCCGTTCCCTGCGGTAGCGCGGGTCGAGCCGCGCGGTGACGGGCGTGTCGGGGACGGCGATGCCGACGACGTCGCCGACGAGAGGAAGCCAGCGCTCGAGCGACGGCTCCAACCGGATGACTGCCGCGGCGAGCGCGTCGGCGTCGGCGGCAGCGTCTCCGCTCGAGCCGAGCCCGAGCCCGAGCAGGGTCCGCAACAGCACGCCGAACGCGAAGTACGGCGTCGTGCGCTCGTACTGCTCGCACGTCACCACGCGCACCTCGCCGTCGACCGCGTCGCGAAGTTCTTCGAGCAGCCTCGACTTCCCCGTGCCCACCGGTCCGGCGATGTCGACGACCTGGCCGCCATCGGCGACGACGCCGAGCAGCGTCGCCAGCTCTTCGTCGCGGCCGACGAGCGGCGCGTGCGCGGACACGCGCGTGTCCTGGGTGCCGGAGACGGCGCCGAGCGCGTACGCGGTGATGGGCGCGGCT
>DASVEG010000056.1:0-7956 GCA_036380695.1 Acidimicrobiales bacterium
CAGGCCCGTAGGTGTGCCGGACGAGGAGCACCTTCCCGTCGCCGTCCACGACGAGTCCACGCACGCCGATCGTGCGAGGGCCGAACGCTCGCCACACGAGCCGGCGAGCGGTGTCCGCGACGCGCAGAACGACGGGGTTCACTGCGGCGCCTCGACCGTCACGCCGTCGCGTGTGCGGATGCACTCGACGAGGCGTTCGCCCTCGCCCACCACCGCGCCTGGCCACACGACGCTGCGGACGACCTCGCCTTCGACTCGCGCGCCGTCGCCGATCACGCTCGCGCCGCCCGACGCCGCGAGGTTCGCGGCGAGGTAGGTCGAGGGCGTGCCGCAGTCGAACCACGCACCTGCGTGCTCGACGAAGTCCACTCGGCCATCCTCGACGGCATCGCGGAACAGGACCTGCCAGAGCCCGCTCGGTACCGGTTCCAGTGGTTCGGCCATGTGCCCCGGGATGAGCGACACGCCCGCAAACGTCCACGGGCCGACGTCGGGAGCACGATCGGCGCGCTGCACGACCAGCAGGCGTATGCGTTCGCCGTCCCAACCGTCGACGAACGGGGACGCGTCGGCGTCGAGCCACGAGTCCGCGTTGTGCACGAGCACGTCGCGGCCGCCGATCCACTCGCGGAGGTGCCCGAGCGCACCCGCGGTGCCCAGTGCCTCGTCGCGTTCGACCGACACGTGGACGTCGGGGTGGTGCCGCGAGAGGTGGGCGACCATCTGGTCGGCATGGGCGTGCGCGTTGGCCGCGATGGCGCGCGTCGCCGCGCGGCACCTGCGGATCGCCCCGTCGACGAGTGGCTCGTTGGCGACGGGGCACAGCGCCTTCGGCACGAGATCGGTCAACGGCCGTAGGCGCGTGCCGAAGCCCGCGGCGAGCACGACGCCGACGAGGTCACCCGCGCTCAACTCTTGAACAGGAACTCGCGCTCCTCCTCGTCGACCAGTTCCTCGACCTCTTGGCGCAGGAGCGGCAGCGACGAGAGCCGCGCGTCCGCGTCGACCATCTCGAAGGCGACGTCGCGCGCGAGGCGCACGAGGTCCTTGTCCCTCCGCAGCGACGCGAGCTTCAGGTCGCTGCGCCCCTTCTGCCGCGTGTTGAGGATCGTGCCCTCGCCGCGGAGATCGAGGTCGACCTCCGCGAGCTCGAACCCGTCGGTCGTCCGCTCGATGGCGGCGAGCCGCTCCATCCCTTCCGGGGTCGTCGCCTCGCCGAGCAGGAAGCAGTGGCTGACGGCCGCGCCGCGGCCGACGCGCCCTCGCAGCTGGTGGAGCTGGGCGATGCCGAACCGGTCCGCGTCCTCGATCACCATCACCGTCGCGTTCGGCACGTCGACACCAACCTCGATGACAGTCGTGGCGACGAGCACGTCGACCTCGCCGTTGCGGAAGGAGGTCATCACCGCCTCCTTGTCCTTCGACGGCACGCGCCCGTGCAGCAACGCGAGCCGGAGGCCGTCGAGCTCGTTGGCGGCGAGCCGTGCGTACTCCTCCTCCGCGGAACGCGCCTCGATCTTCTCCGACTCGTCGATCAACGGGCACACGACGTACGCCTGGTGACCGTCGCGCACCTCGGCTCGCACGCGGTCCCACGCCGCCGACTCCTCGATCGGCCCTCGGGCCCACGTCGTTGTGATCGGCGTGCGCCCCGGTGGCATCTCGTCGAGCACCGTGACGTCGAGGTCGCCGTAGACGGTCATCGCCGCGGTGCGCGGGATCGGCGTGGCCGTCATCACGAGCACGTCGGGATCGTCGCCCTTGCCCCGCAGAGCGGCGCGTTGCTCGACGCCGAAGCGGTGTTGCTCGTCGATCACGACGACGCCGAGCGCATGGAACTCGACGGCTTCGGTCAGCAACGCGTGGGTGCCGATGAGGAGGTCGACCTCACCGCGGCGCAGTGCCTCGTGCAGGCGCTGGCGGTCTCCTGCCGAGGTGCGGTTGGTGAGCAGTTCGACGCGGAGCGGTCGCTCGCCGAACAACGAGTCGCCGTGATCGTTCACCACCAGCCCGTCGAGCAGGGCGCGAACGCCCAGGTGGTGCTGCTCGGCGAGCACCTCGGTGGGGGCCATGAGCGCGCCCTGATACCCGCCCTGGATGCCCATGAGGAGCGCGGTGACCGCGACGAGGGTCTTGCCGGAGCCGACGTCGCCCTGCAGCAGCCGGTGCATCGGATGGGGCCCGGCGAGGTCGCGAGCGATCTCGCCGATGGCGCGTCGCTGCGCGCCGGTGAGGGCGAACGGCAGGCTGGAGTGGAAGCGCTCGACGAGGTCGCCGTCGACGTCGTGGCGGAGGCCCTTCGCCTCGCGCTCGATGGCCCGCTTGCGCATGACGAGGGTGAGCTGCAGGCGGAGCAGCTCGTCGATCGCGAGGCGGCGCCGCGCCTCGTTCTTGTCCTCGAGCGTGTCGGGGAGGTGGATCTGGCGCAGCGCGCGGTCGCGGTCGATGACTTCGAGTCGCTGGCGCCAGGGGTCGGTGAGCGAGTCGCTCACCACGTCGATGCGGCGAAGCGCCTCGGCGATCCAGCCATTGAAGTCGTCCGTCGTGAGCCCGGCCTTCTCCGACTGCGGGTAGATGGGCACGATCCGGCCGGTCTTGTCGCCGACGAGGTCGACGACGGGGTTCGTCATCTGGCGGCGGCCCTTGAACACGTCGAGCTTCCCGAAGAACACCGCCTCGGTGCCCGTCGCGAGCTGCCGCGCGCGCCACGCCTGGTTGAAGAACGTGCAGTGGAGGTAGCTGGCCCCGTCGAAAACGTCGACCTCGACGAGCGCTTTGCCGTTCTTCGTGCGCCGCGACGTCACCCGCTTGACCTTGGCGAGCACCATCGCCTCCTCGCCGACCCTCAGGTCGCGGATCGCGGCCTGCCGCGTGCGGTCGAGGTAGCGGCGCGGGTAGTGGGTGACGAGGTCGAAGACGGTCTCGATGGGTGGGTCGTAACGAAGGAGGGCTTCGGCCTTCTTCGGGCCGATCCCGCTGATCCTCGTGACGTCGAGGTCTTTCAGCGACGAGAGCGTCTTCCCTGCCATCTCCCCGGCGATCGTAGGACGGGTGGGTGCGAGGGGCAGGAACCCAGCGGCGCGGGGCGAAGTGACGCGGATGCGCCTTCGTACGAAGATCCGTCTCGTCCTCGCCATCGTCGCCGCGGTCGCCGGGTTCGGCTTCACCGCCACGTCGTCGCCCGCCTCCGCCGTCTGCGGCGGCGGCCTGCCCGGCGAGCCCTGCTACTGCCCCGGCTTCGAGATCAGCAAGCAGGGCCTCCGCCCCGTCTACTGCTGAAGCTGCTGACCCGCTTTCCCTTTTTTGGGCGCGGTCAGTCCGGTATACCGGACTGACCGCGCCCAAAAACCGTGAGGGCAGGAACCAGACGCTCCGGGGCGAATGTGGCGTCATGAACCTCCGCACCCGCCTCCGCTTGTTCCTTGTCGCCCTCACCGCCCTGGCCGGCTTCGGCCTGTACACCGCGTCGCCGGCATCGGCCGTGTGCGGTGGCGGCGACCCCGGCGAGCCGTGCCACTGCCCCAACATCGAGATCAAGGGCCGCCCGCTCTTCTACTGCTGAGGCCTCGTTTCCGTCTTTTTGGGCGCGCAGACGGCGGTAGTTGGCCGTCTGCGCGCCCAAAACCGGGAACGACGTTGATGAACGGCGTCAACTTTTCGTGACACGACCCCCTCTCCCATACGTACTTCCAGGTAGAGGCGGGTCGCTGGGATCCGCCCTTCAACACGGCAGGGGTCCTCACATGGAAGCAACTCTTCGAAGCGCGCGCTCGCGGTGGCGCCGGCGCGCGGCAGTCCTCGCCGCCGGCACGCTGGCGGTCGCGACGGCGGCGGTGGTCACGCCGGCGACGGCCGGCACCGGCTGGTCGACGGCGTGCAACGACAGCCCGCCCGCGGTGCACGACGACGTCCCGATCGCCGGCGGCCCGCACGCCCTGGTGCCCAACACGCCCTTCACGCTCGGCATCGAGGTGAACACCACCGATCACGGCGGGGTTCGCGTCGCGCTGTGCTACTCGACGAACGGCTACAACGACCCGAGCCCCGCTCTCCTCGGCGGCAACCTGGCCGTCGACGTGGCGACGGTGAACGGGTACTCGAACCCGACGGGCAACGAGGTCAACCTCGCGTGCCTCCCCGACACGAACACGCAGGGCTTGTACTGCAACCTCGGGCTCGACGCGGCCTACGTCGCCGGCGGTACGGGTGGGGGCCAAGCGCTCACGTTCCGCGTCCCCTACGCGGTGTGCTTCGGGGCGAACTGCCTCGCGAACTCCGCGGTCGGGCCGACCGGCGTCGTCGTCGGCACGCTGACGGCCGGCCCCGGCGGCGTGAACCTGTCGAGCCTCACCGTGTACGTCGCCGGCGTGCCCGTCACCGTCGGGTCGACGGGTGGTGGCACCTCCTCGGGTGCGATCACCGCGTCGCCTGCAGGTGGGATCCCCGTCTGCGTCACCGGCTTCGGCTGCACGACGGTCCCGCTCGGGGCGTACGTCGCCGGCAACGGCGCGGCGATCGTGTACGTGGACGTGGCGGGACAGCACATCCCGCTCAACTCGCCGAGCGGCTGCATCGTCGGCGTGAACGCCACCCCTCCCTGCTGACCGAAATTGGGCGCGCTCGGTGCCATATACGGCACTGAGCGCGCCCAAAACCGGAAGAGCGGCTACTCGATCGAGAACAGGTAGGGGTAGAGGGGCTGGCCGCCGTGGTGGACCTCGGCGGTGACCTCCGGCCGGTGCTCGGCGAGCCACTCGGTGATGCGGCGGGTGTCGGCGGGGGTCGAGCCCTCGCCCTCGATGACCGTGACGATCTCGTGGCTGCCGTCGACGAGGTGGCCGAGGAGCGCGGTCGCGGCGTCGGCCAGCGACTGCTGGACGACCTTGATCCCGTCGCGCGCGATCCCCAGGTAGTCGCCCTCGGCGACAGGGCCGGCGTCGGTGGTCGACGCCCTGACCGCCCTCGTCACCTCACCGCTGACGATGCGCGACGCCGCGTTCGTCATCGACCGCAGGTTGTCCTCGGCGGTGTCCTGCGGGTCGTACTCGAGCAGCGCGGCGAAGCCCTCCGCGACCGACGTCGTCTTCACGACGCGCACGGTCTTCTCGGTGTGCTCGTCGACCTGCTCCGCGACCGGGATGATGTTCTTGTTGTTCGGCAGGACGACGACGTGGTCGCCAGGCGCGGCTTCCACCGCCTCGAGGATCTGCGCCGTCGACGGGTTCATCGACTGGCCACCGGCGACGATCTGCTGCACGCCGAGCGAGCGGAAGATGCGCCGCACGCCAGGCCCCGTCGCCACCGCGACGACCGCGCACGGCACCGCCTCGGCCGGCTCGTCGGCCGCATCGTCGTGCGGGGCCGACACCGCGTCGCGGACCCACCGCTCCTCCTCGACCTGCTCCATGAGGTCGGTGACGCGGATCTTCTTCGGCCGCCCGCAGTCGAGCGCGGCCTCGATGGCCGCACCGATGTCGTCGGTGTGGATGTGGCAGTTGTAGAGGCCGTCGCCGCCGACCACGACGATGGAGTCGCCCACCGACATCCAGACGTCTTTGAACCTCGCGATCGTCTCGTCGGGCGCCTCGAGGAAGAACATCACCTCGTAACGGAGGTCGCCGACGCCGCCCTCGCCGTGCGCGTCCGCGACGGCGTCGTCGATGGACGGCACGCCGGAGATGCCCGTCGGCACGGGCGGGGCAGGCACCGGTCGCCCCGCGGCGACGGCAAGGAAGGCGTCGAGCAACAGCACGAACCCGGCGCCGCCCGCGTCGACGACGCCCGCTTGCTTCAACACGGGAAGCAGCTCCGGCGTCTGCGCGAGCGCGTCCGCTGCCGCGGTCTTCGCCGCGTCGAGCAGGTCGACGAGCGACGTGCCCTCGTACGCGAACGCTGCCTCGCCAGCCGCCCTCGCGACCGTGAGGATCGTCCCCTCCACCGGCCGCATGACCGCCTTGTACGCAGCATCGGCTGCACCGCGGAACGCATCGCCCAACACGTCGCACCCGCCGGACTCGCCGCGCTCGAACGCCGACGCGATGCCTCGGAGGATCTGGCTGAGGATGACGCCGCTGTTGCCCCGCGCACCCATGAGCGACCCGTGGCTGATCGCCTTGCACACCTCGGGCATGGCAGAGGCCGACGCGAGCTCCTCGACGACCGACTCCAACGTCAGCGCCATGTTCGTGCCCGTGTCGCCGTCGGGCACGGGGTAGACGTTGAGGCGGTTGAGCGCGTCCTGGTGGGCTCGCAGCGCGTCCCGGTAGCTGCCGACGACCGCCTTCAGGTGGCCGGCGTCGAGCCGCTCCAAGGTGTCGGTCATGGAAGGGCGATGCTAACCAGCGGGCGGTCGCATCGGCGCGCCCTCGGTGCACGAACCGCGCCGGGACGAGCCGGTGCATGATGGGCCCGTGAGCCCGGCGGTGGTGCCGCTGTCATTCGAACAGGAGGCCGTGCTCGCCATCGAGCGGCGCGGCGGTCTCCAGCGTGTCCTCGTAGCCGCGTTCTGGTGCGAACAGCTCGACCTCGACGCCCTCGGTGCGGCCCTGCGCGCCGTGGTCGTGCGCCACGACACGTTGAGGAGCCGTCTCGTGAGCGGCGCCATCGAGGATGGCCAGCGGTTCGATCCTCCGGACACGGTGCGCGTGAAGCTCGAACGCGCCGACCTCACCGGTGTCGAGCACGACGGCGAGGACGCCACCGCCGACCGCCTGGTCGGCGTGCTGCGCCGGCGGCCGTGGGACCTGGCCGCGACCGGTCCGCTGCGCACGATCGTCGCCGACGTCGCGTCGGGCCGGCGCTTGCTCGTCGTCGCCGTGCACTACGTCGCGTCGGACGCCGTCGCGTTCGAATGGCTCGTTCGCGACCTGGTCGATGCGTACGAGACGGCGGCCGCCGGTGGCGAGCCGGTCACGGAGGAGGGCCGCGCCTACCAGGACTACGTCGAGACGAGCCGGGCCACGGCGCGGGCAGGCCGTGCCGCGCGCAACCTGGCGTGGTGGATCGACGTGTTGTCGGCCGAGCGGGGGCCGACCATCGAGCCACGACCCGGCGCCGAACCCGGTGGCGGCCCTGCCGACGAGGTGATGTGGTCGCCGCTGCCGGCCGCAGCCCTCGAAGCGATCGCGAGGGAGGCGAAGGTGACGGCGTCGAGCGTCGTCCTCGCCGCGTTCGCCACGGGCGTCCTCGCGTGCGGTTCGGCGTCGCCGATCAGCGTCGAGCTCGGCGCCACGCCCGGGCGCGCCTTCTGCGGCCCTGCTGCGGTTGGCAACTTCCTGATGCCGGTCCGCGTGCTGCTCGAGCCGGCGGACGACCCCGCGGTCCTCGTCTCCCAAGCGCATGCGGGCGTGACCGCAGCGTTGCTGCGCGCGTCGTATTCCGTGGCTGGGCTCGTCGCGCACTTCGAGTCGCCCGGCGCGGCGATCCCCGCGCGGGCGCACCGCGTCTCGACGGCATTCCTCTACGAAGCCGAACGCGACGCCACCATCGCGCCGGCGTCGACCGCGACGCTTGCGCGCCTGGGGTGGGAGAGGCTCAGGTCGCCTATCGGAGGAACCGTTCCGGCGAAATACCTGGAGCTCAACGCGTCCGTCGAGGGCGACGTGTTCTCCGCGTCGATGCGTTACGCGACGACGTGGTTCGACCGGGACACGATCGAACGGGTCGGCGCGGCCGCGTCGACGACGCTCACGACGTTGGCGGCGTCGTCGCCCGCGGCCTGACCTCGCCCGTTGCGGGCGCGGTCGTACGTACTGCTAGAGCGGGTTGACCGCGTCGAGCGAGCCGCACGCGAGCGCGAACACCGGCCCGAGCGGGCTGCCGCCGACGACCTCGTCCAACCACTCGTCGTCGATCTCTTCGATCTCGACGATGGAAGTCGTGCTGGATTCCATTGCAAGCCCCTCTCGGCCGGATCGGGCCGGGAGGCCCGTGGTGCTTCACCATGTTCGGCAGGGC
>DASVEG010000057.1:0-5424 GCA_036380695.1 Acidimicrobiales bacterium
GCGCGCGACGAGCTCGCCGGGCGAGAACGGCTTCGTGACGTAGTCGTCCGCCCCCAGCTTCAGGCCGACGATCCGGTCGGTCTCCGCGCCCAGGCCGGTGAGCATGATCACCGGCACGTCGCTCGAGGCCCGGATACGCGCGAGCACGTCGCGGCCGTCCTCGCTCGGCAGCGACACGTCGAGCACGACGAGGTCGTGGTCGGCGGCCAGCGCGTCGTCGTCGGACGACGAGGATGCGGACGGCGCTCGGCATGGGATGCGCCGATTCTGATGGACGAGCGTGGGCGAACACGTGTTCGCTACGCTGGGAGGCTGTGGAGCGTCCCGGTGACGCGACGATCCTGCACGCCGACCTCGATGCCTTCTACGCGTCGGTGGAGCAACTGCTCGATCCCTCGTTGCGAGGGAAGCCCATCGCGGTGGGCGGCGGCGTCGTGCTCGCCGCGTCGTACGAGGCACGCTCCATGGGCGTCACGTCGGGCATGTCGGGGTGGCGCGCCAAGCGGTTGTGCCCCGACCTCCGGTTCGTCGGCGGTCACTTTCGCGACTACACGCGTCTCGGCGACGAAGTCGTCGCCGTGTTCCACGACTTCACCCCGTTCGTGGAACGCATCTCGATCGACGAAGCGTTCCTCGACGTGGCCGGGGCGCGCGGGTTGTTCGGCAGCCCGACCGACATCGCCGTCGCCATCCGCCGGCGCGTCCGCGACGAGATCGGCCTGCCGATCTCCGTCGGCGCGGCGCGGACGAAGCACCTGGCCAAGGTGGCCTCGCAGGTGGCCAAGCCAGACGGGCTCGTCGTGGTCGACCCCGCGGAGGAGACGCGCTTCCTCCACGGGTTGCCCGTCGGGTTGATGTGGGGCGTCGGCCCGGTCACTCGCGAGCGGCTGGCGTCGGTCGGGATCCGCACGATCGGCGACCTCGCGGCGACGTCGCCTGCCGCGCTCGAGGGCATGCTCGGGCGGGCCGCGGGGTCACGCCTCGGCCAGCTCGCGATGAACGTCGACGCCCGGCGGGTGTCGGCCCACGGGCGCGCGTCGTCCGTCGGCGCGCAATCGGCCATCGGCCGGAAAGCCGCGACGCCGCTCGTGCTCGGAACGACCTTCGGTTACCTCGCCGACCGGGTCGGGTCGCGCCTGCGCGCGGCCGAGCGGGCCGGGCGGACCATCACCGTCCGGGTGCGGTTCGGGAGCATGCGCTCGGTGACTCGTTCGACGACCCTGCGGTCGGCGGTGTCGGCGACGCGCACCCTGACCGAGATCGCCATCGACCTGGCGGTCGGCGCGCTCGCCGACCACCGAGAGGAGCCGGAGATCACGCTGCTGGCCATCTCGGTGTCCAACCTCGTGCCCGAACGGGGCCTCCAGCTCGAGCTGCCACTCGGCGTCGTCCGCGACCGGTACCTCGCGGGCTCCGCGGCCGGCGCGGCCCGCTGGTCGGTCGACCGCTCCGTCGACGCCATCCGCGCCCGCTTCGGCCGCGAGGCGATCGGCTATGCCGCGGTGCACCTCGACGACCACCACCGCGTGCCCGAGGAGTTCCGCGAGCTCGCCGAGCGCGCCGTGCGCTGACGAGCTCGACCCAGGTACCGCCCATGCTCCACGTCACGCAGGGCGCGGCGTCACCCGAGGTCGCGCAGGAACCGGACCACCACGTCGGCATACCGCCCGCCGCGCAGCCGGAGCTCGACGATCGACGACACCACGACGAGCCGCGCGTTCGGGACGCGATCGACGATGTACTTGGCGTCCGCGACGGGATGGAGCGCGTCGAGGCGGTGGGCGATCACCAGCGTGGGGACCTTCGCGCTCGCGAGCGCGTCGACGCCGTCGATCACCGGCTGGCGATCCTCGAGCAGCGTGCGCAACATCGCCGCGCCCGCCACCGGCTCCAGCGACAAAAGGTCGGCGGCCGCCGCGACCTCGGGCACCCGCGACCGCCGCAGCGGCCGCACGGCGCGCGCGATCGGCGCGGTGGCGGCGCCCACGACGTCGAACGCGGCCGCGAGCGGGCGGAAGGTGCGCTCCGCCTGCGGCCGGCCCACGTCGAGCACCGGCATCTCGATCAGCGCGCCGTCGAGACGGTCGGCGTGGTCGGCCGCGAACGCGAGCGTGACGTTCGCGCCGAGCGACAGCCCGCCGACGACCGCACGCTCGATCGCGAGCTCGTCGAGCAGCGCGGTGACGTCGGACGCCATCGCCCTCCACGCGTAGGCGTCGCCCTCGACCGGTCGCGACGAGCGGCCGTGCCCGCGGAGGTCGAGAAGCAGCAACCGGTACCCAGGCAACCGGCGGGCGAGCCGCTCGAACAGGCGGCGCGAGAAGAACAAGCCGTGCAGGAGGACGACGGGCGGGCCCGCGGGGTCGCCGCGCTCTGCGTACCAGAGCGACACGTCGCCGTTGCTCAACGAGGGCACGGCAACCGTCTACCACCACCGCGCGCAAGTGCCGTCATCACCGCGCGACCTCGGCGAGCGGCGTCGGGGCCATCGCCACGCCGTCGAAGTCCCAACGGCACACCGACGCCGAGCCGAAGGTCGCGTCCGCGACGCGGAGCCGCCGGCGAGCGTCGACCCAGTCGACCAGCCGACGCGCGTCGGCCAGCGGGCCGGCGAAGTGGACGAGCGTGCAGTACCAGATCGGGTCGCGGCGGACGTGGTCGTTCTCCAACCACCCGTCGGGACCGAGCTCGGCGGCGAGACGGGAGCGCAACTCGTCGGCGACGCCATCGCGGCTCGTCGCCGTGGCGAGCACGCCTGCCGGCGACACCACCATCCCGTCGAACGCGAGGACGACCTCGCCGAGGTTCTGCATCGCCCGCGTCAGCGCGGCCGCGTAGCGGTCGACGCGCTCGGCAGCCACGACCGCCCGCGGATACGGCTCCAGCGCGCGGACCGTGACGTGTGCGTAGCCGTCCGAGCCGCTCGGCCAGTGCGTCCCCTGGCCGCAGGCCGCGAGCGTCTCCCGCGTGACACCGTCGAGCGCGTCGGCCGCGGCGTCCCCGACGAGGAACACGACCGACGGCCCCCAACGGCCCCCCTCCGCAGGCGGAGCCTCGACGCGATGGCTACCGGTCAAGACCGCGGCGCGGCCCTTCCCCGCCACGCGCGCGAACACGTCGCCGGGGGCGGTGTCAGGCAACGGGGATGAGGTGCGGGTCATGGTGACGACTCCTTGATCGCGGGGAGCACCTCGTTCGCGAACGTCTGGGTCGCGCGCCGCGCTTCGTCCCGGTCCGCATCGATCGACGGGCCGACCACGACGAACCGGTCGATGCCGATGGCGGCGAGCTCGCGGAGGCGGCGGATGCAATGGTCGGGCGGGCCGAGGATCGCGAACCGGTCGGCGAACTCGGCGGTGACGCGTGTGGCTTGCGGCGAACCGGCCCGCGTGTGCTGGTGCATGTCGTAGGTGCGGTGGACGTCCTGCAGCACGCGGCTGGACGCGTCGTCGATGGGGGCGCGGACGGTGCCGTCCATGGCGGAGAACCGGGCGAAGGTCGTGACCCCGCCGGCTCCGAGCCGGCGCGCGACCGAGATGTCGTCGTGGGCCACCACGTTCACGAACGCGCCGATACTCGCGGCGCCGGCGTCGCGGGCCACGCCCGCAGCCCACGCGACCCGCTCGGCGTCTGCACCCACCGCGAGCAGGGTGCGATCGGCACGGCGGCCGGCGAGCGCGAGCGCCTTCGGACCCGTGGCCACGACGTCGACGGGCACGGGCGGGAGGTCGCGCGGCAGCCAGTGCAGGCGGCTGGTGACCGGGCGGTCGGCCAGGCCCATGACATCGATGGGCCTGGCGCCGTCGCGCTCGTACGGGCGCAGGTCGTCGAACGACACGTCGCGCCCGCCGAGGTAGGCGCGCACGAGCACGACGAAGCGCTCGAGGTCGGCGAGCGGGGCAGGAGCGAGTCCGATGTGGGCAAGCGCCGAGTCCCCCCGCCCGACGCCGAGGACGGCCCGGCCGGCGGAGGCGACGTGCACGCTCGCAATCGCCGCCGCGGCCGCCGCGGGGTGGCGCATGGCCGGGTTCGTGACCCCCGTGCCGAGCCGGAGCGCCGTCGTCTCCCGTGCCGCCAGCGCGAGGGCGACGTACGGGTCGCCCGACAGGTTCTGCGAGTCGACGACGAGCATGCCGTCCCACCCGGCCGCCTCTGCACGCGCCGCCGCGCGCGGCGCGACGGTCGGGTACGCGATGCCGGTCGTCCAGAGCTCGAGTGCCAAGCCGCCCCCTCGCCCGCGCACGGTAGCCGCGGGGGTCGTTCAGGCGGCGAGGGGGTCGTGCTCCGCGAGCAAGCGCTCCAGCCGCGCGTCGTCGACGCGGGAGATCACGGTGTGCGCCTCGTGGGCGTCGCGCACGCACTTCGCGAGCGTGAACGTCGAGGTGATCACGTAGAGGACGCCGAGGGCGAGGAAGCCGCGCACCCATCCGCCCACCGGCAGGTACGCGATGCCCGTGACGACCGCGCCGACGGACACCGCGAACGAGATCGCGGACTGGACGTAGAACGCGGTGGTCTGGGACGTGCGAACGTCGATGTTTGCCATGCGTCCACCGTCGCCCACCGGACCGGCGTCCGGAACCCGGGGATGCCCCCAACCGGCCGTGGGCGGCGCACCCCCCTCCCCCGATCACGCTGCTTTTGGCCACAACGTGGGCTGGGAGCCCACGTTGTGGCCAAAAGCGCCGTGGACCATGACGGGCCAGAAGACGTTCGTGACGAAGGTCATGGCCCTGTTCACGTCGATGGACAAGTTGATCGGTCCCGACTTCGAGAAGGGCTTGGCGCGGCTCAACGCCGACGCCGAAGGGTCGTGAATCGTCGCGCCGGCGGGCTCCGACCAAGCGTCCGAATCTGACGCCGGCGCACGCCGCAATCGACAGAAATTCCCGGGAACGCCCGTCTGAACGATGGTAAGTTCGGCGGCTTCGCGCTCGCTGAGGGGGTCGGTTGTGCGCCATCGCGCTGCCCGTATTCGCATCAACGCCGTTGGCTCGGCGGTCCGTAGATTCGCATCGGGCATCGGCGTGCGCGCGCTCGTGGCGATCAGCCTCGTGGCTGCGCTGCTCGTGGCCACGGTGGAGCCCGCCGCGGGCCTCGTGCCGATCCGCTGCAGCCCGACCGTGCCCTCGGTGGGCGGTGGCGCGTTCCACCTCCTCCTCCTCGACGGCAGCGGCAGGGTCCGAGCCGCGGGCGACAACTACTTCGGGCAGATCGGCGACAACACGCGGACGGTCCGGCCCACCGCGGTGCTCACCAGCGGCACGGGCCTGACCGGAGTCACGTCGGTCGCGTCGAGCCCGAACAGCAACCACTCCGTCGCGCTGAAGAGCGACGGCACGGTGTGGACGTGGGGCATGAACTGGTCGGGCCAGCTGGGCAACGGCGAGGTCGACCCCGACGGCGCGCGGCCGTCGGTGCCCG
>DASVEG010000058.1:0-5810 GCA_036380695.1 Acidimicrobiales bacterium
CGGCCACCAGAGGAGGCCGAGGCCACCGACGCGCAGCGCAGGCGCCATCGCGGCGCGAAGGCCGCGCCACGCGCCGAGCACCAGGAAGACGAGCAGCGCGCCGACGACGATCCCGCGCAGCGACCCGGCCTGCCGGCCGGAACGGACGTCGTGCCAACGGCGGCGCGCGCCCTCGAGCGACGAGGCGACGGCCTCGCCCCTCGACCGGATGACCTGGCCGCGCATGCGGTCGGGGGCGTCGATGCCGAGGTGGGTGAGCGCGGTGGGCGCCACGTCGATGAGCGACACGAGCCCTGGCTGCCGGGTCGTTGCGGAGCGGAGGAGGGCCGGCGCGTCCACGGGCTCATCGCCTCCGCGGTGGATCGCGATCGCGGTCTGGTTGAAGAAACGGCTGGGCGCGGCGCCGATCGAACGTACGGCGGGGGTCGGCGGGAGGTGGAGCACGATCACGAGGTCGCCGCGGCCCGTCGAGCGGACGAGGTCGGCAACGCCGTCGAGACCCGGGTCGCCTGCCGGGAGGTCGACGACGACGAGCGACGAACGGTCGGCTGCGTCGGTCACTCGTGCCACCAGCGTGTCCGGGGAGCCCAGCGACACGTCGCCCACGATGCCGCTGCGGTCCGCGGCGGCCACGACCGCAGGGCCGGGCTCGGCGGGTCCTACGTAGACCGCGCCGCCGGGGACCGAGTCGGCGAGCAGACCCGGCTCGATGGTGACCGACGCCCGGTGGGCCCGCCGCACCACGTCCGGCCAGCTGGCGAACCGCCAGGTCGCTCCGCCCGATGGCGTCCTCGTGAGCGAGAGCTGCGGCAGGTCGGAGCCGTACAGGCTCGCGGGCTGTCGGGTTCCCTGCGTGAGGTCGAGCAGCGCCTGGTTGCGGTCGTAGTCGCCCTGGGTCGTCGACGCGAGACCGGCCGACGCCGCGATCCGGTGGAACGCACGGAGGACGCGGTCGTGCGCCTCGTGTCCCTTCTCTGCGGCAGGGGTGAGCGCGCCCGAGGGCGCGGTGGGGAGGACGGCGACGACGACGGTGCGGTCGGGCCGGGGTTGGTGCCCCGGTCGGTGGTCGGTGCCGGCCGTCGAGGTGGTCGTCGAGGCGGTCGCGCCAGTGGCGACGGCCGTCGCCGCGGCCACGGCGAGCGCGCAACCGAGCAGGATGCGCGCGCCACGACGGGCCCGGGACGTGCGGAACACGCCAAAAGCCTACGTGCGCCCCGGGTCCGCCCCGCCATCGGGACACACCTCCCACCGCTTTTTCGCAGTCGTCCGCGCCAGGCGCGGTGGTAGTGGGCGAAAGCGGACGACCGTGCCCTCCGTTGTTGTCCCACCCCCTCGGTACCCTTCCGGGCGTGGCACCTGGGCACGGACCTGTGTCCTTCCGGGGGCGGGCGGCGACGCTGACCCCCGAGGAGGCGAAGAGCGCGAAGCTCGATCGCGCCACGCTGGCCCGCGCCTGGCAGTTCGCCAAGCCCTACCACCGGCTCATCGTGATCTTCCTGGTGGCGCTGGCGGCGTCGTCGATCGTGGCCGTGCTGCCGCCGCTGGTGTTCAAGCGCCTCATCGACACCGCGCTCCCCGAGCGCGACCTCGGCCAGGTCAACGTGCTGGTGGCGGCTGCCGTCGGTCTCGCCCTCGGCGAGACGGGGTTGCGGCTCGTCAACCGGTGGTTGTCCTCCCGGATCGGCGAAGGCCTGATCTTCGACCTGCGAACCGCTCTCTACGACCACGTGCAGCGCATGCCCATCGCCTTCTTCACCCGCACGCAGACCGGAGCGCTGCTCTCGCGGATGAGCAACGACGTGGTGGGGGCGCAGGGCACCGTCGGCACGATGTCGACCGTCACGTCCGACGTGTTCCTCCTGTCGTCGACGGTCGTCGCGATGTTCGTGCTCAGTTGGCAAGTCACCGCGTTCGCGCTGCTCATCGTGCCCGGCGTGATCGTGCTCGACCGGGTGTTGTCGCCTCGCATGGTCGCCCTGTCGCGGGCGCGCATGCAGTTGAACGGCGACATGGGCGCGACGATGGCCGAGCGGTTCAACGTCTCCGGCGCGCTGCTCGTCAAGCTGTTCGGCCGGCGACGCGACGAGGTCGCCGAGTTCTCCGAGCGAGCGGCGGCGGTGCGCGACAGCGGCGTTCGCCTCGCGATCACCTCGCGCCTGTACTACGCGAGCCTCACGCTGATGGGTGCCGTCGGCACGGCGGGCGTCTACTGGGTCGGGGGTCGGGCCGTCGTGTCGGGCGCGCTGGAGGTCGGCAGCCTCGTCGCCCTCGCCGCGTACGTCGCTCGCCTCTACTCACCGCTGACCGACCTCGCGTCGGCACGCGTCGAGTTGCTCACCGCGCTGGTGTCCTTCGAGCGGTGCTTCGAAGTGCTCGACGCTCCACACGCGATCGCGGAGGCGCCGGACGCGCGCCGCCTCGACGCCCCGCGCGGTGCGGTCGAGTTCGACGACGTCTGGTTCCGATACCCGGCCGGTTCGACGGTGTCGATCGCGTCGCTCGAAGCCGGCGACGGTCCGCTCGACGACGAACCGTCCGAGTGGGTACTCCGGGGCGTCGGCTTCCGCGCCGAGCCGGGCACCATGACGGCGCTCGTCGGTCCGTCGGGTGCGGGCAAGACCACCATGTCGGGGCTGGTCCCGCGGCTGTACGACGTCACCGTCGGCGCGGTGCGCATCGACGGCCACGACGTGCGCGAGCTCACGTTGGCCAGCGTCACGGGGGCCATCGGCGTCGTCACACAAGACCCTCACCTGTTCCACGACACGATCGCCGCCAACCTGCGGTACGCAGCGCCACAGGCGACCGACCACGAGATCGAGGCCGCGTGTCGCGCCGCGCGGATCCACGACCTCGTGGCGAGCCTGCCGAGCGGTTACGACACGGTCGTCGGCGAACGCGGGCACCGCATGAGCGGGGGCGAGAAGCAGCGGCTCGCGATCGCTCGCGTGCTGCTCAAAGACCCGGCGATCGTGATCCTCGACGAGGCCACGTCGCACCTCGACTCCGAGACGGAGTCGCTGATCCAGCAGGCGTTGACGGAGGCGCTCGCGGGGCGCACGTCGATCGTGATCGCCCACCGCTTGTCGACGATCCGTGCCGCCGACCAGATCCTCGTCGTCGACGACGGCCGCATCGTCGACCGCGGCACCCACGACGAGCTCATCGCCCGCGGTGGGCTCTACCGCGAGCTGTACGAGACGCAGTTCGCCCCAGGCCGGGAGGTGGAGGTCGACGCGACCCCGCCGGAGCCCCAGGAGGTCGCCGGCTAAGGATCACCGTGGTGCTGCGGAGTGGGTCAGCCGACGAAGCGGGCGTGGGGCGACTGGCCGAGGCGGACGTCCTCGCCGGCCAGCAACATCTCGCGGATCTCCCGCTTGGCTCGCTTGCGCTGGTCCGGGGGGAGGCGGTCGATGAACAGCACGCCGTCGAGGTGGTCCGTTTCGTGCGCGAAGCAACGGGCGAGGCGCTCGGTGCCCTCGATCTCGACGGGCTCGCCGTGCTCGTCGAAGCCTGCGGCGACGATGCGGCGGGGCCGTGCGAGGTCGTAGGTGAGACCGGGGATCGACAAGCAGCCCTCGCTGTCGAGCAGCTCGTCGTCGGACGCATCGCGAAGCACGGGGTTGACGAGGTGCCGGATCTCGCCTTCGCGTACGTAGACGAACACGCGCTGGCCGACGCCGATCTGGGGCGCAGCGAGCCCGGCGCCACCGGCGGCGGCGAGGGTGTCGCGGAGGTCGGTGACGAGTCGTCGGAGGGAGGCGTCGAAGTCGTCGACGGCATTGGCGCGCTGCCGGAGCACCGGGTCGCCATAGGTGCGGATCGTGCGCACGGTCACGCGAGGGACTCCTTCACGAAGGCGATGTCGTCGGCGATCCCCTTCGCCGGCGTCTCGCACACGACGGGCGCCCCGGCCGCCCGCACCACAGCGGCGAGCACCTCGCCCGCGATCTCGCCGTGGCCGAGGTTCTCGTGCCGGTCGCGTCCCGATCCGGCCGGGTCCTTCGAGTCGTTGCAGTGCACGAGGTCGATACGGCCGGTGATGGCGAGGATGCGGTCGACGGCGTCGACGAGTGCCTCACCGGCCGCGTGGGCGTGGCACGTGTCGAGGCAGAAGCCGAGACGGGGGTCGTCGCCGATGCGGTCCCACAACCGGGCGAGGGTGTCGAAGTGACGGGCCATGGCGTGATCGCCGCCGGCGGTGTTCTCGAGCAAGACGGGCACGTCGGTCTCGAGCTGGGCGAGTCCCTTGACCCAGCGTTCGAAGCCCTCGTCGAGCTCGTCCTCACCGCCGACGTGGCCGCCGTGCACGATCACCGCCCTTGCGCCGACCGCCACCGCGGCGTCGCAACAGTCCTGCAGGATGCGCCGGCTCGGGACGCGGATCTTCGGGTTCCCGGCCGCGAGGTTCACGAGGTACGGCGCGTGCACGTAGATCGGCACGCCCGACGAGCGGAGCGCGTCGGCGTCGTCGCGAGGCGGAGGCTTCTTCCAGCTCTGCGGGTCGCCGAGAAAGATCTGGACGAGGTCGGCGTCGGTGGCGGCCGCGACCGCGAGCGGGTCGTCGGTCTTGACGTGGGCGCCGACGAGCGGAGGGGCGGCTGCCGGCGTCACGGCCGCGGCGCCTGCGGTGCGAGCGGGGCGAACACCGGCGCCCGCTTCTCGGTGAGCGCGGCGACGCCTTCCTTGAAGTCGACGCCGGTGAACGACTCGTCCATCAGTTCGACGGCACGGCGCGCGGCGGTGTCGAGGTCGCCGATGACGTCGGCGTAGAGCTGGCGCTTCATCGCCCGCAGCGACCACGGCGAGATCTCCGCCGCCATCCGCTTGGCGTAGTCGAGCGTGAAGGGCAGCAACTCTTCGGCCGGGAGCGTCCGGTTGACGAGGCCCATCGCCTCGGCCTCTTCGGCGAGCACGACCCGGCTGGAGAACAACAGGTCGGCGGCGCGGGCGGTGCCGACGAGCCGAGGCAGCACCCAGGACACCGCGTGCTCGGCAGGAAGACCGAGCCGGCCGAACGACGTCGTCAGCTTGGCGCCTGCCGCCGCGAACCGGATGTCGGCGAAGCACATCAGCACGAACCCGACGCCCGCGGCCGGCCCGTTCACCGCGGCGATCACCGGTTTCGCCAGCCCCAGCGTGAACGAGAAGCGGTGCTCGAAGTCGGGACGGACGCCCGCGCCCGGCGCGGGGAGCGGTTCGTCGACGCCGGTCTCGTAGACGCCGGAATCGCGGATGCCCGTGAGCGCCTTGGTGTCGGCGCCCGCGCAGAAACCGCGGCCTGCGCCGGTGACGACGATGACGCGGACCTCGGGGTCGGCGTCGGCCTCGGCCAGCGCGGCGCGGTACTCGAGCTCCATCCGACCCGTCCACGCGTTCAGGCGGTCGGGACGGTTCAACGTGACGACGGCGACGCCGTCGTCGACCTCGTAGGTGGTGACCTTGCGCTCCACCCGAGCAGTCTGTCAGCGGCCCGAGCGCCAAGCGGCAACGCGCGGCACGCGCCCGGTGAGGCCATCGGCCACCTCGTCTGCCACGAGCGCCGTGGTCAGGCC
Organism: Acidimicrobiales bacterium; assembly: GCA_036380695.1. Classification (GTDB taxonomy): domain Bacteria; phylum Actinomycetota; class Acidimicrobiia; order Acidimicrobiales; family CADCTF01; genus DASVEG01. Next base: position 5,556 of record DASVEG010000058.1, read on the forward strand.
AGCGCGACGAGGTCGAGCAACTCGTCGTCCCAGTAGTCGAGCGTCCCCTCCGGCATCGAGAGCACGCGCTGGGGCCGCAGCGCACGGACGAATTCGGGGTCGTGGCTCACGAGCACCATCGACCCGCTCCACCCGGCGAGCGCGGTCGCGATCGCGGTCCGCGACGGCGGATCGAGGTTGTTCGTAGGCTCGTCGAGCAGCAGCAGGTTGTGGCGACCGGCCACGAGCTGCGCCAGCGCGAGTCGCGTCTTCTCG
>DASVEG010000059.1:0-2022 GCA_036380695.1 Acidimicrobiales bacterium
ATCCCGGCGAGCGTTCGGTCGAAGAGCTCCTCGACGACCACCACATCGGCGACCCGGCGGACACCATCGTGTCCAACGAGCGCATGGCCGCCATGCGGCAGTCGATGGCCGAGATGCTGTCGCAGCTCGAGGTCGACGTGCTCCGCCTCTACGTCGAGGGCAAGAGCTACCAGGAGATCGGCGAGCAGCTCGGCCGCCACGTGAAGTCGATCGACAACGCCCTGCAGCGCATCAAGCGCAAGCTCGAGGGCCACCTCGCCGAGCAGGACGAGGTCGAGACGCCCGAGCCCGTCATCGTCCTGGCGTAAGCCAATCGCGCAGGCTTGCGCGTCTCAGGGGCGGTACTCGCTCCTGGTGTCGCGCAGATTCACCGACGAGCCCGAGGTGGGAGTCGAACCCACGACCTACCGCTTACAAGGCGGTTGCTCTGACCGGCTGAGCTACTCGGGCGACGAGGAAACTCTACGGCCGCGTCGGTTGCCATCCGGGCGGAGGGTCTTCGCCGACCCGCCCGTCGACGCTCTCTCGCAGGAGGTCGGCGTGCCCGGTGTGCCGCCCGTACTCCTCGATGAGGTCGCACACGAGTCGTCGCAGGCTCGCGTGCATGCCGTCCGGGCCCGACAGGTGCACGGGCTGGTCGAGCCCTCCGGCCGCGAGCGCCGCGTCGAGCCGTGCCCGCGACCGCTCCACCGCTCCGTCCCACAGGGCGTAGAGCTCCGCAGCGGTGTCGTCGGCGGCAGACGTGAACGCCCAGTCGGACTCGCCGTCCCAGTCGACGGCGCTCCACGGAAGACCGATCGGCGCGCCGGCGAGCCGGCCCGTGAAGATCTCGTCCTCCACGAGGGCGAGGTGCTTGAGCAGCCCGCCGAGCGTCAGCGACGACGCGCCGATCCTCGCCTGCAATCCGTCCGCATCGAGCCCGTCCGCCTTCCACCGGAACGTCGCGCGCAGTCGATCGAGCGCGCCAAGGAGATGCTCGACCTCGTTGCCTGCGAACGGCGGTTCCCACCAGCAGTCGTTGTCGTCCATTGGCCGCACCGTACGCGCACGTCGCTCGGGATGCCCCCCGCGATGGGGACGAAGTGACAGGATGAGGAACGTATGAAGCCGGGTCGTTACGCCGCCGCGGACGGATCGTTCGGCCGGTCCGCGGGCGCGGCCATGGGCCGCGGCGTCATCCTCCTCGGCATCGCGCTGCTGATCGGCGTCGTGTTGCTCAACGCGACGGACGACCAGCCGCCCGGCACGGACGTCGCCGCGGGCACGTCGAACGGCACCACCGAAGAGAAGGCCGACGACCGCAAGCCGGCGGCCACGACCACCGTGCCCCCGACGACGCTGCCGGCGAAGGCGCCAGCGGAGGTCAAGGTGCTCGTCGCCAACGGCTCCGGCCTGAAGGGCGCGGCGAAGAACGCCAACGACAAGGTCAAGGCCGCGCAGTACAACGCGCTGGCGCCGACCGACGGGCCGGCGACGAAGGAGACGGTGATCTACTACACGGCCGGGTTCGAGCGGGAGGCCGCCGCGGTGGCGGGGGTGCTCGAGATCCCGTCCACGCTGGCGAAGCCGATGCCGACGCCCGCGCCGTTCGACACGAAGACGGCGAACGTGGTGGTGCTCCTCGGCCCCGACCACGGCACCCGTTTCAGCACCGCCACCACCGTCGCCCCGACGACGACGGCCGCAGGCTCGGCGACGACGACGACCGCCCGCCCCGCCACCACCACGACGGTCAAGCGCTAGTCGCCCCCGACCCACGCGTTCTGGGTGCAAAAACTTGCGCTATGCGCAGGTTTTTGCACCCAGAACGAAGGTTGGAAGGTGCGGCCGTCAGTCGCGGGCGATGGAGCCGCTGCCGCCCCGGACGGGGTCGGCCTCGAGCACGTCCTTCACACTGCCCGACCCACCTGAGGGGTCGCTGCCCGTGCCCTGCTCGCGCCGCTCGTCTATCGCTTCGGCCCGCTCCGGGTCGACGCCTGGTGCGGGCCCCGTGGGTGGCGAGTCGGGGTCGGGCCACTCGCC
>DASVEG010000060.1:0-3163 GCA_036380695.1 Acidimicrobiales bacterium
GTGGGAGGAGTGGGAGGGGGCGGCGAACGCCGTCACCGTGCTCGCCGGGGACGCTGGGGACGCCGGCTACGCGCGCTACGTGATCGAGCGGGACTGGCGGGCCGACGGTCCTGCCAACGCGCTCTACGTCGGGAGCGTGATGGGCACAACGCCCGCCGCGACCGCCGCGCTGTGGCGGCACCTGCTCGAGCTCGACCTCGTGGTGTCGTGGTCGTGGTTCCACGCGCCGGTGTTCGACCCGTTGCCGTTGCTCGCCGACGACCTGCGCCGCGTGCAACGCGCCATCGGCGACGGGTTGTGGGTGCGCCTCGTCGACGTGCCGGCCGCGCTCTCGGCGCGGGCGTATGCAACGGATCTCGATTGCGTCGTCGAGGTGGCCGACGAGTTCTGCCCGTGGAACGCCGGTGTGTGGCACCTCGACGCCGGCGGCTGCACGCGGGCCGCGGCGGGGGCGCGCAGCGACCTCACGCTGACGTCGACCGCCCTCGCGTCCGCCTACCTCGGCGGCGTCACCGTCGCCGACCTCGTACGCGCCGGGCACGCGACAGCTCGCAGCGACGAGGTCGCGCACCGGCTGTCGACCGCCTTCTCCTGGCCGACGCCGCCGTGGGCGGTCACATGGATTTGAGGTTCTCCGCCTTTCGAGGCTGACGGTTGCGGATTCCGTCACCATGAGCCTCGAAAGCGGGTCGACTCACCGGTCGGCGGCGTGCCAGACCGTGTGCTGGGGCTCCCAGTCGCCGCGGGCGGCCTTCGTGACGAGGCAACGCTCGACATCGAGCTCGAACAGCAGGTTGCGCGCCAGCTGCGGCGGCGCCTCGTCGAGCTTGCGCTCCGCCGCCCATTCCGGCTCGATGCGGGCGCGCAACGACGCGTCCTCGACCAGGATCGCCCGGCCCGTCACGTAGAACGCGTCCTCGTTCTGAGGAGGCGGATAGCAGTGCAGCGCGTATCGGCCGTCGCGAACGAGGTCGCCGCGCTTCGGGCCAGGCTCGATGAACGCGTACAGCCCGCCCTCGAAGAACATCGGGCACATCGGGTGGACGCGTGGCGAACCATCCTTCGCGACCGTCGCGAGGAAGCCCAGCCCTAGGCCGAACTGATACAGGAGCCGCTGACCTTCCGCGGCGAGATCAGGACGCTCTTGTGCAAACGCTGCCCAACGCATGCGAGCAACCTGCCCCGATTGAATTCATAAATCAAGTTGTTCTTAGAACGAGCTGCGTGCACCGGAACACGGCGATGACCTTGCCCGTGGCTTCGTGGCGCACCTCGGCGTCCCACAGTTGCGTCGTGCGGCCACCGTGGACGAGCCGGGCATCGCACGTGATCGCGCCATCGGTAGCCGTGCCGAGGAAGTTCGACTTGAGCTCGATGGTCGTGAAGCCCGACGCGCCTTCGGGCAGCGACGACATGCACCCGTAGCCCGCGCACGTGTCCGCCAGCGCGATCACCGACGCGGCGTGCAGGTACCCGTTCGGCGCGAGCAGCTCGCGGCGCACCGGGAGGCGCGCGGTGACGTGGCCGTGCTCGACCGTCAGCGGCTCGATGCCGATGAGGCCGGGCAGGAACGGCTTGCCGCGTTCGATGAGCCCGTCGATCGTCATGCCGCCACCGTAGGCAGCGGCGCGCGCACCACGAGCTCTCCGGCGTCGAAGTGCACGTCGGCTGCCGGCGACAGCGCGCGGACGAGGTGGACCGCGTCCCGGTTGCCGCCGAGCACACCGGCGACGAAGACCTCGACGCCGCGGTCGACGGCGAGCAGGGCGAGGCGCCGCATCAAGCGTTGGCCGAGCCCGCGGTGCTGCCACGCATCCTCGACCACGATCGCAACTTCGGCCTCGTCCGGCCGGTCGGCGGCGCGGTCGTATCGCGCGACCGCGACGATCTCGCCTTCCACCTCCGCGACGAGCGCCTCGCGGCGATCGTGATCGACCGCCACGAGATACCGCAGCACCGAGTTCGACGGCTCGCGAATCGGGCGGAAGAACCGCCGGTACACGGTCTCGGGCGAGAGCCGGAAGAACAACCGGCGGAGTGCCTCGAGGTCGGACTCCTCCATCGGCCGGATGGTGACCGTACGTTCGTCCACGCCACGGTCAACGCCGCTCGTGGCCACCGGAGTCCGGCCGGGCGTGTGTTTTCGGTCACCGGTCGTGTCGTAGCGTCGGCGCCCGTGAGCGTCGTCGTCGCCATCGATGCCGGTACGACGGGCGTCCGCGCCTTCGCGGTCGACGAGGCCGGCGCACCCGTGGGCTGGTCGTACCGCGAGTTCCCCCAGCACTTCCCGCAGCCGGGATGGGTCGAACACGACCCCGACGACATCTGGGATGCGGTGCGCACGACGCTCGGCGAGTTGGCGGCCAAGCTCGGCGACGTGGCGATCGCGGCCGTCGGGATCACCGACCAACGCGAGACCGTCGTCGTGTGGGACCGCACGACGGGGAGGCCGCTGCACCGGGCGATCGTGTGGCAGGACCGCAGGACGGCGGCGCGGTGCGACGCGTTGCGCGACGCGGGCCACCTCGACGTCGTGCGCCATGCGACCGGCCTCGTGCTCGACCCGTACTTCTCGGCGACGAAGCTCGAGTGGTTGTTGACCGAGGGAGGCGTCGACGCGAGCGAGCGGCTCGCGTTCGGCACGGTCGACTCGTGGGTGCTCTGGAACCTCACGGGCGGGGTCGACGGCGGCGTGCACGCGACCGACCCGACCAACGCGAGCCGCACGCTGCTGTACGACATCCGCAAGCTGGCGTGGTCGGACGAGCTGTGCGACCTCTTCGGTGTGCCGTCGTCGTGCCTGCCGGAGGTGCGGCCGACCTCTGGGCGCTTCGGCGTCACGCGCGGCGACACCGGCCTTCCCGCCGGCATCCCGATCAGCGGCATCGCCGGCGACCAGCAGAGCGCGCTGTTCGGGCAGGCGTGCTTCGAGCCGGGGATGACGAAGAACACCTACGGCACGGGCAGCTTCGTCCTCATGAACGCAGGGCCGACGTGCCCCGATCCCGTCGAGGGGCTGCTCACGACCGTGGGCTGGGTACTGGCGGACGGCACGACGGCGTACGCGTTGGAGGGCGCGATCTTCGTCACCGGGGCGGCGATCCAATGGCTCCGCGACGGCCTCGGGATCATCGCCGACGCGGCCGAGACCGGGCCGCTGGCC
>DASVEG010000061.1:0-21897 GCA_036380695.1 Acidimicrobiales bacterium
TCCTTGTCCTCCTTCTGGAGGACGAGCGCTTCGACCTTGTCGCCGAGCGACACGACCTCGGAGGGGTCGATGTCGTTGCGGATCGACAGCTCGCGCGCAGGGATGACGCCTTCGGACTTGTAACCGATGTCGAGAAGGACCTCGTCCTTGTCGACCTTCACGATCGTGCCTTGCACGATGTCGCCGTCGTCGAAGTCGACCATCGTCTGGGCAATCGCGTCCTCGAATGAGACGTCGAGGTCGTCCTCCACCACCGTCTTGAAGACGTAGTCGTCTTGATCGGTGGTGGTCTCGGTGATGTCGGACATGGAGAAGTACGTACGCCTTCGGGTGTTGGGGTCTGCCGCCTGTCGGCAGACGCGACCTACGAGCGTACCCCCTGCGTACCGGCCGCCGCTCCTTCGCTCTGCCGCGCGCTCACGTCGCGCTTTCCCGCACCAAGCCGCCTCCAGGGCGGTTGGTGCAGGAAAGCGCGGGACGGGCGCGGTGGGGGGCGCCCGATCTATGCGGGGTCGGCGACGACGGCGACCCCGGTTACGACGAGCTGGCAGAACCACACGGCGGGCGGTGGCAACGGCGGCGCGGCCGGCGGAGGGAGGCATGCGGGGCCCGCAGGGTTCGGCAGGGCGACGAGCGTGATCGCGCCGACCGTCACGCCGGCGAGGCTCGTCCCGGCGATGTTGGGCGTGCCGCCGTTGCAGTCGATCCAGCCGGTGATCACGTTCCCCACCGTCAGCGACCACGGGCCGATGGGTCCGGCAGGCGCGCCCCAGTACCCCGGGCCGCCGACGTCGCCCGCGCACGTGCCGCCCGAACCGAGGAACGGGCCGGTCGTGTACGGGCCGCAGAACTGGCCAGCTCCGGGCAGCGCCGGCGCGCCGCAGCCGAGACCGTTCGGCAGCACGCCGCCGCCAGGACCCGGCCCGGTGTTGCCGGCGGACGCGGCGACCGCGACACCCGTGTACGTGCCAACGCAGGCGACCGTGACACCGAGGAAGCCGTAGTTCCCTAGGCCCGCGGCGCCGGGCGGGATCGCGCCCGCGCCCGGCGCCACGTTGACCAACCCGCTCACGACGCAGATCGTGGCTCCCGGGACGGGGTTCGCAGCGACGGGTGCGGCGGCCGGGCCAAGGATGCCGCCGACCGCGACCGCCGCACACACAACGACCGCAGTCCTCGTCCTGACCAGTCGCATCCCGCCCTCCCCCGCCCCGCAAACGCGCGGTGGTCCTTACAGGTAGATACGTCTGACGGCGCCGGACGTTTCAGAATCCGCTGCCCATCACGCGCTCGGGCGGCCGCCTGGGTCACGCGCGCCGCCCCGTCACGCGCTTTTTCGCAGTTGTCCGCGCCATGCGCGGTGGTGTTGCGAAGAAGCGGTGTCGGGGGCCGGGGGCCGCGGGCTCAGGGGCGGGTGGCGACGACGAAGAACTCGGGTGAGTCGGTCGTCGGGGGCGCCTGCTCGTACGCGCCGGGCGTCACCGACCACACGGCGTCGGTGCGCAAGCCGGCGCGCTCGCACAGGAGGCGCAGCTCGCGGGGCGTGAAGCAGCTCGTGTGCAGCGTCGCCTCGCGCTCCTCCCCCGCCTCGTTGCGGAGCGTCGTCAGTTCGGTGTTGACCCCGGTCGCCGGGTCGAACGAGTCCTGCGCCTCCAGGTGCTTCACCAGGAAGTACGCCGAGAACGCCGAGAACGCGACCCGCCCGCGGCCGTCGGGCTTGGCCGCCCTCGCCATGCCGCGCAGCACGTCGCCGTCGTCGTCGCCGACCAACCCGAACCCGCCCTGGCAGAGGCTGACGACCGCGTCGAACTCCCCGTCGAAGCCCAACCCGCGGGCGTCGCCGACCTCGAACGTCGCGCCATCGGGGGCATCGGCCCGCGCCAGCTCGACGAAGCGCTCGCTGATGTCGATGCCGTGCACCTCGATGCCGAGGCGTGCGAGCGCGCGCGCGTGGCGGCCCGGGCCGCACCCGACGTCGAGCACGCGGTGCTCGCCCGCCCGCAGCCCGAGCACGTCGACCAAGAAGGCGACCTCCTGGTCGGTCCCCTTGGTGAACGAGTAGCGGAGGTACGCGGGCCCGAGGAAGTCGGCGACCTCGGTGAACCAGGTCACGCGGTCACGACGTCATGCCGTCCCGACTATTCCTTCGCCTCGGCCCACGTCTTGCCCCAGGCGATGTTCACGTCGAGGGGGACGTCGAGGTCGGCCGCGCCCCGCATGGCGTCGAGCGTGATCTCGCGCGCGTGGTCGCGTTCGTCCTCCGGCACCTCGAGCAGCACCTCGTCGTGCACCTGCAGGATCAAACGGGTGCGCAACCCTTCCTGCTCTATCGCGCGGTCGAGGCGCACGATGGCGAGCTTGAAGATGTCGGCGGCGAGGCCCTGGATGCCCGCGTTCATGGCCTGCCGTTCGCCGGCCTGCCGCACGCGGAAGTTCGACGACGACAGCTCGGGGATCTGCCTGCGCCGTCCGAACAGCGTCTCGGTGAAGCCCCGGTCGCGGGCCTCGGCGACGACGTCGGCCATGTACTGCTTCACGTTCGGGAACGCCTGGAAGTACGCCCCCAGGATCTGCGCAGCCTCGTCGACCGCGATGTTGAGGCGTTGCGCCAGCCCGTACGACTCCATGCCGTAGGCGAGCCCGTACGAGACCATCTTCGCCTTCGACCGCTGGCCGATCGTGACGTCCTCCGGGTCGACGCCGAACACGCGGGCTGCGGTCGCCGTGTGGATGTCGCGGCCCGACGTGAATGCGTCGAGCAGGCCTGGGTCCTGCGACAGGTGGGCGATGACGCGCAGCTCGATCTGGTTGTAGTCGGCGATCAGCAACGACCACCCGTCGTCGGGGACGAACGCGCGGCGGAACCGGCGCCCCTCCTCCGTCCGGATCGGGATGTTGTGGAGGTTCGGCTGGTCGGACGACAACCGGCCGGTGCGTGCGACGGTCTGGTTGAACGTGGCGTGGATGCGGTCGTCTGGGCCGACGTGTTCGAGCAGACCCTCGCCGTACGTCGATCGCAGCTTCTCGACCTCGCGGTAGCGCAGCAGCTTCTCGACGATCGGGTGCAGCCCGACCAGCTTCTCCAGGGACGCGGCGTCGGTCGAGTACCCCGTCTTCGTCTTCTTCTGCGGCGCCAGCCCGAGCTCGTCGAACAGCACGGTCCGCAACTGCTTGGTGGAGTTGACCGTGAACGGGTGCCCCGCGAGCTCTTGGATCTCCTTGTCGAGCCGGTCGGTCTCCTCGCGGAGCTCGGCCTGCAACGACTCCAGGTACGACCGGTCGACGCGCACGCCCACGGTCTCCATGCGCGCCAGGGCCCGCACGAGCGGCCGCTCGATCTCCTCGTACAGGCGCGTGAGCCCGCGCGCGTCCATCACCTGCGCGAGGACGGGCGCGAGCCGCGCCACGCCGACGGCGCGCCTCCCGGCCTCCTCGGCCACGTCGGGCGCCGCGCCGGTGAGGTCGAACTGACCCTCTGGCGGTGCGTCGGGCGAGCGCACCTCGATACCGACGTAGCGCTCGGCCAGCTTCTCCAGCTCGTACTGCTCGCCTGCGGGGTCGATGAGGTACGCGGCGAGGGCCGTGTCGATGCCGAGGTTGCGCGGGTCTACGCCGTACGTCGCCAGGCCCCGGATGAGCTCCTTGGTGCCGTGCCCATGGAAGAAGCGAGCCGCGAGCAGCTCGTCGAGCATCTTCGCCACCTCGCTGTCGCGCAGCAGGTCGTCGTCGACCCAGATCGCGACGTCGTCCTCGAGCGCGACCGCGAGGCCCGACACGGGCGACCGGCCAGGCAGTCCCTGCCAGGACGGTTCCACCGCCACCCACGCGGACGGCCCCGCCGCGCACAGCTCGCCCAGCAACTCGACCGCCTCGGCCGCGGTGCGCATGCGGCGGACCTCGACGTCGAGCGGCGCCGCTTCCGCGGGCGCTTCCGCGGCGCCGCCCGCGTTCAGCCGCTCCGTGCCAACGGCCTCCGCGAGCCGGTCCCAGAACGTGCGGAACTCGAGGAACGCGAACAGGTCGCGCACCTCCTGCGCGTCCCAGCCGCCGATGCGCATGTCGTCGACCTGGCAGTCGATGGGGACGTCGCGGATGAGCGGTGTCGCCTTCGCGTTCTCGCGCACCTGCTGCTCGTGCGCGGCGAGGTTCTCGCGGAGCTTCGGCGTCAGCTTGTCGAGGTTGGCGAAGATGCCGTCGAGGTCGCCGTACTCGTTCATGAGCTTCGCAGCGGTCTTCTCGCCGACGCCAGGAACCCCTGGCAGGTTGTCCGAGGGGTCGCCGCGCAACGCCGCGTACTGCGGGTAATCGGGCGGGGTTACGCCGGTGCGCTCCTTGATCCCCGCCTCGTCGTAGAGGGCGTAGTCGCTGACGCCGCGCTTGTTGTACATGACGCGGATGTGCGGGTCCTCGACGAGTTGGTAGGCGTCGCGGTCACCCGTCACCACGATGACGTCGTCGCCGCGGTCGCGAGCCTGCGTGGCCAGCGTGGCGAGGATGTCGTCGGCTTCGTACCCAGCCAGCTCGAGGATCGGGACGCGGAGCGACTCGACCACCTGACGGATCAGCCCCATCTGCTGCCTGAGGATGTCCGGCGCCTCCGCCCTGCCCGCCTTGTAGTCCTTGACGAGCTCGTGGCGGAAGGTCGGCTCGGGGCGGTCGAAGGCCACCGCGAGGGCGTCGGGCTTCTGCTCGTTGAGCGCGTAGATGAGCATCGACGTGAAGCCGTAGACCGCGTTGGTCACCTGCCCGGAAGCAGTCGCCAGATCGGTCGGGAGCGCGAAGAACGCCCGGTACGCGAGGGAGTTCCCGTCGACAAGCATGATCGTCGCCATCGCGTCACCGAGACTAGGCCGACCACCAACGCCACCCACCCGGCGGTGGCGAGCACCTCGGGAGCCGCGAGCTCGCGGAAGTCGGGGAACAGCCAGCGCGGGGCCAGCGGCGGGCCGAGGTCGAACGGGTCGACGGCGAGGCGGATCCACCGGTGGTGCGCTCCCCACGCGACGACAGCGCCGATCGCGACCGACCACGCCGCGAGCGCGCCGGCGACGACGCGAGGCACCTGTGCGGCACCGGCGGCGACGAGCACGACGACCGCCGGCAGCGCGGCGATCAGCATCCGGCCAGGGAACCACCAACCCATGATCGTGATCGACGCGAACGTGCCCATGAGCACGCAGATCGCCAGCGCGGCCGCGTAACGGGCGGTCGCCTTGGCGATGCCGACCGCGGCGAGGATCGCGACCGGCGACCACCGCAGCAGCCCGAACCGCGCGTCGACGAACAGCCCGAACAGGCGGTACAGCCGGTCGCCCACGTCAACGTGGTCACGGAGGATCGACGACGTGCCCTCGCCGGCCCACACCACGTTGGTGGAGTACGGCGTGAGCGCGCCGAAGTTGGCGACGTGCCACCACGCGTACACCGCGGCGGCGACCGCGCCGAGCCCGCCCGCGACGGCGAGTGCGAGGCGGTCGGCGCGGAAGCGCCACGCCCAGGCGCCGGTGACGAGCAGGCCGAGGGGGACGTACTTCACGCCGAGCCACGCCAGCGCGATCGTCGCCGCCGCGAGCGCGACCGGCCGCGGTCTTTTCCCCGTCGCGACGAGGAACCCGAGCGCCACGCACAAGGCCGCGGGCCCCTCCGGGTACACCTGGCTCGCGTAGACGATCCCCGGCGCCCCCGCCCCGACCGCGACCGCGGCCACGGCCACCCCAGCCATGCCAACCGCCCTTTGCTTTTGGCCACGAAGTGGGGTGGGACCCCACTTCGTGGCCGAAAGTCGTGTGGTCGGGATTGCGCGGAGGGCTCGGAGAGCGAGGAGGGCGGCGACGGCCATGGCGGCCGACCACAGCAACGCGAGGAACCGCTGGACACCGCGCAGGCCGCCGAGCGCGTACGCGGGCGCAACGAGCACGGGCAGGCCGGGATCGTGCGGCGCGAGCAGCCGGCCGTCGGGCGCCGGCTGCATCTGCTTCCAGAGCGGGACGGTGCCGTCCCAGAACGTCATCTCCTGGTCGCGGTTGGCGTACTCGTCGCGCAGGTCGAGGTCGCCGTCGGACACGAGCGACTGCGCGGTCAAGAGGTAGAACGGCTCGTCGCCCGTCACCGAAGCGGTGCGCGACGCGCGCATGCCGACCGCGGCCTGCGTAGCCCCGAGCACCACGACGAACACGAGAGCGGCGACCCGCCGGTCGGTCATCGTCATCGGAGGTTAGGTGGGCCTAACCGGTAGACTGACGGCGATATGGGGGACGGCTTCCACCCGCCGCTCGAGGAATACCTCGAGGCGATCCACGAGCTGGAGGAGGAAGGCACCGAGGTCATCCAGGCTCGGCTGGCCGAGCGCCTCGGTCACTCGGCACCGTCCGTGTCGGAGATGATCCGCCGCCTCCGGTCGGAGGGCTGGCTCGAGCCGAAGGGCAAGGAAGTCCTCCTCACCGACAAGGGCCGCGAGCGGGCGGCCAGCGTGGTGCGTAAGCACCGGCTCGCCGAGCGCCTCCTCACCGACGTCATCGGGCTCGAGTGGCACAAGGCCCACGTCGAGGCGTGCCGTTGGGAGCACGTGATCTCCGACGAGGTCGAGGCGAGGCTCATCGAGCTGCTCGAGCATCCGACGACGTGCCCGCACGGCAACCCGATCCCCGGGCTCGGCGCGGTGGCGACCGACCTCGTCGCAGTCTCCGACCTCGAGCCCGGCGAGCACGTGCGCCTCCAACGCGTAACCGAGCAGGTCGAGATCGACATGGAGTCGCTGACGTACCTGAGCATGCACGGGTTCACGCCAGGCGCCGATGCGGAGGTCCGGTCGAAGGCCCCGGACGGAACGATGACACTCGCGCTCGACGACGGCACCATCGCCCTCGGCCCCGCGCTCGCGTCGCAACTGTTCGTCTCCCGCTGACGGCCGTGGCTGAAGCGTCAGCGCGTTCGTGACGCGCGAACCATCGCAGGCAGCACGAGGCGCAGGTACCGCCCGAGCTTCACGAACGACTCGCCGTGGCGCCGCCTGGCGTAGGTGATCGGCACCTCGGCGTACCGGAACCCCTTCCGCAGCAACCCGAGGGTGAGGACCTGCGCGTAGTTGTAGTCGTGGGTCACCTGCGCGTGGCGCACCGCGTGGCGCGATAGCGCGCGGAACCCGCTCTGGCCGTCGGTGATCCGCCGCCGCGCCACGACGATGAGGAGCGCGGTCAGCACGCGGTTGCCGACGCGCCGCTGCGGCGCCATCGCGTCGATGCGTCCCGCGAACCGGCTGCCGGCGACGTAGTCAGCGTCGCCCGCGAGGATCGGCGCCACCACTGCGCCGAGCTCGGCCGGGTCGTACTCGCCGTCGGCGTCGAGGAACGCGACCGCCGCCGCGCCCATCCGCTGCGCCTCCTCGAACCCCGTGCGGATCGCGGCGCCGAGGCCGCGGTTCTCGCCGTGGCGGACCACCTTCGCGCCGGCAGCGAGCGCGATGTCGTCGCTGCCGTCGGTCGAACCGTCGTCGACGACGCCGACCTCGACGGGGCGGCCGTCGTCGAGGGCGGTTGGCACGCGGCCGATGACCTCCGCGACCGTCTGCGCCTCGTCGTGAACAGGAAGCACGACCGCGACCGGGTCACGGTTCGCGCCGTCGGAGCCGACGTCGGCCCCGTCGCACAGCAGGCAACGCCCGACCGAGCGCTCCGGGGCACCCACGCCTGCGCGGTGGCACAGCGTCGGCGCGACGTCCATCACCGACACCTCGTCGCGCTCTGGCAGCGGAGCGGCGGGCACGCCCTCGCCCCACCAGATGCACGGCACCCACCGCTCGGTGGGCGTCCAGTGGCCATGGCCGCCGATGCCACGGCCCTGCCCGTGGTCGGAGAGCACGCCAATGGTGACGCCGTCGAGGCCACCCCATCGCTCGGCGAGCCAGTCGACGAGCTTCTCGAGCTCGCGGTCGGTCGACTCGATGTGCGCGAGGTACTCGTCGTAGAACGACCCGCGGAAGTGGCCGGTCTGGTCGACCGACAGGGTCTGCACGACGAGCACGTCGGGATCGCGCTCCTCGACGACCTGGCGAGCCTTGTTGCAGAGCGCGGCGTCGATCTCGTCGTTCGGCATCACCGCGGTGACCGTCGAGACGTGGTCGCCGAACGCGTCGACCAGGTGCGCGATGCCGACCATGTGCGAGTCCGGGATCACGTCGAACACCGACTCGCAACGCACGCCCAGTCGGGGGACGAAGTTCGACCGCATGCCGTGCACGACCGGCGGCGCTCCGGTGAGCATCGACGAGAACCCGGTCACCGTCCGGGCCGGGTACACGGTGCTGCATCGCTCGTAGCTGACGCCCTCGCGCGCAAGGCGGTCGAGGAACGGCGTGTCGGCCTCGGCCAGGCGGTCGACACGGCAACCGTCGATCACGACGAGGAGCACCTTGCGGCTCGGCGGGCCGCAACGGGCGGGGCCGGCGTCGACCGGGCGGCGGTGCTCGGCCCGCTCCCCGGTCGCCCACCCTGGCACCCATGTGACGAGGTGGCGGTGGACGAGCGCGCCGACTGCCCACGCCCCGACCCCGAGCGCGGCGAGCAGCATCGGCGGGCGTGCGCTGTGGCCGATGGCGAGCAGCGCCGCGACCTTCGGCACCTGTTCGAGGAAGTTGCCGGACGTGGGGTCGGGGTTCTCGAGCACGAGGCGCCAGAAGCGCCACCAGTTCGACAGCCGCGCCCCGATCCGCAGGTGGTAGTAGATCGTGCCCCACAGCACGATCGTGAACGTCAGGTACAGGGCCAGCGCGAGCAGCGCAGGCCCGACCGGCAGGCCTCCCGCGGCGACGACGATGGCCGCGGCCACGCCCCAGAGGAGGGCGCGCAGGTGGAGCGGCCACGGGTGTCGCCACCAGGCGAACGCGAGCGGCACCGCAGCGGCGATGCCGGCGAGCGGCGCGCCGGTCACCACCAGCAACGCTGCGCCGAACACCACGGTGAACGGCTTGCCCTCGTTGAGCACGTTCCACGCGCGCGCCGCGAGCTCTTCGAACCGGCTCGCCCCGCGCGACGTCCCCGACGTGCGCCGGTGGAGAATCGACGTCACGACCCGCTCACGCGGCGGTCACGTGACGGTGAGCGTCGCGGTCATCCCCAGTTCCTTGTGGGTCTTGCCGTCTTCCTCGACGAGGCACTGGATGGTGTACGTGCCGGGCGCGAGCTCGACGGCGAGCACCTTCTCCGCCTTGCCGGCGCTGAAGGCCTCGATCTCGTCGACGGCCGCACCGCTCGAGTCGAGGATCTCCAGCTCGTGCGGATGCTCGCCCTTGTTGGTCGCCTCGAAGAACACCTTTGGGCCCTTCGTCGACGCCGGCAGCCCGTCGAAGCTGTAGTCGTCGAGCGTGACGTGCACGACCGAGTCGGCCGCCGACTCCTCGAACGCCGGCTTCTCGTCGTCGCCGTCGGCGGTCTCGTGGCCGTGACTGCCCGTGCCGGTTCCCGAGCCGCTGCCGGAACCCGAGCCAGACCCGCTGCCCGAGCCGCCGTCCTCTTCCGTGGTGACCTGACCGGGCCGGTCCTCGCCGTCGCCGCATGCCGCGGTGCCCAGGCCGATGACCAGCGCCGCGAGCAGCGCAGCAAGCCGCTTGTGCATCGTCGTCGCTCCTTCGTCCGTGTGTTTCGCACGAAATCACATAGATCGGACCCGACGGCCCGAACGGCTCTGCGAGCCGCGGCGTGTTTCGAGCGAACTTAGGTGACCCTAACGAACAACGATCATACGGCCGAACATCGCGCGGCCGTCAACTCGGGCGCAGCTCCCCCGCGATCACGTGCTCGGCGATCGACTTCATCGTCACCCGCTGCTGCATCGCCGTCTTCTGGACGAACGAGAACGCCTCGTGCTCCTTCAGGCCGCACTCGTCCATGAGGATGCCCTTGGCGCGGTCGACGACGCGCCTCGTCTCCAGCTGGTTCTCCAAGCCCTGCACCTCGTCGCGCAGCGCACGCATCTCGTGGAACCGGCCGAGGGCGACTTCGATGGCGGGCACGAGCTCGCTGCGCTGGAACGGCTTGATGAGGTAGGCGAGCGCTCCTGCGTCGCGAGCTTCCTCGATGAGGTTGCGCTGGGAGAACGCGGTGAGGATGAGCACCGCGGAGCGTTGCTCGCCGCTGATCTCCCTTGCGGCCGCGAGGCCGTCCATACCCGGCATCTTGATGTCGAGGACGGCGAGGTCGGGTTCGAGATCGCGCACCAGCCTCACGGCTTCGTCGCCGCGACCCGTCTCGCCGACGACCTCGTAGCCCTCCTCTTCGAGGATCTCCTTGAGGTCGAGGCGGACGATCGCCTCATCCTCGGCAATCACGACGCGAACGGCCATGTCACTCCTGTTGTCCGACGGCTGCGCCGGGAGTCTACGGGCGCGCCGCACCGTGACCATCAAAGCCGCCCTCGTAGACTCCTCGGGTGCCGCCCACACCTGCACCACTGGTCTCGGGCGAGCAGGCGGCCGCCATCGTCGGGCAACCCGGCGTTGTCGTCGCCGACGTGCGGTGGTACCTCGACGGGCGCAGCGGCCGGGCGGCCTACGAGGGTGGCCACATCCCCGGAGCCGTGTTCGTCGACGTCGATCGCGACCTCGCCGGGCAACCGGGCGACGGCCGCGGCCGCCACCCGCTGCCCGCACCGTCGGCGTTCGCCGCGGCCATGGCCGCGCTCGGCATCGGCGACGACGACCACGTGGTCGCCTACGACGACGCCGGCGGGTCGATCGCCGCGCGCCTCTGGTGGATGTTGCGTGTGACTGGGCGGCGCGCGTCGGTGCTCGACGGCGGGATCGCCGCGTGGGCGGGCCGGCTCGAGACCGGCCGGGGCGAGCCGCGGCCGCGCGGGACGTTCTCGGCGCGGCCGTGGCTCGCGCGGGCCGTCGCCGACGCCGACGCGGTCATGGCCGCCGCGTCCTCACGATGCAGCGTCGTTCTCGACGCCCGCGCGCCGGAGCGGTACCGCGGCGAGGTGGAGCCCATCGACGCGCGAGCCGGCCACATCCCGGGGGCGGCCAGCGCGCCATGGTCGGCGAACCTCGACCCGGCAACGGGACGGTTCCTTCCAGCCCCGGCCCTCCTGGCGCGTTACGAAGCGCTCGGCGTGGCCAACACCAGCGACGTCGTCTGCTACTGCGGCTCGGGCGTCACCGCGTGCCACGACCTGCTGGCGATCGAGGTCGCGGGCTTGGGACAGGGCCGGTTGTACGACGGGTCGTGGTCCGCCTGGAGCAGCGACCCAACGCGCCCCGTCGCCGTCGGCGAGCCCTCAGAGACCTGACGTGCGCCGCATCGCGTTGCTGGCCCTCATCTGGGGCTGGTCGTTCCTCTTCATCAAGGTCGCGGTCGAAGGGATGCCGCCCTCGACGGTGGCAGGCGCCCGCATCGCGCTCGGCGCAGTCGTCATGGCCATCGTGCTGCGGGCTCGCAGCATCGACCTGCCGCGCGATCGCCGCGTATGGGGTCACCTCGCCGTCCAGGGAATCGTCGGAAGCGCCATCCCCTTCACGCTGCTGGCGTGGGGCGAGCAACACGTCAGCTCCGCGCTCACCGCCGTCCTCAACGCGTCGACGCCGATGTTCGCGGCGGCCTTCGCCGCGGTCGTGCTCCACGAGCGCTTGCGCGTGACGCAGCACGCGGGGCTCGTCCTCGGGTTCGTCGGCGTCGGCGTCGCCGCCGGCCTCGGGGCGAGCGACCTCGCGTCGTCGTCGCTCGGCGGGTCGGCCGCCGCCGTCGGCGCGGCCGCGTGTTACGGCCTCAGCTTCGCCTACGCACGGCGGAACTTGTCGAGGGTCCCGCCGCTGGTGGCGGCGACCGGCCAGCTGATCGCGGCCAGCGTGTTCGTCGGCCCGTTCGCCGTCACCGCCGCGGCCCGCGAGGGGGTGCACCTGGAGCCCCACCGCCTGCTCGCGATTGTCGTCCTCGGCGCGGTGGGTACCGGCTTCGCGTACCTCCTCAACTACCAGTCGATCGCGGCGGTCGGCCCGACGCGCGCGTCGATCGTCACCCAGCTCGTGCCGGTGGTCGCAGTCACCGTCGGCGTCGTGTTCCTCGACGAGGACTTCCATCTCCGCCTCCTCGTCGGCGGCGGCCTCACCCTCGTCGGCATCGCGCTGCTTCACGAGCGCATCCGCCGGTTCCGGCCGGTGCCCGCCAGCGTCTGACGACCCGTTCCGGAGGCAATACGGGCGGTACAACAGCCTCTATTGCCTCCGGAACGAGGTCGGGCGGCGCCATCGCAGCGTCATCGAAGCCCGCACGGGCGCGCCCGGCGCGGCGACCGGGGCGAGGCCGAGGTTTAGCGCGTCCGGCGGTGCCGACTGGGGCTCGACGCAGAACCCGTGCAACGGCTCGGTGAACACCACGGCGTAGCCGCAGTCGGACTCGACCTCGACGGTGAGCGCGCCCGCCCACTCGATCGACGGCGGTGACGCGAGGTCGGTGAAGCAATCGTCCCACGGCCCGTCGGGAATGGGCACCACCTCACCCGTCGGGATGCTCTCGCCGTCGCGGACGAGCATCCCGCCGGCCGGCAACGTGAGGCCGGCGCGGCGGCCCCGGCCGAGGCGGCGGCGGAACCACGGGTGCCAGCCGACCCACGCGGGCATCGGCTCGTCGGCCTCCACGGTCAACGTCGCGGTGAGGTGGTCCGCGGCGAGCACGACCTCGTGACGGGCCCGTCCGGCGAACGGCCACGGGTCGTCGAGCTCGACCTCGACGACGCCGCTCGCGACGTCGCGCCATGCGCGGGTGACGAGGGTGCCGTGGATGGCGTGCGGCGGCAACGTCAGCGGCAGCTGATGCTCGCGACCATCGAACGCGATGCGGCCGTGCCGGACCCGGCCGGCGAACGGCGCCATCGGGAACAGCCCCCAGTCGATGGGTCGGTCGGCCTCGGTGACGAGCAGCTCGAGCCCGTCGACCACCAACGACGCGATGCGCCCACCCGCTTCGCCCTGCAACACCGCCGTGACCCCGTCGGCGGAGAGCGTCTGCACGCCCGATAGTGTCGCCCGCCGATGCTCGTCGAGGGGCTCCAACTCTGGCTCGCCGCGACCAACTCGTGGATCGTGTCCGCGGGCGGGCCGGGCAGCGAATGCGTGCTGATCGACGCCCCGCCAGACCCAAAGGCGATCGTCGAACGCCTCCAACACCACGGGCTCCGGCTCGTGGCGTTGTTGAGCACCCACGGCCACGTCGACCACGTCGGCGGCGTGAGCGAGGTCGTCCGCGCCCACGAGCACCCGGTCCCCGTCCGCATCCACGACGACGACCGCCACATGCTGCTCGACCCCGTCGGCAGCAGCGGCCAGTTCGGCATGTACCTGGAGCGCGCCGGGCTCGACACCACGCCGCCCGAGCTGATCGAAGGCATCGACGACGGCGAACGCATTTCCGGCGCGGGCATGACGTTCACCGCGATCCACACACCCGGCCACACCCGGGGCTCGGTGTGCTTCCTGCTCGAGGTCGACGGCCAGCAACCGCTGCTGTTCAGCGGCGACCATCTCTTCCGCGGGTCGATCGGCCGCACCGATCTCCCCGGTGGGTCGTTCGAGGCGCTCATGGCGTCGATGGCCGACAAGGTCTTGCCGATGGACGACGACGTCGCGGTGCTACCTGGTCACGGCGAGACGACCACCATCGGCCACGAACGCCGAACGAACCCGTTCCTGCTCGAGCTCCAGCACGGGCGGGGCTGACGCAGGCCAGTCCCCTGGCTAGGCCCGCGCGACCGCCCGGCGGATCTGCTCTGCGTGGTCGTGGGCGTGCGCCGCGTAGATCCGGAGCCAGTCGGCGACCGAGTAGCTGCCGTGCTCGGGATGCGTGCCCGCTCGCGCCCACTGCGCGTCGTCGAGGCGGCGGAGCAGCTGCGCGCTCGTCTCGCGCGCCGCGACGAACGCCTTGAGCGCGGGCGCGATGGGGCGTTCGGCGTACGCGAGGGCGGCGGCGAACGCCTCCTCGTCGTACGCGCCCACGTCCGGCGCGTCCTCGACGAGGAGCCGCCGGAGCCGGATCGCGGAGGTCATCTCGCTGTCGGCGAGGTGATGGACGACCTGGCGCGCCGTCCACCCGCCGTCGGTCGCGGGGCGGTCGAGGTCGTCGTCGGTCAGGCCATCCACTGCGGCGAGCACCTCGTCGACGCCGCGCTCGTACGTCTCGATCAGCTGGTTGCGGTCCACGCCACGAGCGTGCGGCGTGGGCACGTGCGGGGCAAGCCGATCAACCGCCACGGCACGCGGCATTGCTGCCAGCGGCGAAGGCGGTTCAGTCGACGGCGGGCGGCACGTGGCCGAGGAGGCGCTCGCGGACGGGGTGCCCCTCCTCGAACTCGAGCTCCTTGTACAGGTTCACGATCGTGCCCTCGCACGGCTCCGACACGAACGACACGCGGTCGACGAGCGCGTTCATGAGGTCGATGCCGCGCCCGGCTTCGGCGGTGAGGTCGACCGTGCCCTGGGTGTCGTCGACGTCGAAGCCCGCGCCTTCGTCGCGCACGCGAATCGTGCAGCGAGCCTCGTCGAGCTTGAGATCGACCTGGTAGTCGTGGCTGCCGCCGGAATGGTCGATGACGTTCGTGCACGCCTCGGTGAGCGCGAGAAGGATGTCCGACTTGCACTGGCTCGCGACGCCCAGCTCTTGGAGCGCGTGGCGGCACAGGTGGCGTACGACAGGGACGGTGAGCTCGTCCCTTGGCAGCGACAGCGTGACGTTCACCTCTAGCGGCACGGCGGGTTCGTTCCCTTCACGCCGATAGGTCAAGCCTCGTCGCTACGATGCGTGCGTCGCTCCCGTAGCCCAACCGGCAGAGGCACGGGCCTCAAAATCCCGCGAGTGTGGGTTCGAATCCCACCGGGAGCACCGCAAGTCCTTGACCCCATTCGGTGGACCAGGCGTTATGACAGCGTGGCCATCGGTTGGGGTGAATGTAGGGCCTCGAACTCGTCGGGTGTCAGGTAGCCCAGGGCGCTGTGACGCCGGGACGAGTTGTAGAAGTGCTCGATGTAGTCGGCGATGGCGACGGCGAGCTCGATGTGGGTTCGCCAGCGCTGCCGGTTGAGGAGCTCGATCTGCATGGAGCCCCAGAACGACTCTATGGGCGCGTTGTCGTAGCAGTCGCCGACGGTGCCCATCGAGGAGATGAGACCGAGGCGGCGGACGTGTTCGGTGAAGGCCCACGAGGTGAACTGGCTGCCGTGGTCGGAGTGTACGACCGTTGGCGTGGACGTCGACCTGGATCTCGAGGCCTTGGCGAGGGCGTCGTTGACCATCGCCGCCTCGCACCGCCGGTCGATCGCCCAGCCGACGACCTTCCGTGAGCACATGTCCAACACGACGCAGCAGTAGAGCTTGCCTTCGGCGGTCGGGTGTTCGGTGATGTCGGTGAGCCACAGCTCGTTCGGCGCCGAGGCTTCGAAGCGCCGCTCGACGAGGTCTTCGCAGGTGGGCGCGTTCTTCAGGTTCTTCACCCCCTTGCGCGGTCCCGGCAGGCCTTTGAGGCCGAGCTGGCGCATGATCTTCCACACCAGCTTCTTGTTGACGATGAGGCCCTGTTCGATCTCGAGCGCGGCCCGGACGCGCAACATGCCGTACGTGCCCCGCGAACGCGCGTGGATGTCGGCGATGGCGTCGGCCAGCAGGAGCCGGCGGATCTCGCCGTCGGTGGGCCGATGGTGCTTGATCTTGTAATACGTCGACCGGCTCAGCCCAACCGTCTGGCACGCCAGCCTCTCGGAGTAGCCCAGGCGGTTCAGCCCTCGAACGACCTGGTACTTCCTTTTGGGCTGACGTCGTCGCCCTCCGCGAACAGCGCGCTCGCCGCCTTCACCAGCTCCAGCTCGGCCTCGAGCTCTTTGACTCTCCGTCTCGCGGCGAGCAACGGATCGGCCTCGTAGCTCTTCGCACCCGGCCGACGGCCAGCATCGATCAGCGCCTGGCGTCGCCAGCGATACAGCGTGTGGTCGCTGACCCCCAGCTCAACGACGAGGTCCTTGACCGCCTCGCCGGCGAGCATCCGCTCACACGCCCTCCGCCGAAGCTCCGCGGGATAGTGCCTTGGCATTCGTGGCTCCTGTCGAACAGGGCCAAGTTGTCACGACAACGGTCCACTTTTCGGGATCAAGGTCAGCACTAGCGTCCCCGCGATGCCGATCCGTCGACGTCGCCGCCGCGAAGCTGTAGGCGGCCGCAAGCGCCGCCGCACGTTCCGCCGCCTCCTCTTCCTGGGTGGCATCGGTGCCGCGGTGGCGTCGTACCGCCAACGCAAGCTCGAGGAGAACCGCCGGCGGTTCAACCTGCCGTGACGCCAGCGCTACGGCGCGTGTGCGTGTTCTGCGCGTCGTCGCCCGGCGTCCGTGCCGAGTACCGCGATCTGGCCGCCGAGCTGGGAGCGACGCTCGCCGAGAGCGCGGTCGAGGTGGTGTACGGCGGAGGGCACGTCGGCCTCATGGGCGTCGTGGCCGATGCCGCGCTGGCCGCAGGTGGGCGCGTGATCGGCGTCATCCCGAGAGGATTGTTCGCTCGCGAGATCGCGCACACCGAGGTGACCGAGCTGCACGAGGTCGACTCGATGCACGAGCGCAAGCGGCTCATGTACGACCTGTCGGACGCGTTCGTCGCGTTGCCCGGCGCCTACGGAACGCTCGACGAGCTGGCCGAGGTGACGACGTGGGCGCAGCTCGGGCTCCACCGCAAGCCCGTCGCGCTGCTCGACACCGGCGGCTTCTGGGACGGGCTCGTCGTGCAGCTCGACCGGATGGTCGCCGACGGCTACCTCACCCCCACCCGCCGGACCATCGTGCAGCGCTACGACCGCGTCGACGCGTTGCTCGAAGCCCTCGCCGTGTTCGAGCCACCGCCGCCCGAGGGCGTGATCGACGCCGACGAGCGATAGAGCTAGGTGTTGGGCCTGCGGTGGTCGTGCGCGGAGGCGGGCTTCGTGCGCACGAGCGAGCCGGGCTCCACACCGCGCTCGCCGAGCAGGTCGCTGATGATCGAGCGGGCGGCGTCGAGCGTGGCGCGGAGCCCGTCGGCGATGTCGGTGTCGCCGAGCTCGACGCGCAGCAGCGCGGTCACGATCCCCTGCACCACCGTGTCGTTGATCTCGAGAGCCTGCGCGCGCGCCGTCTCGGCTTCGCGGAGCCGCGCCGCGAGCTCTTCCATTCGCCGCCGCTCGCTGACGTCGCGCACGAACGCGACGACGGACGGTCCGTCGTCGCCTTGGACCGTGCCGAGCGCGACATCGACGGGTAACTCGCCGCCGTCCTTGCACCGCGCGAACAACTCGAGCCCGACGCCCATCGATCGAGGCCGCGGGTCGCGCACGAATTGCTCACGGTGTGACTTGTGGTCGTGGTGGAAGCGCTCCGGCAGGAGCGTCTCGACCGGTCGCCCGATGAGCTCCTCTGGCGTGTAGCCGAACAGGGTTTCGACGTGACGGTTCGCATCGACGATCCGCCCGCTCGGGTCGACGACGAGCAACGCGTCCGGAGTCGCGTCGAAAATCGTGAGGAGGCGCTCGTTCGATGCACGTGCCGCGGCTGCCTCACCGGTGCGGCGATGCGAAGCGTCGCGCTCGGCGCGCGTTCGAGCCGCGGCGAGGATGCCCTCCACCTGCTCCGCGAGGTTGCCGTCACCGGCCTCGGTCGCGAGGTCGATCACACGGACGGCCTCGGCCTCGACGTCGGCCAGGTCCGCGGCGGTGAGCGCGACCACGGCCAGCCTCGCGAGCGCGCGCGACGAGTCGGATGGTGCGTCCCCGTGCGGCTCCGGCACGCCCCAAGTGTGGCGTTTGCACGGTGCCCCGTGTCGGGGTTCGTCACGTATGGACCGATTGGTCCATGCGTGTATCCGTCAGGCGGTGCCGAGCGCAGCGAGGAGATTCGTCGGCGTGTCCTTTGGCGAGATCTTGTACCAGGCGTTCTGCACCTTGCCGCTCGCGTCGATCAGGAATGCGGAGCGGATGATCCCCATGTACTTCTTTCCGTACATCGACCGCTCTCCCCAAACGCCGTATGCCTCGGCCACCGCGTGATCCTCGTCGGCCAGCAACGGGAAGCCGAGCCCGTACTTGTCGTCGAACTTCTTCTGCTTCGCCGGCTTGTCGGGGCTGATGCCGACCACCAACGTGCCGTCGATCGACGGCAGGATGTCGCGCAGACCGCACGCCTGCGTGGTGCAGCCGGGCGTGTCGGCCTTCGGGTAGAAGTAGATTAAGTGCCATACCTTGCCCTGCCTAAGTGACTCGCTCAGCGTGAAGGACTCGCCGTGCTGATCAAGCAGGGTGAAGTCTGGGGCCTTGTCGCCTGGCTTGAGGGGCATGAGGTGAGGCTAGATGTGCGAGCGTGATGCGACCGCAGTGTGATGGGCCTTGGGAGGCGAGTCCGGCCCGGTTGCCGAGCGCCGAGGCGCGCTCTCCTGACAGCATCTGTACATGCCGCGGAGACCAGCGCCGATGTGGACGGCGGGAGCGCCTGTCGTCATAGGTGGCGTGGCGATCGTGCTCGCCGTCGCCGTAGGCACCATCGCCGCCTTGGTGTGGGTTGTAATAGCTCTTGCCGTACTACTGGCCGCTTGCTGACGACCACCCGGCGCTAGGAGTCGGTGGACGAGGGCTGGCGGAGGCTCCTCCTGGTGTCGCGGACCCGCCGCGCCGGTTCATTCGATCGAACCTCCGGCAACGACGATCTCGGTCTGGTGGACGTCTTCGTTCTTTAGCTCGCCCCATACCGCGCGTCGTCCGTCGTCCGCGGCGAGCCGAGCGCGGACGTCCTCGGCGCCGCAGCATCGCTTGCGATGGTGCCTCCGATGCGAGCGGGACGCCGAACTCGCAGGGACCCGCACGTGACAGCGATGCCCCGCCGGCGGATGTGACCGGCGGGGCGTCGCTGGGGGTTATGACCTTCGTGCTCCTGAAGGGTCTTCGCGTGCGCTTCGGGTCACTCGTCGCTCAGGATGGCAACGGGTTCGAGTAGCGGCCTGAGGTGCATCCATAGGGCTTCGTCGCAGCCGTCGGAGACCACGAGCGTTCGGTCGACCGGAACCCACCCGCCAGAGCTTCCGACCCATGATCGGCCCTTGATCTCGGCACGCCAGCCCATATGAGCCACCGTGTCGCTGCAATCTTCGGGGCGCTCGCCGAGTTGGAGGTACCTGACGCTGGCGACCTTGGCAATCGCCGTTCCACACGCTCGCGCTCGCGCTTCGCCCGCGAGATAGCCAGTGCCACGATTGCCGCCGCCGCATTTCAGTGTCGCCGACCGCTGCACGCCGTCGGGGTCGGTCACGGTGATCTCGTACTCGCCAAGGACGCCGTGCCTGTCTTCAGTGGTGGTTGTCGTCGCCGGCACCGCGTCGGTTCCGCGCTTGTTGTCGCTGCACGCGACGCCAAGTGCCGACGCGGCGACAGCCAGCGCGATGAGCAGTCCGAAGCGGACATTCACTCGAAAAGCCTACGGGAGCAACTTGATGCCGGGGAAGCTGTTGCACTCATCGCAAACCGGCTCTGCCCTCGCGAAGAGGTGGAACGTGTACCCGGACGTTCCCGTGCCGTTCGGTCGCTTCATGATCTCGAGGAGCTCGGACGCCCGCTGCTCGCCGACGTCGTACACGGAGCCGCGCCAGTCGACCCCGTAAAGCTGTCGGTCCTGAGCCAGGGTGACGTAGATCTCCGTGGGGCAAATCTGGTGCTCCAGTTTGAGCTCGACACCGTGGCCGCCGAGTTGAATCCCAGCGGAGGTGCACGAGCCGATCGGACGGCCGGTTAGCGGGTTGAGCTTGACGATTCCGCCGTTCGCGTAGCTGTGGGCGACCGTCACAGTTCTGAGCCTTCGCGCCTCATGCGTCGTGGACCATCCGAGGCCCCAGGTCTCGGCGCCGATGTAGCGGTGGGTGTCTGTCTCGTCGCCCCACTTGCGAGCGAAGCAGCCCGTCGCTTCGATCGTTCCGGTCTTCCTTTCGGCACAGTCATCGTGGAAGGCGGTGCTGTCGAGATCGGTCGGGTCCGACGACGATGATGCTGCAACGCGCGAGGGCTCGACGAGGTCGATCGCTCGCAGCGGTGAGACGCCCGACGACACCAGGTCCAGCAGCTCTAGCTGAACCTGCTCGGTCCAGCCGCTGTTGCGGAGCTGAGCGATCGCTGCTCGTGCTTCTTGGTCCGTGATGGGCTCAGGTGGACGGATGGCGAGCGCATTGACGGGGCCGTCGGCAATCGCGATCTCCTCGGTCGTGATGACGGTCCCGGGCTTCACGACTGCCCACCCAATGCCCTCAGCGTCGGCAAAGTGGGTCAAGACCTTGCCACCTCGCAGCTCGTATGTCGCGAGGATCGTGGTCGATCCGACCCCGGCGACTGCCTGTGCGGGCGACGCGATCGCGGGCGACATCGCCGGTGTCGCCGCTGTGGTTAGCGGTGCGAGCGCGACGATGAGGGCCGCCCGAAGACGCCGCCTCCTGTGTCTGTTGCCTGGTGTCATCAATCTCCTCTATGGGTCCGGTGCTGGCCGTCGGAACGACGACCCCATAGGGAGATACGAACGAATTGGCGGAACGAGTCGGCAAAAGTCGCACAGTGACGCGCGCGTTACACCGGTTGAGTAGCCACCACGACACTTTCGGTCGAGGATTGGCGCTCCGTGCGGCTACCCAGTCTGATTCTGCGATGTCCGGGGGATGCGCTGCGCTTGGCCCGCTACTCGGTAAGCCCTCGTTGCTCGCCATGGACGCTTATTGGACGACGCCTGTCGGTCCATGTCTTTGAGCCACAAGGGTCACCAGGCTGGACCTATTCGACCGGGAGGACCGCCTCACGTCCGTGAGGAGCATTTCGTGGTCACTACGAAGATGGGCGGTCTAGTGGAGCGTCGTGTTTGTGACGCGGTCCGGGCTCGGGGTCTCGCGCAGCATGTCGCTCCATGTGGAAGTGCTGACGGGTTCCAGGGCCTCAGCGATTGCCAGTGCCGCTTGCTGGTCCTCGACTCCACGCACCCACAGTGCGGCCACCGCCGTGTCTGACTCCCGCCAGGCGATCACGAAGACGCCGTCCTCTCCGTCGCTGGTCTGGACCCGCCCTTCGACACCCCTGACCCGCACGGTCGAATAGCCGTCTGTCGCGACCAAGAGGGGAACCATCGTCTCGTAGAACGACCCGGGAGGAACGCCGAAGAGCGAGAACGACACGAGCGCGGTCCCTCGCCCCCTCAACGCGTCGCTTTCGTATCGCAGGTGCCGCTGCGGGACCGCGACCGCGCCGCTGCCCTCCCCCGATGAGTCCCTCGCTTCGAGGAGATGCCATCCCTCCATGGAGAGCGCGAGCGTTGGCACCTCGGCCAGGGTGGAGACGGTGCTGTCTCCGGCGACCGTGGTCTCTGTGGTCTGCGATCCGCTGCTCGCCACGCCGGTCTCGCCCGTACCCTCGCGGCCGATGTTGAGCGCGACCGCGCCGACCGCGAGGAGGGCGACGACGACGAGCGCTCCTGCGTTCGCCATCCTCCGCCGTCCAGCTCGTCGAGCTACGCCGTCGACGGCGGCGGGGGTTAGTGGTTCAAGGCTTTGGTTCACCTCGTTGGCTGCGCGGGTCAGCCGGTCGTCGAGCGATGTCATTCGGTTCCCTCCCGTAGTCGGGCAGCAAGCGATTTCTTGGCCCTGAGCACGTGGGTCTTCACCGTGTTCTCCGAGCATCCGAGGATCTCGGCGACTTCTCGGACGGAGCGGCCGTCGACGTGTTGGAGCGCGAGCGCTTGGGCTTGCCGGCGTGGCAGGCGACGCACCTCGGCCCAGAGTGTGATCGTCTCGGCGCTCAGCTCGGGCTCCGCCGCGTCAGCTCGCCCGATCCGGACGAGCGCCCTCGCCTCGGCCGTGGCACGCCGGAACCGCGAGACCGACCGGTTGGCGACGA
>DASVEG010000062.1:0-7671 GCA_036380695.1 Acidimicrobiales bacterium
GACGAACTGCACCGGCCCTATGTCGTCGCCGCCCGCGCCAGGGGCATGTCCGAGCGCCGGTTGATCCGCAGGTACCCGCTGCGCGTCGCGCTGATCCCCTTCGTCGGCACGGTCGGGTGGATCCTGCCTGCGCTCGTGTCCGGCGAGATCATCGTCGCCAAGGTCCTCAACCTGCCGACGCTCGGCCCACTGCTCATCGACTCGCTGAAGAGCCAGGACATGCATCTCGCGGGCTCGATCATCCTCATCGCGAGCGCGCTCACCCTCGCGGGAACCCTCGTCTCCGACATCGCGCTGGCGTGGCTCGACCCCCGCGTCCGGCGCGGCTACCGGTAGCAGCGGTCGTGGTCACGACTTCGCCCGCTGCGTCGCGCGCGTGCTGACCGCGCCCGTACCCGCCGACAACCAGCGGCCGCCGGCGGCCGCGTCGAAGCGGATGCTCGTCTGGCGGCGGTTCACGCGCCACCGGCTCGCGGTTGCCGGTCTCGCGATCACGGCGCTCCTGGCGTTCGTCTCCTTGTTCGGGGAGTTCTTCGCGCCCTACTCGGCCGAGTACTACCGGGCGGACTACGCGTACGCGCCGCCGCAGCGGGTCCGGCTGCTCGACGGCGGGTGGAACCCCCATGCGTACGGCTACACGTCGACGGCCGACCCGGAGACGTTCGAGGTCGTCTGGGACGTCGACACGTCGGTGAAGATCCCGCTGGGGTTCTTCGTGCGCGGCGAGTCGTACGAGCTGCTCGGCCTCGTCGAGTCCGACATCCACTTCTTCGGGCCGCGAGACCCCGACGCGGCCGCGCCCGTCTACCTGCTGGGCGCGGACCGCAACGGCCACGACCTCCTCTCGCGGATCATCGTGGGGACGCGCGTCTCGATGTCGATCGGTCTCGTCGCGGTGGCGCTGGCGTTCCTTCTCGGTGTCGTCGTCGGCAGCGTGTCGGGAGCCATCGGCGGCTGGGTCGACAGCCTCCTCCAGCGGATCGGCGAAGGCGTGCTCTCGCTCCCGACGTTGCCCCTCTGGCTCGGGCTGTCCGCCGCGCTGCCGCCGACGTGGGATCCACTGAAGCGCTACGTCGCGATCTCCGCGATCCTCGCGATGACCGCGTGGACGACCCTCGCGCGGGCCGTGCGGAGCCGCTTCCTGTCGCTGCGCGAGGAGGACTTCGTGCGCGCCGCGTACGTCGACGGCGCGCGGCTCCCCCGTATCGTGTTCCGGCACATGCTGCCGTCGTTCTCCAGCCACCTGATCGCCGCGCTGACCCTGTCGGTGCCGGCGACGGTGCTCGCGGAGACGTCGTTGTCGTTCCTCGGGCTCGGCCTGCAGCCGCCCGTCGTGAGCCTCGGCGTGCTGCTTCACGACGCCGAGAACATCCGCGTCGTGACGAGCGCACCGTGGCTGCTGCTGCCCGGCGTCGTCCTCGTCGCCGCGGTGCTCGCGCTCAACGTCGTCGGCGACGGCCTGCGCGACGCGGTCGACCCGTACCAAGCGGGCCGGCCGTGACGCTCGACCCGTCCGCCGAGCGGTTGGAGCCGAAGGCCGAGAGCGACGTCCTCCTCCGGATCCGGGACCTCCGGACGCACTTCGCTTCGTCCGATGGCGTCGTGCGCGCCGTCGAAGGGGTCGACCTCGACGTCCGGAAGGGCAGGACGCTGTGCGTCGTCGGTGAGTCGGGTTGCGGCAAGTCGGCGACCGCGCTGTCCGTCCTGCAACTGGTCGCGCCCGCGGGCCGGATCGTCTCCGGCACCGTCGAGTGGCGGCCAGATACCGCTGCTCCCTTCGTCGACCTCGCGAGCGTCGCCCCGCGGAGCGACGCCCTCCGGCGTGTCCGCGGCGGCGAGATCGGGATGATCTTCCAGGAGCCGTCGGCCTCGCTGTCGCCCATGTACACGGTGGGCCAGCAACTGGTCGAGGCCATCCGGCTCCACCGCCCGGTGGACGAAGGTCAGGCGCGGAACGTGGCCATCGCCAAGCTGCAGCAGGTCGGCATCCCCGACCCGCAACGCCGGATGGAGTCGTACCCGTTCGAGATGTCGGGCGGGATGTGCCAGCGGGTCATGATCTCGATCGCGCTCTCGTGCAATCCCGCGCTGCTGATCGCGGACGAGCCGACGACGTCGCTCGACGTCACGACCCAGGCCCGCATCCTCGGCCTGCTGGAGAGGCTGCGCGACGAGTCGGGCATGGCAATGCTCTTCATCACGCACGACCTCGGCGTCGTGGCCGAGATCGCGGACGACGTCGTCGTGATGTACCTCGGCACGGTGGCCGAGCGGGGCCGGGTCGACGACGTGTTCTACGACCCGAAGCACCCGTACACCCGGGCGCTGCTCCGGTCGATCCCGGGGGCGGTCGGGGCGGTGGGCGACCGCCTCCCAACGATCGAGGGCGCGGTGCCCCACGCCCTGCACCGGCCCGCGGGCTGCCCGTTCGTCGCACGGTGCGCGCACGCCATCCCTGGGTTGTGCGACACGATCGCCCCGCCGGTCGCGACGTTCGCGGACGGCCACGAGACCGCTTGCCATCTGTACGACGCAGCCGTCGGACCCGCTCCGGGCCCCCCCGATCACCATGTGGTCGGGGTCGCCGTGGCGGGACCGCGGTCGCGCCGCGCCCCCGACGCGCCACCGATCATGCGCGTCCGCGACCTCGCAACCCACTTCCCCGTCCGCCACGGCTTCCTGAACCGGACGGTGGGTCACGTCCGTGCCGTCGACGGCGTCGACCTGACCATTCACGCGCACCAAGCGCTCGGGCTCGTCGGCGAGAGCGGCTGCGGCAAGACGACGCTCGGCCGGTCGCTGGCGGGGATGCTCGAGCCGACGCGAGGGGTAATCGAGTACGAGTGCGCGGACGGGAGCCGCGTCGACATCGCGCAGCAGAACCGCAGGCAACTGCGGCGCTTCCGTGGCGAGATACGCGTCATCTTCCAGGACCCGTTCTCGTCGCTGAACCCGCGGATGACGGTCTGGCAGATCGTCGGCGAGCCGCTGCGGAACTACCGGATCGCCTCGGGCAGCGAGGTGGAAGACCGCGTCTCCGCGATGCTCACGAAAGTCGGGCTGCGGCCCGACCACATGAGCAGGTACCCACACGCGTTCTCCGGCGGAGAGCGCCAGCGGATCAACATCGCGCGCGCGTTGATCACCGACCCGCGGCTCGTCGTCGCCGACGAGCCGGTGTCCGCCCTCGACGTCTCGGTGCGCGCGCAGATCCTCAACCTCCTCGCGGACCTGAAGGCCGACCTCGACCTCGCCTACCTCCTCATCTCGCACGACATGTCCGTCGTCGAGTTCCTGTGCGATCGCGTCGCGGTGATGTACCTCGGCACCCTCGTGGAGGTGGGCGACACGGACGCGCTCTTCCGCGCACCGCGCCACCCGTACACCGAGCTGCTGTTGAGCGCGGTCCCGAAGCCGGACCCCCGGGCGAGCGACAGGGCGCGGCGGGCGAAGACGGTGGCCGACGACCTGCCCGATCCCTCGAACCCGCCGCCGGGGTGCCGGTTCCACACTCGTTGCGCGTACGTACGCGACGCGTTGTGCCGGACCGACGCGCCGCTCCTTCGCCCCACGGCCGAACGACACGCGTCCGCGTGCCACTACGCGGAAGAGCTCGCGCTCGGGCAGGATCGGCTGGCCGCGGGTGGCGCTGGCGTGGAACCGGTTCGTTGAACGTCTTCCTCACCGGCTACCGCGCCACGGGCAGGGTCGACGGCTCCCGCGCGAGCGCCGCCTTCGACCGGTGGCGGCTCGCCTACCGCGACTTCGACGCCGCACCTGTCGGCTCTTGGGAGTCCCCGACCGGCGACTTCGTCGCGTACTGGGCGTCGCATGCCGCCCTCACCGGCACGCCCTACGCGGCCGACGACGGCGAGCGGTTCGCGACGTTCGCGGGGCGGCCGTACCTGTGGTCGGGCGACGACGCCGACGGCCGTGGTGCGCTCGACGCGCGCGCTTACTTAGGGGGCCTTGGAACGCTGCGCGATCGGCTCGATGGCCGTACCGCGATCGTCCGTTACGCGGCCGGCGAGATGACCGTCTACACCGACGCCCACGGCACCCAGCCGACGTACACCGCGACGACCGACGGCGTGACGTGGGTCAGCACCAACGCGCCGCTCCTCTACGCGGTGGCCGGTCGCGGGCAGGCGAGGCGCCACGTGCTCAGCTGCTACTTCGCGTTCGGCTGGGCCATCGGCGGCGAGCCGCTCTGGGAACCGGTCGACCGTCTGCCGAAAGGGACGTTCCTGACCGTGTCGCCCGCGGGAACCACGGTCGACGTCGATCCCGCGGCACGGCTGGGGCCACTCCTCGGGCAGGGGTGGGACCCCAAGGCCGCGGTGGCGCTCCTCGCGCAGGCGACCGGGGCGCTGGCGGACTGGCCCGGTCGGCCCAACCTCATCGCCGTCACCGGCGGCCGCGACTCGAGGGTCGTCGTTGCCGCGGCGAAGAGGGCCGGGGTCGAGTTCGCGGCGGTCACCCACGCCTTCCCGGACGAACCGGGGTTCCCGGCGACAGGCGACTCGACCGTCGGCCGGGAGGTGTGCCACGCCCTCGGCGTCTCGCACGAGACGACCTACGGCAACGCGGACGACGTCGAGTACACCGACCCGAAGCGAGCTCTGGAAGCGCTGGCGTTCACGTCGCCCGGCACGCTCGACCTCGAGGACGCGAGGGGGTTGTGGGCGCCACTTCCGGGCGAACCCCATGCCGTCCTGATGAGCGGCGTTGGCGGCGAGTTCGCGAGGTCGGTCTACGGCCACACCCGCGGCGTGCCACGCGGCTCGCTGGCGAAACTGCTGTACCGGCAGGTGGTGAAGGCGTGGCTGCAACCGCCGCTCCTGAACGAAGCCGGGCGAGACGACGTCATGCGGTGCCTGGCGGCGTTCGTCGACCGCCACCTCGACGAGGGCGTGCAACCGGACGACGTCGGCGACACGTTCTTCGCCGAACAGCTCAGTGCGCGCGAGGCCACGAAGTCGTTGGCCTACGACTACCGCGAGGAGGCGGTGTCGCCGTTCCTCAGCCGGCGCCTTCTCCCGCATCAGGTGGGCGTGCCGCAACCGGAACGGGAGCAGGACATCTTCCACCTCGAGATGCTCCGCGAGCTGGCGCCGGAGCTCATCGACATCCCCTTCGCGGGCGACAAGCCGGGCTGGCCGTCGCTCCAGTCGGAGGAGGAACGGCGGGACGAGCACCTCCGGCGCGTCGAGAAGCAGCGATCGGCTTCCGCCGTGCCGGACGCGCCGGACGACATCCGCGCCACCGTGAGGCGGTTGACCCGCGAGGCGGTCGCGTCGCAGCCCGCGCACGAGGCATGGGAGGTGCTCGACCGGGCCGCCGTCGAGCGCGTGGTCGACGAAGGCTCGGGCGCGGTCGGGAAGCAGGCAGGGTTCCAGCTGTGGTGGCTCGCGACGATGTTCCTCCGCGAACACGGCTGACGGGCGCCCGCCGGGTGTGCCGGCTGCGGGGGCCCGCTGCTAGATTGTTCCGTCGCGCTTGCTCGGAGAGCCCACGCGCGCGGATCGACCGAAGGAGTCACGGTGGCAGCAGTATGCGAGGTCTGTGGCAAGCACCCGGGGTTCGGGAACGCCGTCTCGCGCCTCGGTCGCAACGCCATCGTGCGGCGCGTCAAGGGTCGCTCGAGGCGCCGGTTCAACCCGAACATCCAGCGTGTTCGCGCCGTGGTGAACGGGTCGGTGCGCCGGGTGAACGTCTGCACGTCGTGCATCCGCGCCGGCAAGATCACGAAGCCGCCGGTGCCCGCCGCGCGCGGCTGACGCGCCAGGGTCGGCTCCGCCGGCCCGCTGCTAGCGGGTAGCGCGCTCCCAGCCGGGGTTCACCGGCCCGACGCCGCCGCCGATGTCGAGACCGCCCGCGATGGCGCGCTCGACGAACCGCTTGCCCGCGACGCACGCGTCCGCAGGCTCCATCCCCTTCGCCAGCTCGGCGGTGATCGCGGCCGAGAGGACGCAGCCGGTGCCGTGGGTGTGGCGCCCGGCGATCCGCTGCCCCTCGAGCCACACCGGCTCGGACGCGCCACCGGCCCACAGGCAGTCGGGCGACCCGTCGCCGTCGAGGTGGCCGCCCGTGACCATCGCGACCGCGGCGCCCATGCCGACCAGCGCCTGCGCGGCACGCGCCATCGCGTCGCGATCGGCAATCGCGTGACCGACGAGCCGCTCCGCCTCCGGCAGGTTCGGCGTGACGACGGTGGCCAGTCGCAGCAGCTCGCTCCGCAGCGCGTCCACGGCGTCGTCGGCCAGCAACGTGTCGCCGTGCTTCGACACGAACACCGGGTCGACGACGAGCCGTGAGATGCCGGCGTCACGTACCGCCGCCGCCACCGCGCCGACGAGCTCTGCCGACGCGAGCATCCCCGTCTTCGCGGCGTCGACACCGATGTCCGACGCGACCGACGCGATCTGCCCTGCGACGAGCCCAGCGGGCAGCGTGGCGAAGTCCTGCACGCCGAGCGTGTTCTGCGCCGTCACGGCCACCAGCGCGGTGGTGCCCCACACGCCGTGGGCCTCGAACGTCTTGAGGTCGGCGACGATGCCGGCTCCCCCGCCGGAGTCGGACCCGGCGATCGTCATGGCGACGGGCGGTCTGGTCACGAGAACCGATGCTGCCAGCCGGCGACGGCGGGCGGGCGCGCCGAGCGGTCTTCGACGATCGTCCCGACCGCGATGGAGCCGCTGGGTGCCACGGCCCCGGGGGGCAGGGTGAAGAGCAACTCGTAGTCCTCTCCGCCGCCGAGTGCCTGCTCCTCGGTGGCTCCGGCCGCGATCGGCACGTCGTGGAGCACGACGCCGACGCCCGACGCGTCGCAGAGGTGGCCGAGGTCGGCGGCGAACCCGTCCGACACGTCGATCATCGCGGTCGCCCCTGCAAGCCGCGCCGCGGTGCCCTCGGCGACACGGGCGAGCGGCCGCCAGGTCGGGCCGAAGCGGTAGCCGGCGGCCGCGGCGGCGCCGAGCGGTCCCGTCACGAAGACGCCGTCGCCTGCCCGCGCCCCCGAACGCAGCACCGGCGCGCCGCCGTCGTCGACCGTCCCCGTGATCGCGACCGAGGCCACGAGCGGCCCCGACGTGCCGGAGAGGTCGCCGCCGGCCACTTCGCAACCATGGGCACGAACGCCGTCGGCGACGCCGTCGAGCAGGGCACGGACGTCGACGCCTGCGGGCGCAAGGATCGAGACGAGCACGTGCAGCGGCCGGCCGCCCATCGCGGCGATGTCGCTCGCGTTGACGAGCACCGCGCGGTAGCCGACCTCGCCTGGCGCGTACGGCTGCTCGAAGTCGACGCCTTCGACGATCGCGTCGGCCGCGAGCAGGAGGCGACCCGCGGGCGGCTCGACGACGGCACAGTCGTCGCCGGTGAGCGGGAACCGCGAACGGATCCACTCCACGAGCTCGAATTCGCCGGTCGTCACGGGGCGAGCGTAAGTTCCGTCGCCATGCAGGGCGTGATCAAGGCGTACGACCCCGGCACGGGCGAGGGCACGTTGCTGCGCGACACCGACCGCGCCGAGCTCGATCTCGCGCCAGACGCGCTCGTCGGTTCGATCTTCCGGCTCCTCCGCCAGGGGCAGCGCGTCGTGTTCGACCTCGACGGGAGCGGCCGGGCCACGCGGCTCCGGCTCGGCAGCGAGCAGGACATGGCGTCGCC
>DASVEG010000063.1:0-6023 GCA_036380695.1 Acidimicrobiales bacterium
TCAAGGACCTCATCAAGCGGGTGATCGCGCTCGGCGGTGAGACCGTCGAGGCTCGCGACGGGCGCCTCTTCATCGACGGCAAGCGCCTGTCGGAGCCCTACTTGCCCGCCGATCAGACGACGCAGGACTTCGGACCCATCGAGGTGCCGGCCGACCACATCTGGGTCATGGGCGACAACCGCGAGAACTCGAAGGACTCGCGCTTCCTGTGCAACTCGGGCCCGACGCCGATCGCCGAGGACCACGTCGTCGGCCGCGCCTTCGTCCGCGTCTGGCCGCTCGGCGACCTGACGCTGCTGTAGCGCCGCCGGCTACCGCGTCGCTTCGGCGATGGCCTCGACCATGCGGTCGACGTGGTCGCTGTAGACGCCGTCGAGGCCGAGCACGAGCAGCTCCATGAGGATGCGGGGGAACTGCGCGTCCCACCCGAAGCAGTGCAGCTCGAAGCGGTGGAACAGGGTCGCCAACCCGCCGGTCCAGTCGGAGTAGTGCATGTTGACGGCGTCGATGCCCGCGTCGGCGAGGTCGGCCGCTCGCCGCTCCGGGCCCTCCTTGATCCGCCGGATCCGCGTCGAGTCGACGAGCCGCACGCCGTGGTCGAGCGCACGCCAGGCGGCGACGATGCGCCAGTCCGGGTGGCACAACCACAGCTTCCGGATCGCGTCGCCGCCGGCGGCCCTGGCGACGGCTATCACCGTGGGAGCGGCGCGCTCGTCCTTCACGTCGAGCGAGAGCTCGTAACCGGTGCCGCACTGGGCGTACAGCTCCTCGAGCGTCGGCACGTACGACGGCAGGGCGGAGCGGGGCACGTCGGCGATCGCCTTCCTGCGCAAGCCGGACTTCACCACGCCGTCGTGGTCGAGCACCGCGACGCCGTCGGCCGTGAGCCACACGTCGCTCTCCAACCCGGTCGCCCCGAGTTTCAACCCGAGGGCGAACGCCTCGATGGTGTTCTCAGGCGCGTGCGCCCGCGCGCCCCGGTGGGCGAACCCGATGGGAGGGACTCGGAGCGGATCGATGCCCCGAAGTTAGCGAGGGACCCCGCAGCCGCCGGTCAGGCCGAGGTCGGGAACGACGTCGACACCTCGGTCGACTCCCGCGCCTCGCGGACGGCGGCGGAGATGGGCCCGTCCTTGGGCAGGGTGAAGGCGAACCTCGACCCGACGCCGAGGCGGCTCTCGCACCAGATCCGGCCGCCCAGCAGCTCGACCATGCGCCGGCAGATGTAGAGACCGAGGCCGGTACCGCCGTGGGTGCGGGTGGAGGTGCCGTCGAGCTGCCGGAACCGCTCGAACAGCAGCGGGAGGTCGCCGGAGTAGATGCCGGGGCCGCTGTCGTCGACGCGGATCTCGACCTCTGCGCCCTTGTCGACGACCGAGAGCACCACGTCCTGGTCGGTGTACTTGAGGGCGTTGTCGATGAGGTGGTGCATCACCTGGTCGAACTTGGCGCGGTCGAGCTGGACCGGGATCGGCGTGCGGGGCCGGTCGATGGTGATGCGGCCCGCGTGCTCGTCGCCGAACTCGTCGAGCACCCGGCCGACGTCGACGGGCTCGAGGTCGAGGCCCGGCGTGCGCGACTCGATGGACGAGACGAACAGGAGGTCTTGGATCAGGCGCTCGAGCCGCTCGGTGTTGTTGGCGATGGCGGCGAGCGCCGTCGCCCGCGCCGAGTCCTCGATGTCGGCGCCCTTCTTGTTGAGCATCTTCACGTAGCCCTTCACGACCGTGAGGGGCGTGCGGAGCTCGTGGCCGATGACGGAGACGAAGTCGTTCTTGATCTTGTCGGTCTCGCGCTCCTTGGTGACGTCCTGCAGCACGAGGACCCGGCCGAGCTTGCGGCCGCCCATGGCCCGGATCGAACGCGTGGCTGCGTGGTACAGCCGGTCGGGCGGCGACCCGAGCAGCAGCTCGACCTGGCCGTCGCCGTCGTCGGCGAGCATCGCTTCCAACGTCTCGTGCCCGAGGCGGCCGCCGACGGGCTGGCCGACCGCGAACGCCTCCGGCAGGTGGAACAGCTCGGCGGCTGCCCCGTTCACCATGACGAACCGGTCGTGCTCGTCGACGACGACCACCGGGGTCGGCGTGGTGTGCACGATCGACGCGAGGCGCTGCTCGTGGTCGCGGAGGCGCTGGGCGAGGTCGCTCGACCGGAGGATCGACGCGATCTGGTTCCCGAAGGCGAGGATGAGCCCCTGTCCGATGGGATCGGGCACGTCGCCGAGCAGGAGGACGAGGAAGCCCATGCGGTGCCCCGCGGCTACGAGGGGCATCGCCACCGCCGTCTCCGCGCCGTGCACGAGCCCGGCAACGACCGGGTGGGTCGGCGGCTCCACGCGCAAACGCTCCGCGGCCACGAATGAACGGAAGTCGGGGTGGCGCGCCGCGTTGCGCAGGTCGGCGGCAGTGATGCCCCGGTAGTGCGCGACGCGCCAGCCGTCGCCGTCTGGCACGACGCAGAAGCCGCCGAGGGCGGCGAAGAGCTGCTCGGCGGCGTCGAAGACGCGGCTGAGGACGGCCGACTGGTCGAGGTCGCTGCCGACCTGCAGCAGCGCGTCGGAGAAGTCGGGGACGGAGGCGCGGCCCACCGTCGGCCGCCGCGACAACGCGAGCCCTGCGGCGTCCGCGAAGAGGGGGAGCGGCGCGGTGTCGAGGGTCAGCGGGTCGCCGCCGATCGCGATGGCGCCGACGATGCGGTGCCCGATGCGGATGGGCTCGGCGATGGCGCCCGCGCCCACCGCGGGGTCGCGCCGCCGTGCCAAACGGCCCTCGGAGATGCACTGCTCGGCGGCCTCGCGCACGACCTTCGGCGTGGTGCCGCTCTGCGCGACGACGTCGGGCGCGCCGTCGACGATGCCGACGATGAGGCCGTGGCGACCCCGGCTCGCGGAGATGGCGCCGCCCAACGTGTCGTGGAGCAACCGGACCGGGTCGGCCCCCACCGTGAGCCCGCGCAGCACCTGCGCGAGGTACTGGACCACGCCTTCCTTCATGCAAGGAACTTCGGGAGTAGGTCTACCGGCCCTTGAGGATGGTTCTGGTCCCACCCGATCGGGCTAGTCATGACCCCCCACTGCAGTCGTGGGGCAAATGCCGCAGGTCGTCCTCATGTCGCAACGCGGAGTGCCGATGGGAGCGGTGGGCATTCCGGAGGCGGTGCCCGCGCCTGACGCAAAGGCGCTCAACCCAAGAGGGGAACGGGCCGATGGCTAAGCCGAGGCATCGAAGGGAGACCTTGGTGGCAACCATCAGAGCCAGCTGCCCGACCTGCGGCGATGTCGAACTGACGTCACGAGACGTCACCGTGCAGGTCTGCGCAACCAACAACCAGGGGTCGTACGCCTTCCGGTGCCCGGCCTGCAACGTCGCCGTGTCGAAGCTCGCCGAGCAGCGCATCGTCGACCTTCTGGTGTCGTCCGGCGTTCGCCTGTCGGTGTGGAGCCTCCCGGCCGAGCTCGACGAGCACAAGAACGGCGACCCGATCGACTACGACGACTTGCTCGAGTTCCACCAGCTCCTCCAAGAGGACGGCTGGTTCGAGCGGCTCACCGAGTCCGACCGCAGAGCCCGTTAGCCCTCCGGGGCCTGGCACAGGGTTGCGGGTGGCCACGGCCGGGAACAAGGCTCGCCGATGATGTGGCTCGTCCCCGCGGCCATCGCCGTGCTCGCTGCCTTGCCGATCGTCCTCGTGGCGCGCCGGCTCGTCGGCGAGGCCGTGCAGCTGCGCCGCGATGTGCAGCGGTTCTCCGATCTCCGGCCCGCGCTCCTCGAGCTGCGGTCCGAGGCCGAGACGTTCCGCCGGGGCGTCGCCGTTCGCCTTCCCCGCCGCTGACCGGCCAGACGGACGCGTCTCGCGCGCTTCACGGGCGGTACTCGCCCCTCCTGTCGCGTAGAACGACGGCGGGCGACCCGTAGACTCCTCTTCCTATGGGCACCCTCGGCCCCGCCGAGATCCTCGTGATCCTCGTGATCGCACTGATCGTGCTCGGTCCCGAGAAGCTGCCGGACGCCGCCAAGCAGGCGGGGCGGTTCATCGCCGAGGTCCGGCGGATCGGCTCCGGCTTTCAAGCCGAGCTCAAAGACGCGCTCGACACGACCGTCAACACCACGTCGAACTCGGCGACGGCGGGCAGCCTCCCGCCCACGACGCCCGCGCCCGGCGCGCCGCCGGGGCCGAGCGCTGACCTCGCGGGACAGGTACCTCCCGCGCCGCACGTCCAGCCGCAACCGCCTCCGCCTGCGCACCCGCCGGCCACCGACCCGTCGGCGTGACCGTCGCGCACGAACGAGAAGAGATGGAGCCCGGCGCCGACCTCGCGCGGATGACGCTCGTCGAGCACCTCGGCGAGCTGCGGACACGGCTGGTGCGCGCCGTCCTGGCGGTCGCGGTCGGCGCCGTCCTCGGGTTCGCGGTCGCCAACCGCGTCCTCGACTTCCTCGTGAACCCCTACTGCGAGGCGAAGCAGGGCGACGACTGCCGCCTGCTGGCCATCGACCCGCTCGAAGGGTTCACCACCCGCATCAAGATCGCGTTGTTCGTAGGGGCGACGCTCGCGGCCCCGGTGGTGCTCTGGCAGATCTGGCGGTTCATCACGCCCGCGCTGCACAAGAACGAAAAGAAGTACGCGATCCCGTTCATCGTCGCCTCGATGCTGCTGTTCGTCGGCGGGGCGGCCCTCGCGGTGCTGACGTTCCCGAAGGCGCTCGACTTCCTCATCGCCGTCGGCGGGCCGAACCTCGTGCCCCAGTTCAGCCCGGCGAAGTACCTGAACCTCTATCTCAAGGTCGTGATCGGCTTCGGGATCTCCTTCGAGTTCCCGATCGTGCTCGTGTTCTTGCAGCTCGTGCGGGCGGTCACGCCCCGACAGCTCGGGCGGATGAGGCGTGGCGCGATCGTCGGGATCGTGATCTTCGCCGCAGTGATCACGCCGAGCCAGGACCCGATCACGTTGTTCGCGATGGCCGGGCCGATGTACCTGCTGTACGAGGTGTCGATTCTCATCGGACGGCTGCTGCGGAGGTAGAACCCTCTCGTGACGCGTGACGAGTTCGTCGCCTCGCTCGGCTTCGAGCTCGACGCCTTCCAGGACCGATCGCTCGACGCACTCGACACGGGGCGGTCGGTCCTCGTCGCCGCCCCGACCGGGTCGGGCAAGACGGTCGTCGCCGAGTACGCGGTGGCGAAGGCACTCGCCGATGGCGGCAAAGCCTTCTACACGACGCCGCTGAAGGCGCTCTCGAACCAGAAGTACGGCGACCTCGTCCGCCGCCACGGCGCCGCGAACGTCGGTCTCCTCACCGGCGACAACGCCATCAACGGCGACGCGCCCGCGGTCGTGATGACGACCGAGGTGTTGCGCAACATGATCTACGCGGGCTCGCCGTCGCTCGACGGGCTGCGGTACGTCGTGCTCGACGAGGTGCACTACCTACAGAACGCCTACCGGGGGCCGGTGTGGGAGGAGGTCATCATCCACCTCGCTCCGACCGTCGACCTCGTGTGCCTGTCGGCGACCGTCTCCAACGCCGAGGACTTCGGCGACTGGATCCAGACCGTGCGGGGGGCGACGGAGGTCGTGATCGAGGAGCGGCGGCCCGTTACCCTCCACAACCTCTTCATGGTCGGCGACCGCCACCTCGAACGACCGCTGCTGCTGCCGACGCTGGTCGACGGCAGGCCGAACCCGGAAGCGGAGGCGCTCGACCGGCACTCGGCCGCCGGCAGGGGGTTCCGGCACGCGCCGGCGAGGACGCGATCGCGGCTGTACACCCCGCGCCGCGCCGACGTCGTCGACGCGCTGGCGGAGCGCGACATGCTCCCGGCGATCTACTTCATCTTCAGCCGGGCGGCGTGCGACGACGCCGTCGGCCACTGCCTCAATGACGGGATCCGGCTGACCACACCGGAGGAACGGACCGCGATCCGCGCCATCGCCGAGTCCAAGGTCGAGTCGCTCTCCGACGACGACCTGCGCGTGCTCGACTACGGCAGCTGGCTGGCGGGCCTCGAAGCCGGCGTCGCCG
>DASVEG010000064.1:0-8981 GCA_036380695.1 Acidimicrobiales bacterium
GGGTGGGAGGAGGACCTGGTCATCCGCACCGACAGCGAGACCCTCGCCCGCTGGCACCTCCGGCATGTCGACTATGCCGCCGCCGTGCGCGACGGCCGCATGGAGGTCGTCGGCACCCGCGCCGCGGTCCGCACCTTCCTCCGCTGCGTCCGCCCGAGCCCCTTCGCTGCCGCGTAGCGAGCTTTTGTGCACCGTTGCCACGTCATTCCGTGGCAACGGTGCACAAAACCGATCGCGGTGACGGTCAGTCGTTCAGCGTGATGATGCCGAAGGCGGCGCCCTGGGGGTCGGCGACGACAGCGAACCGGCTGCCGGACGGGATGGTCATCACGCCGGTCAGGGCGGTGCCTCCGAGCTCGCCCACTTTGGCGAGCGCGGCGTCGACGTCCTCGACCGCGAAGTACACGAGCCAGTGGGCCGGCACCTCGGCCGGCACCGGCGGCGGCATGTTCATCATCCCGGCGATGCTCGTGCCGCCGATCTGGAACTCGGTGTACGCCATCTCGCCCTCGTGGGTCACGCCCGTCCACCCGAACACCGACTCGTAGAACCCCTTGGCCGCGGCGGTATCGCGCGTGTTGAGCTCGTTCCAGCAGAACGCGCCCGGCTCGTTCACGAGCTGCGCGCCGCGGTGTTCGCCGGGCTGCCAGATGGAGATGAACGCTCCGGTCGGGTCCTGGAAGACCGCCATGTGGCCCTGGCCCATGACGTCCATCGGCGCGACGACGATGGTGCCGCCCGCAGCCTCGACGTTCTTGGCGATCAGCTCCGCGTCGTCGACCGACACGTAGGTCGACCAGAACGGCGGGCCAGGGTTCTGCTGCGGCCCGAAGCCGGCGACCATCTTCCCGCCCTTCAGGAAGAACCCGTACCCGCCCGACTGTTCGGGCGGCCCCGCCTCTTGCGCGTCCCAGCCGAACAAGGCGGCGTAGAACGCCTTCGCTCCTTCGACGTCCGTGCCGATGTCGACCCATGACGGGGTGCCGTGCGGGTATCCGTTGCGGTCGGGCATGCGCGCCTCCTCTTTTCGTGGCGCGCCGAGCGTAGGCGCGTCCGCCTACCGTGGCGCCGTGGCCCGACCCGACCTTGCGGACCGACTCCGGGCGATCTGCCTCGCGTTCCCGGAGACCACGGAGCGACTGAGTCACGGCTCACCGACGTGGTTCGTGCGTGACAAGAAGACCGTCGCCACGTTCACCGACAACCACCACGGCGACGGGCGCGTCGCGCTCGTGTGCCCCGCGCCGCCGGGCGTGCAGGCCGACCTCGTGGAGCAGGAGCCCCACCGGTTCTTCGTCCCTCCATACGTCGGTGGACGAGGGTGGCTCGGCGTGCGGCTCGACGTCGACGTCGACTGGGACGAGGTGGCGCGCATCTGCCAGGACGCGTACCGCATGGTCGCCCCGAAGGCGCTCGTCGCGCAGCTCGACGCAGGGCCCTGACGACCGTCAGGCG
The DNA here is from genome assembly GCA_036380695.1 of Acidimicrobiales bacterium. Taxonomy (GTDB): domain Bacteria; phylum Actinomycetota; class Acidimicrobiia; order Acidimicrobiales; family CADCTF01; genus DASVEG01. Next base: position 1,456 of record DASVEG010000064.1, read on the forward strand.
ACGTACTGGCCGGCGGCGTGGATCGCCGTGCCCGCCAGGGCCCCGACGACCGTGCCGTTGATGCGGATGAACTGGAGATCGCGGCCCAGGAGCAGCTCGAGCTTGCGCGACGTCTCCTCCGCGTCCCAGCGAGCGATCGTGCCGGTGACGAGGTCGCCGATCTCGTCGCCGTAGTGGTCGGCGACGTAACGGACGGCCCGCTCCATCCCGTCGGCGAGCTTCGCCTGCAGGACGTCGTCGGCCGCGAGCCGTTCGCCGGCCGCGAACACCGCCTCGGCAAGGCGCACCCGTAGCCGCGACTCCGGGTCGGCGGCCTGCTCGCGCAGCGACCGCTTGAGGTCGTCCCACAGTCCCGCGACCCACTCGCGCAGCTCGGGGTGGTTGACGACCTCCCGCTTCAGCTCGTCGGCGCGCGCCCCGAGCTCTGGGTCGTTCTCGAGCCGGTCGATGAAGGTCGCGACGCGTTCGTCGAACGAGCGGCGCAGCTCGTGCTCGGGGTCGTCGACGACGGCGTGCATCAATGACTGCGCTCCCTCGAGGAGCCGCTCGAAGATGCGGTCCTCAGCGGCACGCGGGAGCCACCACGGCGACTCCTTCGCGAACCGGTCGTGCAGGTCGTCGCGGTTCTCGTCGAGGAACCCGGCGACCGCGCGCAAGATCGAGTCGAGCAGCTCCTGGTGCCTCCCCTCCGCCGTCGCGGCGCGCAGCGCTCGCCCCGCCAGCGACGCGACCGGGAGGCGCTCGACGGCGCGCTCGACCTCCTCGTGCAGCAGGCGCTTCACGTCCTCGTCGCGCACGATGTCGGCGACGGCGACGAGCAGGTCGCTCGCGTACCTGGCCACCTGGTCGGCGTTCGCCGGTTGTGCCAGCCACGCCGCCATCCGCTCGGCGACGCGGGCCGAGCGAATCCGTTCGGCGACGTTGTCGCCGGTGAGGAAGTTGTCCTGCACGAACGACCCGAGCGTCGCCCCGAATTGGTCCTTGCGCTCGCGGATGATCGCGGTGTGCGGGATCGGGATCCCGAGCGGGTGCCGGAACAGGGCGGTGACCGCGAACCAGTCGGCCAGCCCGCCGACGAGGCCGCCCTCGGTCGCGGCCAGCGCGTAACCCCACGCGCCGTCGTCGCCGCCGAGGATCGCGACGGCGATGAACGCCCCGGCGACGGCGACGAGCAACGCCGTCGCCCGTCGCTTCATCGTCGCCAGCTGGCTGGCGCGGACGTCCTCCTCCGTCAGGGCCACGCGCCGACCCTACGCTGGCGGCATCGACATCCCGACCGACGACCACGGCCGCTTCGTCTGGCTGGTGACGTGGGGGCGCATGGGTCGCGTCGACGGGACGTCGGCGCTGGTGCTCGCCCACGACGCCGACCACGCCATCGCGATCGCCCGCCGCGAGTTTCCCGACCGGCTGCCGCCCGACGCCGCCTTCCTCGCGGCGGCTGCCACCGCGGCCGCGGTCTTCGCGGGCGAACGCCCGCCGGGCGCGGCGCGCGTCCCCGTCCTGTCCTGAGACGCGCTTCGAGGCTGGCGGTTGCGGCTTTCGCAACCACCAGCCTCGAGAGCGGGTGTCTTCGGGTCGGCCGGAGTGGGTCAGTGCTGGGCGGCGATGGGCTCCACGTGCACCCGCCGGGCCAGTGCCGGGAAGGCGAGCCCTGCGAGGGCGAACCCGAGGCCGCCGACGGCGAGGCCGGTGACGCCGATCATCAGGCCGAGGCCCATCACCAGGTCGGCGACGTTGAACGCCATCACCGACGTGTACAGGCTCGTGCGCAGGCTCGACGCCTGGAAGGCGACGTTCCGGATGGGGTTGGCGACCGGTCGGCCGTCGCTGCCCTTGACCGCGGCTTCTGCGTCGTTCGTGTCGCCCCCGCCGGTGGCGAGGTAACGGCCCAGCTCGGCGTACGTCTTGCCGTCGGTCGACTCGTTGGCGTGGATGCCGATGATCTCCGCCATCTGTTCAGCGGTGTTGGCGTCGTCGACGCGGGCACCGGGCGTGGCGCCGACGAGCTCCTTGGCGTCCTCCGGGAGGGTGATGTTCTGGGCGACGAGCTCGTCGCGGACCTGCTCCTTGGCGTCGAGCCCGCGGAAGACGGCGTAGCCACCACCGGCGACGAACACGAGTCCGAGCACCATCAATGCGATCGGGAATGCTTTCTTCATCGAGTTTCCTCTTTCTTCCTCGTCGAACTGTTTCCAGGATCGATCACCGGGGGCATCCGCGGCACGGGCCGAACGGACCCGCGCGAGGGCCAAAAGTCCTTCCGAGGTCACTGGGCGGCATCGCCGCGAGTCGGTTGTCGTCGCGTGTCAACCAAACGAGGGGCTGGCGGCGTTGATGGGATGATGTCGCCGATCGCCGTCGAGCAGACCTTCGAGTTCGCGTATCCCCGCCTCGTCGCGGTCGCCACCACACGCGCGGCGCGGATCCTCGGCTCGGCGGACGACGCAGAAGACGTCGCCCAGGAGGCGTTGCTCAAGGCGCACGGGGCGTGGCCCTCGATCGCGCCGTACGCCGAGGCGTGGGTGTCGAGGGTGAGCACGAACGCGGCGCTCAGCCGCCTCCGCAGGCGTACGCCCTCGCTCGACGACCGCCGCGCCGCGATCGACGACACCGGCCCGGTCGCGCAGCGCGTCGACGTCCTGCGCGCGCTCGAGGCGCTGCCCGCGCGCCAGCGCGAAGCCGTCGTCCTGCGCCACGTGCTCGACCTGGGCGAGCGCGACACGGCTGCGGCGATGGGGTGCAGCCCGGGTGCGGTGAAGCGTCACCTGCACCGGGCCATGGCGACCCTTCGCGACGCGCCAGCGCTCGCCGCGATCCGCGATCACGTACTCGACAAGCATGGGGAGAACCTGGTGTCGGTTTGGCAGCACGAACACGCACGAGCGGTGGAGCCGACGAAGGGAGGGCCTCCCCGTCCGTGGGACCACCGCAGCCTGCTCGGCGCCGACGGGCGGCGCTTCGACCGCATCGCCGTCGACGAGACCGGCGCGCCGATCGTCGACGCCGACGGCGACGAGGTGCTCACCGGGCCGGGGTTCGACTTCGTGCCGGTGAAGCACGTCGTGCTCGACGCGGTCGACGTCCCGCACACGGAGATCGACTGGTCGCGGCTCGCCGACGAGACCCGCGCGGCCGGCGGCCGCGCGCACGACTGGGCCAACTGGCACGGGCACACGTGGGTTGGCGAGGAGCACCTCTGCCTCGCGCTGCTCGAGCTGGCGCCGGCCACGGCCGCGCACGTCCCGTTCGCGGGCGAGGTCGATCACGCGTGGTTCAACCGCGTCGTCGCCGGGTTCTACGAAGGTCCGTACGCCAACCGCCGGGTGGCGATCGTCGACGAACGCCGGGCGTCGTCCTGGTCGCCCTCGCGTAGCGAGGGGGAGGAGCCGCCCCACCTCAACTGGTCGGCGTCCGCGGTGTTGGAGGGCGCGACGCAGCGGGCGGCCGCGGCCGACCTGTTGGCGACGCCCGACGACCTCATGCGCGCGCTCGTCGATCCGTCACGCGATCACGCGCTGGTGCTGCGCTGGTGCCAGCGCGTCGACCCGGGTATGGGCCATCACCAGGGGGAATAGCATCGGGCGACGTGGCCGACTCGATAACGATCACCGACAACCGCACGGGCCAGACGTACGAGCTCCCCATCGTCAACGGGGGGGTCAACTCCGACGAGTGGCGCAAGGCGCTACCGGACGTCCTCTTCTACGACCCAGGGTTCATGGCCACCGCGGCCTGCGAGAGCGCGGTCTCCTACCTCGACGGCGAGGCGGGCATCCTCCGCTACCGCGGCTACCCGATCGAGCAGCTCGCCGAGAAGTCGACCTACCTCGAGGTCGCGTACCTCCTCCTCCACGGCGAGCTGCCCACCGCTGCGCAGCTCGACGGGTGGACGCACGAGATCACGTATCACACGTACATCCACGAGAACCTGCGGAAGCGGTTCGTCGACGGCTTCCACTACGACGCGCACCCGATGGGAATGCTGGTCTCTTCGGTCGCGGCGTTGTCGACGTTCTACGAGGACGCGAAGAAGATCGGCGACAAGGACATCCGCTACAAGCAGATGATCCGCCTCGTCGCCAAGATGCCGACGCTGGCGGCGTGCGCGTACCGGTTCAGCCTCGGCATGCCCTTCGTGTTCCCGGAGAACAACCTCAGCTTCACCGCGAACTTCCTCCGCATGATGTTCCACCCGCGGGAAGACCTCGCCGACTGGGGCAACCCCGTGCTCCATCGCGCCCTCGACGTGCTGTTCATCCTCCATGCCGACCACGAGCAGAACTGCTCGACGACCGCGATGCGCGTGGTTGGGTCGTCGCACACCGACCCGTACACCGCGTGCGCGGCGGCGACCGCGGCGCTGTACGGCCCCCGCCACGGCGGCGCCAACGAGCAGGTGATCCGCATGCTCACGTCGATCGGCTCGATCGACAACGTGCGCGATTTCGTGGCGTCGGTGAAGTCGGGCCAGGGCGGTCGGCTTCAGGGGTTCGGCCACCGCGTGTACAAGAACTACGACCCGCGGGCGCAGATCATCAAGGACACCGCGCACCGGGTGTTCGACGTGACCGGCAAGAACCCGCTGCTCGACATCGCGCTCAAGCTCGAAGAGGTCGCGCTGGCCGACGAGTACTTCACGAGCAGGCGCCTCTACCCGAACGTCGACTTCTACTCGGGGCTCATCTACCAAGCGATGGGCTTCCCCGTCGACATGTTCCCCGTGCTGTTCGCCATCCCCCGCACGTCGGGATGGCTCGCGCACTGGGAGGAGCTGCTCGAGCAGGACTCGAAGATCGCGCGGCCCCGGCAGCTCTACATCGGCGCCGAGGAGCGCGACTACGTCGCCGTCGACGCCAGGTAGCGGTCGCCGGTCGCCGCCGGCGCGACCGGCTCCGGCGCCACGGGCTCCGGCGACTCGGGCGCACGCTGCAGTTCGAACGACGTCGCGATCTGGCCGAGGCCGACGCCGGCGAGCATCGCGAACAACGTCGTCCCCGCCGGCAGCTCTGCGGGCCACGCCATCCCGATGGTGGCGGCCGCGATCGCGCACCATGCCGCGGTGAGCGTCCCGGCCCCTGCGCCGAGCACGAGCCGCACGTCGGCATCCCGCGCGGTCAACGCGTCGATGGCGAGGCCGCCCGCGAGCGCGGCGAGCACGAGCGCGACGTTCTCGAACGAGTGCATGCCCACCGCGCCGAGGGCGAGGACGGTGAACGACGCGGCGACGACGCCACGGGCCGGCGCGTAACGGCGGAGCAGCAACGCCATGCCGGTGAGGAACGTGACCGTGATCAGCACGCCGGCGATGGCAAAGCTCTGCACGACCTGCCCTTCGTCGCCGACGGAGTCCGCGGTCGCGAGCGTCTCCGCGTCGACGAGGAACGCGTTGAGGAACTGGAGGAAGAACGCGACGACGGCGGCGGCGATCGTGATCGACGCGCCGTTCACCCACGCCACGGTGCGGGCGGTCGCCCCGGCCTGGTGGGCGCGCAGCGGCGACGTCGCGGCCAGCAGCCCGCCCATCATGAGGAGCAAGTGCGTCGGGCTGAGGAGGCCTTCGATGCCGACTTCGATGCCGAAGAGGGAGTGCCACAGGAAGTCACCGATCCCGCCGAGGGCGAACATCGCGCCGCCGACCGCGAGCCACCGGTCGCCCTCGTAGTTGCCCAACCCGGGCGGGCGGCGGAAGCGTTCGAGCACGCTCCACGCGACCGACACGGCAAAGCCCGAATAGAGCAGCCCGTGCCACGGCGTGAAGAACGTCTCCGGCTTGTCGTTGTTGTGGGCCCACCCGTCGAGGTACAGCCCGATCGTGATCCACGACGAGAACACGAGGAACGCGATCCGGTCGCGTCGTTGCATGACAATCGCAGCAGGCATGGGTTCGACGGTACGGACCGGGAGGGCTCGGGTCGTCGGGCCGGGGTCGGGACCGGCCTCCGACCAGGGGTGGAGACGCGCTACGGCCGTGGCCTGATGCGCCGGCCGGCGTGTGGTCCGTAGCCTCTTGTCGTGCGCAGGCCTCACGACGAGCTGGACTGGCCGCTGTGGATCCCGCAGGGGTCGGCTTCCATCGTCGTCGCGGTCGGGATCATCGCCGCGTACCAGCACCGGGAGCAGGTGCCGCTCGCGCTCGGGCTCGCGCTCATGCTGTGCGCGGCGAGCCCGTTCCTGTACGCCGCGACCGGCCGGCTGCCGAACTGGCTGCTCGCCCTCGCCCTCACGCTCGGGCCCGTCGTGGTCTTCGCCGCCCACCCGGTCAACAACGACATGACCGGGTTCCTGCTCGTGATGGCAGCCGCCCAGACAGCGAGCATCGGGACGGTTCGCCACGGGCTCGTCGCCATGGGCGCTGCCGCTGCCGTGATCGTGGGCGTCGAGGTCGCTGGCCCGTACGAGGGTGCGTTCATCTGGGTCTTCGGCATCGCGCTCGGGTGGAGTTGCGGGTTCCTGATGCAGAACAGCCTTCGCCTGCTCGCCGACCTGAAGCAGGCACAAGCCGACCTCGCCGAGCGCGCTGCGCTGGGGGAGCGCCAGCGCATCGCGCGCGAGCTGCACGACGTGCTCGCCCACACCTTGAGCGTGATCATGTTGCACATCACCGGCGCGCGGCTCGCGCTCGAGACCGACCCGGCAGAAGCGTCCGCCGCGCTGCAACAGGCCGAGCAACTCGGCCGCCGGAGCCTGGCCGACGTGCGCCAGGTCGTCGGCCTGTTGCGGCCCGACTCGCCGGGCGCTGACGGGGCCGCGCCCCAGCCGGACGCCAGCGCGATCGACACGCTCGTCGCCGGCTACCGCGCGGCAGGAATCGACGTCGACCTCTCGATCGACGGCGACGTCGCCCGCATCCCGCCCCAGGAGGGGCTGCTCCTTTACCGCATCGTCCAGGAGTCGTTGACGAACGTCGCGAAGCACGCGAGCGAACGGGCCGCGTCGGTGCGCCTCGCCGTCGGGCCACCCCTCGAGCTCGAGGTGCGGTCGCCCGCACCCGCGGCGACCCCGGCGGGCGCGGCGCACACGGCGAACGGCGGCGCAGGCCTCGGCCTCCTCGGCATGCGCGAGCGTGCCGTCGCGATGGGCGGCGAGCTCGTGGTCGGCGCCACGCCGGGCGGGGGCGAGTGGCGCGTCGCGCTCCGCGTCCCGTCGGTCGGGGCGCACGCGTGATTCGCGCCGTCGTCGTCGACGACCAAGAGCTCGTGCGCACGGGCGTGCGCCGCATCCTCAACACCGCGTCGACCATCGACGTCGTCGGCGAGGCGAGCGACGGCGACGAGGTCGAAGCCGTCGTGCAGCAGACGTCGCCCGACTTGGTGCTCATGGACGTGCGCATGAAGCGCGTCGACGGCGTCACCGCGACGAAGCGACTGCTCGCGCGGTGGCCCGAGCTGCGGGTGCTCGTGCTCACCACGTTCGACGACGACGAGACGCTGTCTGGCGCGCTGCGCGCCGGCGCCAGCGGCTTCCTCCTCAAGGACGCACCGGGCGAAGACGTGGTGCGCGCGGTCGAGGAGGTCGCAGGCGGG